>JBFDTN010000001.1:348750-697500 GCA_040719455.1 Streptococcus pneumoniae | reverse complement strand
TTATAGAGCAGGTTATAGGTAGCGACTATTGTGTAATCGCCCAGTCCAGCAAAAATGCTGTAATCAATGGTGGTCTGAGCTGATACGATGAGAGGAAAGTTTAGTGCGTCGGCTAGACTGGGGTTCGTAAGTTTCGTTAAAGGGTGGTCTTTGGGGACTAAAACTCCCCATTGGTCTCGATTGGGTAGATCAATAGCGTCATATTTTTTCTGGTCGTAAGGTCCAATAATCAAGCCTAGATCATAGACCCCTTGGTTGAGGTATTCTAAAATATCATCAGAATTGCCACTGCGCAAATGGATTTTTACATGCGGATATGTCTTTGTCATCTGCTGAATCGCACGCGCCACAAGATCAAAAGATTGGGTCTCAGCTGCTCCGATATAAATATCTCCAGAGAAATCTTTAGCTCCCTTGATATTGTTTTCTGTTTTTTCGACGAGGGATAAAATTTCAATCGCTCGATTGTAGAGATATTGCCCATCATCGGTTAATTTGATCTCACGATTGCTTCGATGAAAGAGAATAGTGCCAAGTTCCTCTTCCAATTCTTGGATTTGTCGTGATAAGGTTGGTTGTGTGATGTGAAGAGTATGAGCTGCATTAGAAATGCTTTTGGTCTGGACAATTGTCACAAAGTATTGAAGTACACGAATATTCATCATTTCCTCGCTTGGATAATCTCATTTACTACTCTAGCACAAAGAATGGAAAAAAGAAAGCTAAATATGCCTTTTAAGCATTTGTTTTATAAAATATAGGTATTTGATATAGATAATGAACTGTGATAGATTAAATGTAGAAGAATGGAGAGACAAAATGGACAAAAGAACATATGGAGTTCTAGGATTGATGTGCCTCATAGCGCTCCTTGTTCTCCTAGGACGATTCAGTAAGCAATCTTCAAAAACGACAATAAAAGGAGAAGGTCATATGATTTTAGTGAGTATTAACCAACAAAGATTTGAACTTGCATTAAATGATAGCAAAGCAGCTCGTGAATTTGAAGCTTTACTGCCATTAACAGTGGAGATGAAACATGTCAATGGCAATGAAGTTTACGCCCCTTTGGGAGAAAACTTTACTTCTCAGGATAAACAGGCAGGGAATATTCATGCTGGAGATGTGAAGTTATGGCAAGGAGATGGTTTGGTGCTATTTTATGAAGATTTTGTGTCTTCTTATTCTTATACAGATTTGGGATCGATCCTAGATAGTAGCGGTCTAGCTGAAGCATTAAAGCACGCAAATAATGTCACATTTATGAAGGAAGAGAAAGGAAGAAAATGAAAACATCAGCGAAATCACTTATTTTATTGTTAACGATTGGTGTGTTTGGTATTTTAAATACGGAAATGGGAGTTATGGGGATTTTGCCTCATATCGCAAAGGATTACCATGTTTCTTTGTCACAGGCAGGATTATTAGTGAGTAGTTTTGCCTTGGTAGTAGCGATCTCTGGTCCAACTATGCCCCTGCTTTTTTCAAAAGTCAATCGTAAAACAGTCATGTTACTAGCTACGGGGACCTTTGCTTTAACAACGGTTTTCTCTATCATAGCTCCGAATTTTTGGGTATTAGTTCTGTTGCGCATGATTCCAGCAGTTTTTCATCCGGTTTATGTTTCTATGGCTATGAGTGTTGCAGCAAGTTCAGTAGCAGAAAAAGACGCAGAAAAAGCAGTAGCGCGTGTCTTTATCGGTGTGTCAGCTGGTTCCTTGCTGGGGATTCCGGTGTCTAATTTCCTTGCCAGTCACTTTTCCTTAGGTGCTGCGATGGCCTTCTTTGCCATTATCAATGTGCTCGTTTTCGTGGGAACTTTCTTTCTTGTGCCTTCTATGCCTGTTACAAAAGGACTTTCTTACGGGAAACAACTCAGCATTTTAAAACGCCCTGTTGTTTGGATTTCAATTCTGAGTGTTTTACTTTTAAATGGTGCTGTGTTTGGATTTAACAGCTATTTATCTGATTTTTTAGATAGTGTGAGTCACTTTGAGATTAGTACCATCAGTACACTCCTTCTAGTGATTGGGGTGATGAATATTGTTGGAAATGGCTTAGCAGGTCAATGGTTAGGGAAAAGAGCGGATTTGATTTTAAAATCCTTACCAATGACTTTAATCGCTTTGTTTATCTTGCTTTTTATCTTTGGACAGCAAGCAATCTTGGTTATTCCGATTCTACTTCTATTTGGGATTGTTGCAGGCTTGGAAGGAAATGCCAATCAATATATGATTGCGAAAGTTGGAGCGGATGCCCCTGATTTTGCCAATGGTCTATTTTTAGCTTCTGCCAATTTAGGAGTTACTATTGGAACTTCTGTTAACGGTCTCTTCATTGCCCAAGGCGGTGGAACTGAGTATAGCATTTTAGGCTCTATTGCTCTTCTTTTAATGGGAGCAGTGATGGTCTTTATGAGACAAAAGATGGTGAAAGAGATATCTGCAACAGAATAAAGATAAAAGGATCAGAAAGGTATGCACAATGCAAAAGAATAGGATAATTAAAAAACGAGTTTATCCACCCTAATGGAGATTAGATATAGACAACACAAATAAATCAAGGAACAAGAGGAAAATGATAATGGTGAAAGATTATTCAGAATTAGCAAAAGATATTATTGAGCACGTCGGAGGAAAAGACAATGTTATCAATCTTCGACATTGTGTGACACGTCTTCGATTCTTATTAAAGGATGTAGGCAAAGCAGATACTGATTATCTCAAAAAGCGTGAAGGAATTGTCACAGTGGTAGAAGCTGGAGGGCAGTATCAAGTCGTGATTGGAAATCATGTACCAGATGTCTATGGAGCGGTTTTACAAGAAGGAGTTAAGGGAATTGGAGAATTAGATTTAGACGAAGGCGATGAGGCTACAAAAGGAAGTTTGTTTGATCGTTTTGTTGATTTAATTTCAGGAATTTTTCAACCTTTCTTAGGTCCTTTAGCGGCAACAGGAATCATTAAAGGTCTTGTGAGCATTATGTCTGTCTTTGGACTATCTGCAGATAATAACGCTTTGTATGCTATTTTAAATGCTGCAGGAGATGGATTTTTTCAGTTTTTACCGATCATCATTGCAGTGACTTCTGCTCGAAAATTTAAAATGAGTGAATTCTCTGCCATTGCAATTGTAGCAGCGCTTGTATATCCGACCTTGCCACAAACATTGGCTGTATTGAAAGAAGGAAATCTAGCACATGTTTTTGGCGTTCCTTTTGAACTACCTTCAGCAGGAAGTTATTTGCAGACGGTTATGCCAGCTATTTTAGCGATTTGGGTGGCTTCTCACATTGAGAAATTTGTGAAAAAAATGACTCCAGATGTGGTAAAATTATTTATCGTACCATTTGTGACGATTGTCGTTACAGTGCCATTGACATTTTTAGTAGTTGGTCCAGTTGCTAATGCGGTATCGGATGTTCTGTCTAATATTTTTACAATGGTGATGAATTTTAGCCCTGTGCTATATGGTTTATTGCTAGGAGCATTCTGGCAAGTGATGGTGATGTTTGGGCTCCACTGGGCTATTGTTCCCTTAGCGATTCTTCAATTTTCACAAACAGGATCAACAGCTATTTTGATGGGAGCTATGTTGCCAAACTTTACACAAACAGGTGTTTTAGCTGCTATTTATTTGAAAACAAAAGAAGATAAGGTAAAAAGTCTAACCATACCAGCCTTGATTTCCTCTATTTTTGGAGTCACTGAGCCAGCTATTTATGGAATTACTCTGCCAATGAAAACACCATTTTATATTTCATGCGTGATTTCTGGTATAATAGGAGCAGGTCTTGCTGCCTTTAAGATTACAGCTTATTCTGTTGGTTCCTTTGGTATTTTTCAATATCCTGCATATGTAGGACCTGAGACAGGACTAACTCCAATGTGGATTGTGGTAGGATTTACAATTGTAGCGATTGTGGTTTCCTTTGTTGCTCAAATGATAGTGCCAGTGCCAAATCTGTATGATAATGATAAAAACAGAGTTCAAGATACAAGTTCAGAAACAGAGGAACTCTCAAAAGATATTAAAGGCGAAGAGATTGCTAGTCCATTGTTTGGAAAAGTTGTGCGTTTAGAAGATGTTCCTGATCCCGTTTTTGCATCAGGTGCGATGGGAAAAGGTGTAGCGATTGATCCTGTGGATGGTTTGGTACTATCCCCTGTTAAAGCAACGGTTTCCTTGATATTCCCAACAAATCATGCAATTGGACTTGTGACAGAAAATGGTGCAGAAATCCTCATCCATATTGGAATGGATACAGTATCACTTGCAGGTAAAGGATTTAAGTCATTTGTTCAGGTAGGAGATAGTGTGGACGTTGGTCAAAAATTGATTGAATTTGACATCAATATGATTAAAGATGCAAATCTTCCAATCATCACACCTGTCATTGTCACAAATACACAGCAATTTACAGATATTCTTGCGACAGAAAAGTATGCAGTAGAGGCAGGAGATGACTTGCTACGTACAGTAAAATAAATAGAATTGGAGACTAGAATGACAAAACGATTTCCAGATGGATTTTTATGGGGTGGCGCGATTGCTGCCAATCAAGCTGAGGGTGCTTATAATGTAGATGGTCGTGGCTTAGTTCAGACAGATGTGACCACAGGTGGCTCGGTTGATAAACCTCGTTATGCGACTTATATTGATAAAGATGGAAATCCTGGCAAACTCTCCTCTATGGGACACACAGCAAAATTGCCAGAAGGTGCGCGCTTTGCCATTTTAGAGGACGAATATTATCCGAACCATGAGGCGGTGGATTTTTATCACCGCTATAAGGAAGATATTAAGCTTTTTGCAGAAATGGGGTATAGTGTGTTCCGGTTGTCTATTTCGTGGGCACGGATTTTCCCAAATGGTGACGATACAGAGCCAAACCAAGCTGGTCTTGATTTTTACCGCTCTGTTTTTGAGGAATGCCACAAGTACGGCATTGAGCCTTTGGTCTCTATTTGGCATTTTGATACCCCACTTGCTCTAGAAGAGCGTTATGGCGGCTGGACTAACCGCAAGTTGATTGATTTTTATGTCAGATATGCAGAGACGATTTTCAAGGAATATAAGGATTTGGTCAAATACTGGCTAACCTTTAATGAAATCAACAATACCGTTATGTTTCTTGATATGTTTGGAGAGAAAGCAAGCAATCAAGATTATCAAGATGCCTACCAACATTTGCACCATCAATTTGTTGCCTCTGCCCGTGCGATAAAAATTGGACATGGCATCAATCCTGATTTTAAATTTGGCAATATGATTTGCGGGATTACGTTCTACCCTGGAACGTGTGATCCGAAAGATATTTTAGAAAATCAGCACAAGTGGGAACAAAATATTTTCTATTGTAGTGATGTGCAGGCTAAAGGTCGCTATGGTAGCTATGCTAAGCGTCTATGGAAAGAACGAGGTGTAGAGCTAGAGATTACTGAGCAAGACAAGCAGGATTTGCTGGATGGTACGATTGATATGTACACCTTCTCTTACTACATGTCTTCTATTGTGACGACACATCAGGTTGAGGATAAAGTGTCAGGGAATTTCTCAATGGGTGCTAAAAATCCTTACCTAACCTATTCGGATTGGGGTTGGGCTCATGACCCAATGGGCTTGCAGTATTATTTGGAAAAAATGTATGACCGCTATGAGATTCCAATGATGGTAGTAGAAAATGGCTTGGGTGCCTTTGATACGGTCGAAGAAGATGGAGCTATCCACGATACCTACCGAATTGATTACCACAGGGAGCATATCAAGGCTATGGCTGAAGCCATTGCAAACGGTGTGGATTTAATTGCCTATACGACGTGGGGCTGTATTGACTTAGTTTCAGCAGGTACTGGTGAAATGCGCAAGCGCTATGGATTTATCTATGTCGATAAGGACGATGCAGGGAATGGCACTTTTAATCGCACGCCGAAAGACAGTTTTTATTGGTACAAGGAAGTCATTGCCTCAAATGGTGAAATCCTATAATGGGTTATAACAAACGTCCTCTTTTCATGATTTGAAAGGAGGATTTTTTGTTGTCCTTCTTACTTGACTTAGAGTATGTTCTAAGTGTTAGAATAGATCATCTTATGGTTGTTTAGTTTTCATTTATTACGTCATTACCTCGTCTTATCTAAATCCAGTTATACTTGTGACTCATTGCCTCGTACTAAATCAAAACTAAACAACTATACGTGTATAGCCGTATTGCACAAATCGTCACAAAAGAACTATTATCTCAGCCGAGATTTGAGGATGTTCATATGACTCTGGTCTTGAGAAAGAGTAAACGACTAGCAAAATGGGCAAATCACAGTTGTGTAACCTTACTTGAAGGTGGCATAGAGGATGCTAGAGTGATGGATCAAGCGATGAAAGGAGAAGCTATTGTTTATGTAGCACCGGTTGATATTACACCAGATAGTAGGGTGACATCGATTGTCATTTCTTCTATGAAGAGATATCAAGTTAGACATCTGTTGTCGTCCAATGCTATGGGGATTTATCATGAAGTAGAAGGCGAATTTGGACTGGCTAACCAAGAAGCGATTGATGATGTATTTGAAGAACTTTGTCAGTCAGAACAGCTGGTCGTAAATTCTGGACTTGACTACATGATCATTCACATTCCCTGCCTACATGATAAGCATCATCTTGACCATGTTGTAACAGGATGCTTTGAGCCATTTTACAGTCAATATGTATCAAGAAAAAGTGTAGCCGATTTAGTTCTGAATATCATAGGTAATTCTGTTTTCGGATTGCATGATAGTTTAGCCTTGGCTGAGGCTCGATAAAGGAATGGAATTTTTTCAAATATTTTTCAATCAATATCTTTTCATTTACTCAAAAAAAGTGTATAATAACAAGCATATACAAATTTTTAGAAAATTCAAAAAAGAGGTAAATTATGGGATATACAGTAGCTGTTGTTGGTGCAACTGGTGCCGTTGGGGCGCAAATGATTCAGATGTTGGAAGAGTCAACTTTGCCGATTGATAAGGTTCGTTATTTGGCATCTGCTCGTTCAGCAGGCAAGGTCTTGCAGTTCAAGGGACAAGATGTAACCATTGAAGAAACGACAGAAGATGCTTTTGAAGGTGTCGATATTGCGCTCTTTTCAGCAGGTGGATCAACTTCTGCTAAGTATGCGCCGTATGCGGTCAAGGCAGGAGCGGTTGTCGTTGATAATACGTCTTATTTCCGTCAAAATCCTGATGTGCCACTTGTCGTGCCTGAAGTCAATGCGCATGCGCTTGATGCTCACAAGGGAATTATCGCCTGTCCAAACTGTTCAACCATTCAGATGATGATTGCCCTAGAGCCTATTCGTCAAAAATGGGGCTTGGACCGTGTGATTGTATCAACCTATCAGGCTGTTTCTGGAGCAGGTATGGGTGCGATTTTGGAAACCCAAGCGCAACTGCGTGCGGTCTTAAATGACGGTGTAGCACCAAAAGATGTAGAAGCGAATATCCTACCGTCTGGTGGTGACAAGAAGCATTATCCAATCGGCTTTAACGCGCTGCCACAGATCGATGTCTTTACGGACAATGATTACACCTATGAAGAGATGAAAATGACTAAGGAAACCAAGAAAATCATGGAAGACGACAGTATCGCTGTTTCTGCGACCTGCGTCCGCATTCCGGTCTTGTCAGCTCATTCAGAATCTGTCTATATTGAAACCAAAGAAGTAGCACCGATTGATGAAGTAAAAGCCGCAATCGCAGCCTTCCCAGGCGCTGTCTTGGAAGACGATGTGGCGCACCAAATCTACCCACAAGCTATCAATGCGGTGGGCAAGCGTGAAACCTTTGTCGGTCGGATTCGTCGCGACTTGGATGCTGAAAAAGGGATTCACATGTGGGTTGTATCAGACAATCTCTTGAAAGGTGCAGCTTGGAACTCTGTTCAAATCGCTGAAACCCTGCACGAACGTGGTTTGGTTCGTCCGACGCAAGAAGTCGTTTTTGAATTAAAATAAGCAAATTACATGACAATATCATCACTTAGGAGGAAACAATGTCACTAGAAGAATTGAGAAAAGCACGCATTATTACGGCGCTCGTTACGCCTTTTCATGAAGACGGAAGTATCAACTTTAAGGCATTGCCTAAGTTGATTGAACACCTCCTTGCCCACCATACAGAAGGTTTGATTTTGGCAGGGACAACGGGAGAAAGTCCAACACTCACCCACGAGGAAGAGTTGGAACTCTTTGCAGAAGTGCAACGCATCGTCGCTGGTCGTGTGCCTTTGATCGCAGGTATTGGAACGAATGATACAAGAGATTCGATTGAATTTGCGCGTGAGGTAGCAGCCTTTGGCGGATTTGCAGCTGGGCTTGCAGTCACACCTTATTACAATAAGCCAACGCAAGAAGGGCTTTATCAGCATTACAAGGCGATTGCTGATGCTAGCAGTCTACCGATTATGGTCTACAATGTACCTGGGCGCACCGTGGCTGGTTTGACGGTGGAAACGTCTCTCCGTTTGGCTGAGCATCCCAACATCATTGCGATTAAGGATTGTACAGGTGTAGCCACCATTTCGAATCTGGTAGAAAATGCGCCAGAAGATTTTCTGGTCTATACAGGAGAAGATGGCGAGGCTTTCCACGCTAAAGCACTTGGAGCTCAAGGGGTGATTAGTGTAGCAGCTCACACAAACGGGGATGATTTCCATGCTATGTTTGAGGCGTTGGACAAGGGAGATGTGGCAGAAGCAGCTAACATTCAACGCAAATTATTGCCAAAAGTAGATGCGCTCTTTTCAACAACTAGCCCAGCACCGTTAAAAGCAGTCCTCAATCACCAAGGATTTGAGGTAGGACCACTGCGCTTGCCACTGGTTGCTTGTACAGAAGAAGAAGCGAAAGCTGTTATTGCAGCAATGGAAAAATAACGCTAAGTATGGTATAATAGGTTGAAATGACTGATAGAAAAGAGGAAGACCATGCAAGTGATTAAACGAGATGGGCAAATTACTGAATTTAACCCAGATAAGATTTATCAAGCGATTTTAAAGGCAGCGCAAACCGTCTATGTCCTGACAGATGATTTGCGTCAAAACCTAGCTCAAGTCACAAAAAAAGTTGTCTTGGATTTGGAAGATGCCAAGGTAGAACGTGCCACCATTAGCATGATTCAATCTATGGTAGAACACCGCTTATTGGGTGCTGGCTACATCACCATTGCAGAGCATTATATTTCTTACCGTTTGCAGCGCGATTTAGAGCGCAGTGGCTATGGTGAGCACATTGCTGTTCATCTTCATTTTGAACAAATTCGTTAATCGATTAGAGACTGAGAACATAGTGCTCAGTCTCTTTTTTTGAAAATACTTGACTTAGAGTCTACTCCAAGGTATATACTAAGTAAAGAAAAGAGGTGGTTAGATGAATATCAAAAAAGCCAGTGAATTATCCGGTTTGTCAAGCGATACGATTCGGTATTATGAGCGGATTGGCTTGATTCCAAAGGTTCAGAGAAATAGTGCTGGCATTCGTGATTTTAGCGAACGAGATTTGGCGGCGCTCGAATTTGTTCGATGTTTTAGGAGTGCAGGGGTGTCGGTTGAGAGCCTGATTGACTATATTAGCTTGTGTCAGGATGGAGAAGAGCAACATCTTGCAGAGCGTCGTTCGATTTTAATGGAGGAACGCGAAAAATTGCAGAAAAAGGCGGATGAGCTATTAGCAGCTATCAGCCGACTGGACTATAAGATTGCTAACTATGAGAAAGTCATGGTGGAGATGGAGGGAAACTTGTTTAAAAAAGGAGAATAGAGATGGCAGATTTAGCAATGTTGAGACAAGAAAGTCCCTTTAAAATGGGGGATAAAAACGAAGCCTACCAAGCTGTCTTTACAGGTCAGTCCTACTTAGACATACTGGCTCAAGCACCAGATGGACAAGTGGCCGTTGCAAATGTGACGTTTGAGCCGAGTTGCCGCAACCACTGGCATGTCCATGTAGATGGTTATCAGATTCTTTTAGTGACAGGGGGTGAGGGGTGGTACCAAGAAGAGGGAAAATCCGCTCGTCGTCTGACAGCAGGAGATGTTATTGTGACGGATAAGGGTGTCAAACACTGGCACGGAGCGACAAAGGATAGCTGGTTTGAACACATCGTTATCACTGCAGGAAAAAGTGAATTTTACGAGGCTGTGAGTGATGAAGAATATGCACAATTAGACGAGGAGTAGGACGATGAAAAAACAGACCGCTAGGCGAGACAGATTGGGAGAGTTAGCGCCCCAATTTGCTGCTTTAAATGATGATTGAGATTTCTGACGTCCATTTATTGAAAAATTAACAGAGAAGAGCCAGCATTTCTTCTCTGTTCTATTTTTGGAAAATCTTAGTATGAATCTTCTCTTACAATTTATGATATAATAGAAAAAGTATGCTTAAAAAATCAGAGCAATAGAAAGAAAATTCATGTCGATTATTAAAAATCTCTGGTGGTTTTTTAAGGAGGAAAAACGGCGCTATCTCATCGGAATTGCTTCCTTGAGCTTGGTCGCTGTTTTAAATTTGATTCCACCGAAAATTATGGGGTCTGTCATTGATGCTATTACGCGTGGTGATTTGACGAAGGGAGATCTGCTTTTGCAGCTCTTTTATTTGATTCTTGCTGCATTTGCCATGTATGGGTTACGTTATATTTGGCGGATGTATATTTTAGGGACTTCTTACCGTTTGGGGCAAATCATTCGCTATCGTTTGTTTGAGCATTTTACAAAAATGTCTCCGTCTTTTTATCAGAAATACCGGACGGGAGACTTAATGGCGCATGCGACCAATGATATCAACTCTTTAACTCGTTTGGCAGGTGGCGGTGTTATGTCGGCAGTGGATGCTTCCATTACGGCTTTGGTGACTCTGATCACCATGTTTTTCACTATTTCTTGGCAAATGACCTTGATTGCGGTGATTCCCCTGCCATTTATGGCGCTTGCTACCAGTAAGCTAGGGCGGAAAACTCATGAGGCAACCAAGGGTTCTCAAGCTGCCTTTTCAGAATTGAACAATAAGGTGCAAGAGAGTGTGGCAGGGATCAAGGTGACCAAGTCCTTTGGCTACCAAGAAGAGGAAATTGCTTCTTTTCAAGAGGTCAATGAGATGGCTTTTGTGAAAAATATGCGAACCATGACCTATGATGTCATGTTTGATCCACTTGTTTTGCTCTTTATTGGAGGCTCGTATGTCTTGACCTTAGCGGTTGGTGCTATGATGATTGCCCGAGGCCAGGTGACCATTGGGGATCTAGTGACCTTTGTGACCTATCTTGATATGCTGGTTTGGCCTTTGATGGCGATTGGTTTCTTATTTAACATTGCTCAGCGTGGAAGTGTGTCCTATGACCGGATTCATACGCTGTTAGCACAGAAAGAAGATATTAAAGAGCCAGAACATCCTGTTGAGACAGTTGTAAATGGTCGCTTAGTCTATGATGTGGAGAGCTTCAGCTACGAAGAGTCTGAAACTTTATCAGCTATTCACTTTGCTTTAGAGAAAGGTCAGACCTTGGGCTTGGTTGGGCAGACTGGTTCTGGAAAGACCAGTTTGATGAAACTGTTATTGCGAGAGCACGATGTGACAGCTGGGAGCATTACGCTCAATGGGCATGATATTCGAGACTATCGCTTGAGCGATTTGCGCAAACTAATCGGCTATGTACCGCAGGATCAATTCTTATTTGCAACCACGATTTTGGAAAATGTCCGTTTTGGAAATCCTAATTTATCACGAGAACAGGTCGAAGAGGCGACGAAACTTTCTTATGTCTATGAAGACATCGTAGCCATGCCAGAGGGCTTTGATACGCTAATTGGCGAAAAAGGGGTATCCTTGTCAGGCGGTCAAAAGCAGCGGATTGCAATGAGTCGTGCCATGATTTTAAATCCTGAGATTCTAATCTTAGACGACTCCTTGTCGGCGGTCGATGCGAAAACGGAGCATGCCATTATCGAAAATCTCAAAGAAACACGGCAAGCTAAGACTACGATTATTGCGGCCCACCGCTTGTCAGCAGTTGTCCATGCAGACTTAATCTTGGTGATGCAGGACGGGAAAATCATCGAGCGTGGCCGTCATGAGGAATTGCTTGCGCAAGGTGGCTGGTATGCGGAGACCTACGCTTCCCAACAGCTAGAAATGGAGGAGGTGCCAAATGAAGAAAGCTAATCAATGGGCTGTTTTTAAACGTTTGCTGACCTATTTAAAGCCCTATAAATGGTTGACGGCACTTGCCCTTGGCCTGCTCTTATTAACAACCGTTGTGAAAAATATCATTCCCCTGATTGCCTCTCATTTTATCGACCATTATTTGAGTCATGTCAATCAGACGGCGGTCATGATTTTGGTTGGCTATTATCTGATGTATGTCGTACAGACACTGATTCAGTATTTTGGAAATCTCTTTTTTGCAAGGGTTTCTTACAGCATTGTGCGTGACATTCGCAGAGACGCTTTTGCCAATATGGAGCGTTTGGGCATGTCCTATTTTGATCGGACACCTTCAGGTTCGATTGTCTCTAGGATTACCAATGATACCGAGGCCATCTCTGAAATGTTTTCAGGGATTTTATCCAGCTTTATCTCAGCCGTCTTTATTTTCAGTGTGACTCTTTATACCATGCTGATGTTGGATGTCCGCTTGACTGCTTTGGTGGCGCTTTTGCTCCCAGTTATCTTTATCTTGGTCAATCTCTACCGCAAAAAATCGGTTACTGTTATCGCTAAGACCAGAAGTCTCTTGAGCGATATCAATAGTAAACTGTCTGAGAGTATCGAGGGGATTCGGATTATTCAGGCTTTCAGTCAGGAAGAGCGCTTGAAGGCGGAATTTGAGGAAATCAATCGAGAGCATGTGGCTTATGCCAATCGCTCGATGGCTCTTGACAGCCTGTTCTTGCGACCTGCTATGTCGCTTCTAAAACTCCTTGCCTATGCGCTGTTAATGGCTTATTTTGGCTTCCGTGGTCTTGATGTTGGCATTTCAGCAGGGCTTATGTATGCCTTTATCCAATATGTCAATCGCCTGTTTGATCCCTTGATTGAAGTAACCCAAAACTTTTCGACCTTGCAAACTTCAATGGTATCTGCTGGTCGAGTTTTTGACTTGATTGATGAGACTGGTTTTGAACCGAGTCAGGGAAACAGTACTGCGACAATTGAAGAAGGCATTATCGAATTTCGTGACGTGTCTTTCTCTTATGATGGAAAACGGCGGATTTTGGACGGTATTTCTTTTCAAGTCAAGCAGGGCGAAACCATTGCCTTTGTCGGAGCGACAGGCTCTGGTAAGTCTTCGATTATCAATGTCTTGATGCGCTTTTATGAATTCGAATCGGGTCAGGTCTTGATTGACGGACAGGACATTCGTCAGTTTTCACAAGCAGAATTGCGCAAGAATATCGGGCTTGTCTTACAAGATCCTTTCTTATATCACGGCACGATTGAATCCAATATCAAGATGTACCAAGACATTTCAGACGAAGAAGTGCGGGCTGCTGCAGAATTTGTTGACGCAGACCAATTCATTCAGAAATTACCTAAGGGGTATCAAGCTCCTGTATCTGAGCGTGGTAGTAGCTTTTCAACTGGTCAACGGCAGTTGCTTGCCTTTGCACGGACAGTCGCGAGCCAGCCTAAGATTTTGATTTTGGATGAAGCAACGGCAAATATTGACTCTGAAACCGAGCAGATTGTCCAGCATTCCCTTGAAAAAATGCGTCAAGGACGTACAACCATTGCCATTGCTCACCGTTTATCGACCATTCAGGATGCCAACTGCATCTATGTCCTTGATAAGGGCAAGATTATCGAAAGCGGCACGCATGAGGAGTTGCTAGAAAAAGCAGGTACGTATCATAAAATGTATCAATTACAGGCTGGCATGATGGAGAAGAAAGGGTAAAAGATGAATCAGTATCTAACGATTGATATTGGAGGAACCTATATCAAATATGGGCTGATGACGGAAGAAATGGAGCTAAGAGACTTGAGCAAAGTCCCTACGCCAGCAACTATGCCAGAGTTTCTAGCAACACTTGAAAACTTGATAAAGCAATACCAGAGCCTTATTTCAGGTCTTGCAATTTCCTGCCCTGGTACCATTGATAGTCAGACAGGTTATGTCTTTCAAGGTGGCTTAATTCCGTATCTCAAAACGTTTCCTCTAGCCCAGTATTTAAAGGAAAAATCAGGAGTTGAAGTGACTGTCTTAAACGATGCTGATGCAGCAGGATTGGCAGAAGCTCAGCTAGGTCATTTGCGAGACAGCAAATGTGGAGCTGCCCTTGTCTTAGGGACAGGTGTGGGCTTGAGCATGGTGTCTAGGGGGGAATTGCTCACATGGTCTCAGCTCCAATCGCCAGTCTTTTTGCGCCATTCTCTTCGTCAAGTTTGGGAGCAAAAGGAAAAGCCTTTTCAGCAAGTAGGGCAGATTTTAGGGCTGCATTTACAAGGATTACAAAGTTTAGTAGAAAATCGTGGTTCAGCCGTTCAGTTTGTCAAGCAAGCCAGTCAAGAACTGGGGCTTGGTCAAGAAGACGGAATTGAAGTGTTCAACCGCTTAAAAGAGGGAGCAGACGAGAACTTGATGCAGACCTTTCAGGCGTATTGCCAAGAAATTGCGAATCTCATTTTAAATTTATTTGCCCTCTTTCAGCTAGATAAGGTCGTGATTGGTGGCGGCATTAGTCAGCAGGCAATCTTGATTGATACAGTGAAGGCTGAATACCAGCGATTATTAGCTGATAAAGCTTTGCCAATTTTAGAGCTTGATCTTCCTATCGAAGCCTGTCAGTTTCACAATCAAGCCAATTTAATAGGAGCATTGTGCTTTTATCTCAAATCTCAAGAAAAATTTTTAAAACCTTAAAACACACCAAAAAGCCTTGATAATGCTAGATTTTCTAAAGGTTGATAGAGACTTTGAAAGCGATTTATAGTTGACTATATCCCGTATCTAGGTTATACTTATAGTGTTAATATCAAAAAATGGCAAAGGCGCCTGTTTTGTTCGCAAAGAAGCGAGAGTTTCACGATCAAACAGGATGACTATGCCATTTTTTTGTATTTTACCATATAAATTTTATCAAGGAGGTTTTTTTCCATGCGGAAAAAAGGGATTGTATTGCTCTGCGGAGCTGTGCTATTGTTAGGAGCTTGTCAGGCTCAAAAAGAGACGGAGACAAAGATGTCTGATACGAAAATGGAGACGACCATGAATGACAAGGTCTTGGCAAAAGGTAATTGGGAGGGCAGCCTTCATACACGCTTAGTCAAACTTATCGAAGAAAATGGAAAGATGAGCAAGGACTATAAGGAGAACCAAAAGCCATACGCCGTCTTTGACTGGGATAATACAACCGTCATCAATGACATTGGTGAGGCTACTTTTACCTATCAAATCGCCAATCTTGCCTTCAAAATGACTCCTGAGCAGTTTGATGCGGCAGTCCGTGAGACCTTGCCAGAGGATGACTTCAAGGAAGAATTTAACAATAAAGACGGACAGGCGGTCAATATCAATAAAATCGCAACCGATTTGCTGTCAGATTACACTGTTTTGTATAACGAATACAGCGAGATGAATGGAGACAAGTCTTTAGAAGAAGTCAAGAAAATGGATGAATTCAAGGACTTCAGTGCTAAACTTCGCTATTTGTACGAAGCGGTAGGAGGCACTTTTAGCTCTGACATCAGCTATCCTTGGGTGACTTATATGTACGCAGGGATGACCTCAGAAGAGGTGGAAGCCTTGTCTGAAAAATCCATTGATTATGCTTTGAAAGACGACTTAGTGTCTGAGACATGGGAAAGCCCAAGCACACTGAAAGGAGAAGCCGGTCAAGTCAGCGTCACCTTCAAACGCGGTGTGCGTTCTGTAAAAGAAATGCAAAATCTTTACAAAGCGATGATGGATAATGGGATTGATGTCTATATCTGCTCTGCGTCTTATTATGATGTCATTGTACCGTATGCAACCAATAGCAAATATGGTTATAATATTCCAAAAGATCATGTCTTTGCGATGCGTCTCGTAAAAGATGAGCAAGGAGTGATCCAGTCTAAATTTGACACTTCGTATGCACAAACACAAGGGGAAGGCAAAACCAAGACGATCAAAGATTTGATTGCCGTGAATTATGAGGGGGCAGAGCCTATCATGATTGGAGGCGATAGTAATGGAGACTACGCTATGCTGAAAGATTTCCCTAAATTGCAAGTGGGCTTGATCTTTAATCTTTTGAGAGATCCAAGCAAGGGTGTTGGACTCCTTGCCAAAGAAGCAGTAGATACTTACGGCAAAGAAGATGAGAAATACTTCTTGCAAGGACGTGATGAAAATAAAGGTGTGCTACTGCCACAACGCGAAACGATTAAACTCGATAAAAAAGATGCAAAACTGATGAAAGAATAAGGGAGGCTCAGATGAAGAAAATCATGTTTGTTGGCTCTGTCGGGGTAGGAAAAACAACTCTAACCCAGCGTCTAAAGGGATTGGAACTTGATTACTATAAAACTCAAGCCATTCAATTTTATGATGCCATCATTGACACACCAGGAGAATTTTTGCAACATCGCAGGTACTATAATGCTTTGACGGTCACTGCTGCTGAAGCGGATGTGATTGGCTTATTGGTATCGGTTGCAGATGCGATGCAGACCTTCCCCCAAGGATTTTCTTCTCTCTTTACCAAACCAGTTATCGGTGTGATTACAAAAATAGATATGGCTAAAGATCAAAGTAAGATTGAAAATGCCAGAAAGCAGCTCAAGCAAGCAGGAGCTATCAAAATATTTGAGATTTCTGCTGTTGAAAATCAAGGAATTGAAGCCTTGGAAGAATATTTGCAGGAAGATTAAATTTAACTGTCTGAAATGGTTTAAATAATGATATACTAGAGATAAAGAACAGAAAGGATGGACGTATGAGAGTAGAGCACGGAGGAAATGCTGCTGCCTTGGCAGAGAAAATGGGCTACCCCTTAGAAGAGTGTATTGATTTTAGTGCCAATATCAATCCTTTGGGTCTATCTGAAAATCTGAAAACAGCTTTAGTGACTGCTATGGAGCAGTTGGTTCATTATCCTGATATTCATTACCAAAAGGCTCGCCTAGCTCTGTCTGAGCACCATCATTGTGGTTTAGAAAATATCGCTCTTTCAAATGGAGCAGTCGAACTCTTCTATGAATTAGCTCGCTATTTTCGTCCCAAAAAAGTCTTAACGCTCAGCCCCACCTTTATGGAGTATGAAAAAGCCTTCTTACAGGTCGGATCCATCATGAGAGAGTGTGTATTGTCTGCTCCTGATTATGGTTGGGATAGTGAAGCCTTACTTGCAGCTGCGCGTGATTTGTCAAGTGGAGATGTGGTCTTAATTTGCAATCCCAATAATCCCACAGGGACCTTGCAAAGCAGTCAAGCACTGAAAGAAGTTGCTGCTGTGTTGGCAGAAAAAGGGATTTTCTGTATCATTGATGAAGCCTTTATGGACTTTTTGAGAGATGATAGAGATAGTTTTATTCCGTATTTGGCAGCATTTCCCAATGTCATCGTGGTGCGGTCCTTGACAAAGTTTTATGCGATTCCAGGATTGCGCTTGGGCTATGCTGTGAGCTATCATCCGAGTTGCTTATCAGACATTCAGGAAAGCCGTGCTCCATGGACGGTCAATACCTTAGCCGATACAGCCGTGCCTGTGATTGTAGCCGATACAGCCTATCAAGAGAAAACCAGAGATTGGCTAGAGCAGGAAAAGAACTATCTCTTTACGAACTTGTCGCGCTTTTCTCGTTTACGAGTTGTGCCACCGAGTGTGAATTATATTTTCTTTGAGTATTTGGGAGAGCTTGATTTGCGGGAGGAATTGCGCAAGCATAAGATGTTTATCCGCTCGTGTAGCAATTATCATCATTTGTCAAATCGACATTATCGAGTTGCCATCCGAAGCCGAGAGGAAAACGAGCGACTATTGGCGGCTTTGCAAGCTGTCTTAGAAAATGAGTGTGTGTATGACTAAGCTCAGTGTATCCTGTCCAGGTTCTTGCGGGGAGTTATTTCAGTGTGTGGTGGGTAAGCAAGAGTATCTGTTGTCTTACGGTATCGCGGAAAAAAGCTACCTCAGTTTAGTAGAGGATGGCGATGGTTCGAGCGTTCTTGGGCAGAAAATGAAGATGGCTATGCAGAGATTAGCAGATATGAAACATCTTGCTTTTGCTTATCACACGGACTTGCCTATTGGAAAAGGCTGCTCGAGCAGTACGGCGGATATCCTTGTAGGATTAAAACTCTTGAGTTTGCTCCAAGGTAGGAACCTGTCAAATGAAGAGTTGACTGAGATGTGCAGTAGTATTGAGCCTAGCGATTCAGTGGCTTTTGAGGATTGGACAGTTTTAAATCCCTTGACAGGAGAAGTAGTCTTTCAGACCAGCTGGAAACCGGATTTATGGGTTTATATCCTAGAGCCGAAAGCGACGATTGATACCCTAGCTCTTCCTCGAATGACCGAGACAAAGGATTATTCAGTAGCAGAGTCTGAGCAGGTATTTACACGATTTGTAGAAGCCTGCAAGGAGAAGAGTCTAAACCAGTTAGGTCAAGTTGCAACACTCAGTGCACGCTTGAACCAAAAACGCCTGATGAAGCCCTATTTAGAGGAGATTATTGCTATTGCTAACAAGAACGGAGCAATCGGTGTCAACGTAGCCCACAGTGGCACTGTTTTAGGGATTTTACTGAGAGAGGCTAAGAAAGAGACCGTTCAAGCCTTGGAAGAGGAATTAGCCCAACATCCACTTGCTAATTACTATCAAATCAGACGATTATCGCCAGTTATTTTTGAAGGATTACGAGAGCGAAAGGAGTGAAGCTAGATTTGGAAACAGTAGAACAAATAATCGAGAGACTCCAGCCCTTGAGTCGTGAAAAAATAGCTGAAGGAAAAGCATTTTGTGACCAGCTAGCCAAGCCCTTGGGTGCTTTGGGAAAAATGGAAACCATCTATGCACGTTTGTATGCCATGTTTGAAGGAAAGATAGATCTTGCAAAAAAAGTCGTCATGGTCTATGTGGCTGATAATGGCATTGTTGCAGAAGGGATTTCCTCTAATCCACAAGAGACGACCTTTATCGTGGCGCAAAATATTCTAAAAGGTAAGACAGGGCTTTGTGCCATTTCTCAGCATGTGGGCTCGAGTGTTCACTTAGTGGATATTGGCTGTAAAAAGGACTTAGGAGAGCATTCACAGGATAAGATTCGCCATGGAACGCGTAATATGCTCTATGAACCCGCTTTAATAAAAGAAGAGGGAAGAGAAGCTATTTTACTCGGCTATAAACAGACAGTTGAGCTGATTAAGAAAGGCTATACTCTCTTTGGTACGGGTGAGATGGGGATTGGTAATACCACGACATCTGCCGCTGTCATTGCAGCGATTTTAGGGCTGAAAGCCAGTCAAGTGACAGGATATGGCGCAGGCTTGACTCAAGATATGAAAGCGCATAAAACAGCGGTTATTGAGCAATGCCTAAAGCGCCATGCTCCTTATAGAGATGTTTTTGATATGGCTACAAAGCTAGGGGGGCTTGATTTGCTAGGGATGGTTGGTACCTATCTGGCTTGTGCTGAGTATCAATTCCCCTGTGTTATTGATGGATTGATTTCGATTGCGGCTCTCTTGATTGCAGCTCGCTTAGCACCAGTAGTCTTGGATTATTGCTTTCCTTCTCATATTTCAACGGAGCCAGGCTATGCCTTGGTATGTGAGGAGTTGGGGCTTGAGCCTATGCTCGCTATGGATATGCGTTTGGGAGAAGGTTCTGGCTGTCCGTTGGCTTTCTTTCTTATGGAAAATGCCTGCTACACGATAGAACATATGCCAACCTTTGCAGAAGGACAGTTAGATAAAAAAGATTACATTGATATTCGAAATACAGAATAAGGAGGTACAATATGCAGTTATATACAAAAACAGGTGACAAAGGCCTAACGAAGCTAGTGGGTGGTCAAAGTGTCGCTAAAGACGCCGAGCGTGTCAATGCTTATGGGACTATTGATGAGTTAAATTCATGGATTGGTCTGACGATTAGTAAAATGACGGATTCTGATGAGTTGAGAGATGAACTCTTGCAATTACAACACTATCTATTTGACTGTGGGTCAGACTTATCGACCCCACATGGAGTTTATCCTTATAAAGTCGATAAACAGTTGGTCGAATGGATTGAAGAGCGCATTGATACCTATGCAGATATTCCGCCAGCTTTGGAAACCTTTATTTTACCAGGGGGAGATGAAATTGCGTCGATGATTCATGTGGCACGGACCATTGCACGTCGAGCTGAACGTCATATTGTGGCGACTATGTGGACAACAGAAATCAATAACGAAGTCTTGGTCTTTGTCAATCGTTTGTCCGATTATTTCTTTGCCTTGGCGCGTGTCCTAAACTTTAGGAAAAATCAATCTGATGTTGCCTATGAACGGGGTGTCAAAGTCTTTCATAATATCACAAAAGCAGATGTCGAAAGATGGGCAAGTAAACGAGATTAAGATACGAAACAAAAAAGCAGTAGAGTCCTTGATGGATTTACTGCTTTTTGTTGATATAGTCATTTAGTTTAACGTTAATTTGTCTTGCCTAACCTAAGCTCTGCCTATATCTTAAATTAAAACGAAACAGCTATATCTTACGAAAACTATAAAACATTTAAGCAGCTAAGATATGCTTTTTAGGTATATAAAATATAGAAAAAAAGTATTTGTAATTTATATCTATGGAATATATAATATTAAAAGTCATCTCAGGATCACTGGGTGGCGTCAGATAAAGTTTGGAAGACAGAGGTAAATATGAATAAAAAAGCAATAGTGCTGACAATGGTAACTGTATCAGGTTTGTTTTTACAGGCATGTAGTAATGCTACAAATGAAAATGCTAACAAGCAAGAACAGGTTGCTACTAGCCAAGAAGCTAAGAAGATGTCAAATATTGATAAGGCTATTTCAGTCATCAAATCTTTTGAGACAGGTGATAAAACTGCAATTACTGAATATGTAAACGAAAAAAATTATATCCAACATAACTTGAGTGTTCCAGATGGTCGTGACGTAGTTCTGAATTCGATTGGTCAGCTGGCGGATGCGGGAACCAAGGTTGAAGTTGTTCGTAGTTTTGAAGATGAAAATTTTGTAGTCTTACATTCTAAGTACCAAATTGCTGGAGGAGCGGAGCAAGCAGGATTTGATATTTTCCGTTTTGACGATGGAAAAATTGTTGAACATTGGGATAATTTGCAGAATCTAGGCGAAAAGAATCCAAGCGGCCATACCTTGCTTGATGGTGATACAAAGGTACAAGATACTGATAAAACAGATGAAAATAAAACCCTAGTTCGCAACTTTGTTACAGATATTTTAGTAAATAAAGATTTAGATAAAGCAAGTAACTATTTTGATGGCGATGACTATATCCAACACAATCCTCAAACGGGTGATGGAGTCAAAACAACTATTGAAGGCTTTAAAGCTTTAAAAGATAGTGGTTTTGATATGAATTATTCTGAAATTAAAATGGTTCTTGGACAAGGGAATTTTGTTTTGGTTGCTAGTCAAGGAACTTTGATGGGAGAAGATGCTGCCTATTACGATCTTTTCCGAGTGGAAAATGGGAAAATCAAGGAGCATTGGGATATTGTGACAGCTATTCCGAAAAAAGATACTTGGGCAAATCAAAATGGGAAATTTTAACCAGGATTACAAAAATTAACATGTTTAAAAAACTAACTTTTAAACTAAAATAAATCCAAAGATTTCATTGAAAAACGCATAAAATCAGGATTTTGATAAACTGATTTTATGCGTTTTTCCAATTTGAAGAGCTTTGCTAGTGTCTTACAACAACTATAAAAAATCCCATCTTCTAAAAGATGGGGGAATATTCAATAAAAGAAAGCGTCCTTACGACAGTGTAGAATATTGCTAAGCATCGTTGGTTAGCAGCAGCTTTCCTAGATTATCGGCTCTGCTTCGTTGCAGAAAGACAAGCACAGCTTATCTTTAGAAAATTAGCGTACTAACGTAGAGCCAATAATGGAAATGCTGCAATCAATGCTGATTCCACAATGACATCATCACCTTACATCGAGGCGTGAAATCTACTAAAATTTAAGAATAAAGACCTGACTTAAAGCTTAGGCTTATCACAGTGGCGGGACCGCGTTGGATTTTCACCAAACTTCCATATTCCTAAAAGTACTAAAATTAATTTCCTAGCATCTTTATTGTAACACCTTTTTATACCTTTGACAAGCAATATGCATCAAATAGGCTAAAAATACTGCTAGAAAATAATTTTTGAAATAAAATTGACCATTTTCATTGATTTGAAAGCGCTTTTGTGCTATAATTCAACTATGGTACAAAGAGGTACTGTTTATAACGAAGCAATGTGGCTATATGAGACGACTATGACGTGTGTAGAGGAGTAGTGGTTTTTCATGTAGTCCGTTTTTCGTTTTGCAGATTTATTTATAGAAAAAGAAAGGAGAATAGATGTATAAAATCTTTTATAAAACTGAATTGTGCATAGGCAAGGGTGCTTTGAAACAATTAAGTACATACAAGGACGAACATGTGTTGGTCGTGGCTGATCCATTTTTGAAAACATCTGGGCAGCTAGATGATATTCTAGCTTATCTCGATGCGAGTAATGATGTGGTTGTCTTTACAGACATCGTGCCTGATCCACCGATTGAAACCGTTGTTGCGGGAATTCAATCAGCAGGTGGTCGTCCAATTAGTATTGTCTTGTCTATTGGTGGTGGTTCTGCTATTGATGCTGCAAAAGCCATGTATTATTTTGCCAAGAAACAGGGTATTTTCTCTCAAGCCATTTTGATTGCTATTCCAACAACCAGTGGAACTGGCTCTGAGGTGACCGACTTCTCAATCATCACAGATGCAGAAAAAGGGACTAAATACCCTTTGGTTTCTCGGGAAATCTTGCCAGATGTGGCGGTGCTAGATGCAGATCTAGTCTTGTCTTTACCAGCCAATATCACAGCTGATACAGGAATGGACGTATTGACACACGCATTTGAAGCCTATGTATCCACAAATGCGACGGATTTTTCAGATGCCTTGGCTGAAAAGGCGATTAAGCTCGTCTTTGAATATTTGCCAAAAGCGTATAAGAATGGTCAAGATGTGGAAGCACGTGAAAAAATGCACGTTGCCTCAACCCTTGCAGGAATGGCTTTTAACACAGCTTCGCTAGGTCTTAACCACGGAATTGCTCATGCCGCTGGTGCGAAATTCCATATTCCGCATGGTCGCTTAAACAGCATTCTCATGCCACACATTATCCAATACAATGCCAATGTTATCAATCGAGGTAAGCAGCCTATCCATAAAGAAACGGCAACTCGTTACCAAGATATTGCTAAATTATTGGGATATAGTGCAGCAAATCCAGCCTTGGGTGTTCGCCAATTGGTCGAAGCAGTGAAGAAATTGCAAAAGCAATTAGAAATGCCAATCTCACTTCGAGAATACGGTATTACATCAGATGATTTTACCCAGTACAAGGAAGAAATCGCCGCAGCTGCCCTGAATGATAAATGCACAGCTACAAACCCAAGAGTCCCAACTGAATTGGAAGTGCTTAAAATTTTAGAAAATGCTTTCTAAGTGAAATTGCTAATTTAATAAATTTAGTATATAATACATAGAGTCTATGTATCTTCTATGTAGGTGAAGAAGGGTAGATATGGTGGAAGAAAAACAAAGAATGATACAAGAGTATGTGCCGGGGAAACAAGTCACCCTTGCACATCTCATCGCAAATCCAGACGATGTCATTTTTGAAAAGCTTGGTTTGATTGTCGAAAATAAGGGTGCGATTGGGATTTTAACCATCACACCAAGTGAAGCAGCGATTATTGCTGTTGATATTGCAACCAAGGCAGCAGATGTCCAAGTTGGTTTTGTGGATCGTTTTAGTGGCTCTGTTGTGATGACTGGGGATGTTTCATCTGTTGAAGCAGCGCTGGTTGCCGTTTTACAAGGCTTGGAAGAGATACTAGGCTTTTCAAGTACCGTTGTAACACGAACATAAAAAGAAACTGATAAGGGGAAGTATGAAAGGTAGAATACTCATTGCTGATGATGATCCAATCGTAACGCTTGACATCAGACGGATTTTGGAAGAAGCAGATTATGAAGTGGTTGCAGAAGCGACTGACGGATTTGAAGCGATTGAACTTTGTCAAAAATATCGTTCTGATCTCGTGATTATGGATATTAAGATGCCGTTATTGGATGGTCTAACAGCTACGAAAAAAATACTCGATGACGCCTTGGCTTACGGGGTAATCCTCTTATCAGCGTATGATGATGAGAGCTACGTTCAAAAAGCAAAACATTATGGCGCAAGTGCTTATCTTGTCAAGCCTTTGGATGCTAAATCCTTGATTCCAATGGTGGAAGTTTGCATTGAAAAGGGACGCCAGTTGCAACAAATGTCGAATGAGATGATTAAATTATCTAAAAAAATAGATGATCGGATTGTCATTGAAAAAGCCAAAGGGCTGCTTATGGTCCGTGATCATTTGTCAGAACCTGAAGCCTTTAAACGAATTCGTACGATTAGTATGCAAAAACGCGTTCCAATGGTTGAAATTGCACGATTATTGGTTCTGCATGATGAAATATAGAGAAAAAATCAAAAAGTTATGTGAAGAACAAACCAATCTCAGTCAAGAAGACATTGCAACCTTGATTGAGCAGGCAGATTTACTGATGAAAACATCAGATTATGCCAGTGAGGATGTCTTTATTGATGTTCAAAATGTCTTTTCAGAGCATGCAACAGTCATTTTTCACAAGAAACCCCAAACCAAGGGAAGTCTCTATGAGAAGACCGTGGTGGGAAGCCTTGCTTATTTGCAAAATGAGCCAGGTGTTATTCGAACTTTGCATACGGGAGCTCCTTCTATTGGCTTATCAGCCCTATCTCAGGAAGGGGTGCCTATTCAGCAGACGGTTCTGCCGATTATGCGAGAAGGGCGAGTGATTGCAACCTTGATTTTGGAGAGGGATATTTCTCCTGATTTCCCAACTCATTTCTCCTTACAAACGACAGAGCTTGGCAATGACGAGATCAATGATGTCTGTGCCAATACAGAATCTGAAGAATTTTCCCTTCTAAAATATATGGATGATGCTGTTTTGGTGTTTGATAAGACAGGGATCTTGATTTATTTCAATCCGCAAGCAGCGGCAGTCTATCGGACCAAATTTGCCTATATGGATTCCCTAGAAGGAATGCATTATGATAATTTGGTCTTAGGAAATATTTGCTTCAAAGATATTTGTAAAGAAACCAGAGGGTTGCAAAAGGCTTATTCAGCCTTGTCAGAGGTGCAGTATGGTTCTAGCTATTTTCGGGTAAAGCAGTATGTGGATCGTGATAAGCAGTTGTTTATTATGATGTACAAGGACATTAGCGAGACTAAAAAGTTAGAGTCCATGCTTTTACTAGAAGAAACAGCCATGCGCGAGTTAAACCATCGAGTGAAAAATAATCTACAAACGGTTGTTTCACTCTTACGCTTGCAGTCGCAGCGTAGCCAGGATAAGGATGTTAAGAAAAACTTATCAGATAGTGTGAATCGTGTCCTGTCTATTTCGATGACGCATGAGCTTTTGTCCTCTCAAAAAAATGATGAGGTATCCATTGAGAAGTTGCTAGAAGGAGTTTTGACCAATGTGCAGCGTTGTTTCAGTGGACGAATGGATATTGCCTTGACTTACAACTTAGATTCGACGATTTATCTCGATAGTAATCGAGCAACGGCTCTTGCTCTAGTGGTCAATGAATTGCTTCAAAACAGCTACGATCATGCTTTTGAAACAATAGAACAAAAAAAACCGAAAATTCATTTGCAAATTACATTGAAAGATGATATAATAGAAGTACGAGTAACTGACAATGGAAGCGGTTACGACGTCAATCGTTCCTTTGATGATCATCTCGGTTTGATGATTGTAGAGCGATTTGTAAAAAGTAAATTGTCTGGTAAGCTATCTGTCCGATCGAGCCGTCGAGGTACCAGGACAATCATTAAATTTAAGTATAATAAAATAGACTAACAATGATGTCGGTCTTAAAAGCAATGACGCTTGAAGAGTATGAGTAAACACTTGTTTATTTGTACTTCTTTGAGCGTCTTTTTTTGGAGGTTCGTAGCATGTCGGATAAGATTTTAAGTGTAGGGCTTGACCTTGGGACTGCAACTACACAGCTCGTTTTATCCGAGTTGACCATCGAAAATATCTCTTCTCTTTTTACCATTCCTCGGGTGTGTATTACAGATAAGAAAGTTCTTTATAAGAGTGATATTATCTTTACACCGATTTCTGACCAGCTCTTGATTGAGGTGGATAAGATTAAGGACTTTGTCATGACAGAGTATAAAAAGGCTGGTATTGAGAAAAAAGATATTCAAATGGGAGCCGTGATTATCACGGGAGAAACAGCTCGGAAGGAAAATGCTAGTCATGTTTTACAGGCTTTGAGTGGGTATGCTGGCGACTTTGTCGTTGCAACCGCTGGACCTGATTTAGAAAGCATCATAGCAGGAAAAGGGGCTTGCAGTCACCAATACTCTCAAGAACATCACACTTCAGTAGCCAATATTGACATCGGAGGTGGCACATCGAACTTAGTGGTTTTCCGTGAGGGAGATTTGATTGATACGGGATGTTTTGACATTGGAGGACGCTTAATTAAGCTCAATCCTGAAACAAACCGCATTATCTACATTGCTCCTAAGCTAAAAGAGATTATCGCTGAGAAACAGTGGAAATTACACGAAGGGGAAGTGGTTCATCGAGAACACTTGGATGCTCTCATTCAGATTCTCGTAGAGGTGCTAGAACAATCTGTCGGTATTGACAACCACAGTCCTTACTATGAAATGCTTCAGACCAATCATGGTTTGAAATTGAATTATGAGATTAAATGCGTTTCCTTCTCTGGTGGGGTAGCAGATGCTATTATCGATTCGACACCAGTCAATGAATTTCAATACGGTGATATTGGTATTCTGCTTGGACGTGCACTTCGTCGGTCGAAAATCTTTGATCAAAAACGAGTGATTAAAGCAGCAGAAACGATTCGCGCAACTGTTGTGGGCGCTGGTAGCCATACGACGGATGTAAGTGGAAGTACCATTACCTATATCTCGGATGTCTTACCTATCAAAAATGTCCCTGTTCTAAAACTTGCTTCTAGTGATGAAAAAGAAGACAAGGACACTATGAGAGAGATTATCAAGGACAAGGTCGGTTGGTTTACTTTAGAAAATGAAGTGCAACAAATCGCCCTAGCAATCAACGGAGAAAAGAGTCCTAGTTTCGCTCGCGTGGTGGATTATACAGAGGCCATTATCGGTGGGATGAAAGAAAGTATTGACAAGAAGATTCCATTATTGGTGGTTGTTCGAGAGGACATGGCTAAGGTTCTTGGTCAATGTCTCTACGCACAGCTCCCTAAGGGTTATCCGTTTGTCTGCATTGATTCGGTCGATGTTCAAAATGGAGATTACATTGATATTGGAAATCCTGTTATTGAAGGATCGGTCTTACCAGTTGTTGTGAAAACATTGGTATTTAACTAAGGTATAAAAAAGGAGGAAATAGTAAATGATTTTGAAAACAAAATTATTTGGTAGAGTTTACGAATTCAAGTCAGTAAAAGAAGTGCTGGCTAAAGCTAATGAGTACAAATCAGGTGACCAATTAGCAGGTGTTGCTGCTGGTTCTGCTGAAGAACGTGTAGCGGCTAAAGTTGTTTTGGCACAGTTGAAACTATCTGATTTGTTCAACAATCCAGTAGTTCCTTATGAAGAAGACGAAGTGACACGAATCATCATTGATGATGTGAACTTGCGTACTTATGAGAAAATCAAAAACTGGACTGTGCAAGAATTGCGTGAATGGATTTTGGACAACAACACGACAAACGTTGATATTCAATGGTTGTCACGTGGCTTGACTTCTGAGATGGTAGCAGCGGTTGCAAAACTCATGACCAACTTAGACTTGATTGTCGGTGCTCAAAAAATTGTCATCACTAAGAAAGCCAATACAACTATTGGTGTACCAGGAACTTTCTCATCTCGCTTGCAACCAAACCATACAACAGATGATCCAGACGGTATCATGGCGTCCACAATGGAAGGGTTTGCTTATGGATGTGGAGATGCGCTTCTTGGATTGAATCCGGTTGATGACTCTGTTGAAAGTACCAAACGTGTCCTTCACAAATTTAACGATTTTATCGAAGAATACAAGATTCCAACACAACACTGTGTGTTAGCTCACGTTACTACTCAGATTGAGGCTATGAACCAAGGCGCTCCTACTGGACTTGTCTTCCAGTCAATCGCTGGTTCTGAAAAAGGAAATGAAGCATTTGGATTTAGTGCAGCAACCATTCAAGAAGCTCGTGATACCGCTCTTAAAGTAGGTTCTGCTGCTGGACCAAACGTCATGTACTTTGAAACAGGTCAAGGTTCTGAATTGTCATCTGATGCGCACTATGACGCTGACCAAGTAACTATGGAAGCTCGTTGTTACGGATTTGCTAAACGCTTTGATCCATTCTTGGTCAATACGGTAGTAGGATTCATCGGACCTGAGTATTTGTATGATTCTAAACAAGTTATCCGTGCAGGTCTTGAAGACCACTTCATGGGTAAATTGACGGGTATTTCTATGGGATGTGACATTTGCTACACCAACCACATGAAAGCAGACCAAAACGACGCAGAAAACTTGTTGGTATTGCTCGGTGCTGCTGGGGTTAACTACATCATGGCAATCCCTCACGGAGATGATATCATGTTGAACTATCAAACAACAGGATACCATGAAACAGCAACCATGCGTGACCTATTAGGAAAACGTCCAATCAAAGAATTTGAAGAATGGATGGAAAAAATGGGCTTGATGGAAAACGGACATCTAACTGCAATCGGTGGAGATGGTTCTGTCTTCATGAAATCAAATTAGTTGGGAGGAAATCATTGTGGATGAATTGCAATTAAAAGAAATGATTCGCTCACTCTTGAGTGAGATGGATACAAAGGAAGTGACCACTGCTCCAGCAGCAGTCACAGAAGATAAACCTGCTGAAGTAGAAACAAAAGGATTGCCGAAAAGTGAAGCGACAGTCATTGAAGACGGCATGATTCCAGATATCACAGAAGTAGATATTCAGGAACAATTCTTAGTACCAAATGCCATTAACGAAGAAGCTTATCGTAAAATCAAGAAATTTACGCCAGCACGTCTTGGTTTGTGGAGAGCAGGAAACCGTTATATGACACAGTCAGTCTTACGCTTTAGAGCAGACCATGCGGCAGCGCAGGATGCAGTCTTCTCATATGTATCAGAAGACTTTGTCAAAGAAATGGGCTTTGTACCTGTTCAAACAATGGCATCTTCAAAAGACGAATACTTGACACGTCCAGACCTTGGTCGTATCTTCTCAGAAGAGCAACAACAATTTATCAAAGACAACTGTGTGCACAATGCAAAAGTACAAATCGTTGTCGGAGATGGTCTTAGCTCTTCTGCGATTGAAGCAAATGTTAAAGACTTCTTACCAGCCCTTAAACAAGGTTTGAAGATGTTTGGTTTAGACTATAATGAAGTGCTCTTTATCAAACACGCTCGGGTTGCTGCTATGGACCAAATCGCTGAATTAACAGGTGCAGAAGTTGTCTGTATGCTAGTCGGTGAACGTCCAGGACTTGTAACTGCAGAATCTATGAGTGCTTACTTGGCATACAAACCAACCGTTGGAATGCCAGAAGCAAAACGTACGGTTTTATCCAATATCCATAAAGGTGGAACACCAGCCGTTGAAGCTGGAGCTTATGTAGCAGAAATCATTAAGAAAATCCTTGATAACAAGAAATCTGGGGTTGACTTGAAATAATTTTTAGGAGGACATTGTTTTGAAAAATGAACGTTTAGGCGCAAGCGTATTAAGTGCTTTAGTCATTTCAAATGTAGATGCTGGACTTGCAGCGTCACTTGAGTTGAAACCACATCACAGAAGTCTTGGAATTGTCACTTCTGACTGTGATGATGTAACCTATGTAGCCCTAGATGAGGCAACCAAAGCAGCAGATGTAGAAGTTGTGTATGCACGCAGTATGTATGCGGGAGCAGGAAATGCCTCTACAAAACTTGCGGGTGAAGTTATCGGTATTATCGCGGGTCCAAATCCAGAAGAAGTTCGTAGCGGTCTTGATGTTGCCGTTTATGAAATTGAAAACGGCGCAAGCTTTTACAGTGCTAACGATGACAACAGCGTGCCATACTTTGCACACTGTGTGTCTCGTGCAGGAACTTACCTTTCAGAAGGGGCAAACTCAACAGAAGGAACAGCGATTGCTTACTTAATCGCTCCTCCAGCAGAAGCTATGGTTGGTTTAGATGCGGCTCTTAAAGCAGCAGATGTCCAAATCGGTGCCTTCTATGGTCCACCAAGTGAAACAAACTTTGCAGGAGGCTTGCTCGTTGGTTCTCAATCAGCTTGCCGTGCAGCATGTGATGCTTTTGCGAAAACAGTCGTAGCAGTGGCAAACGATCCAAAAAGCTATTAAACATTAGGGGTTGATTAGATGACAAAAAGAGCACTCGGTTTAATTGAAGTAAAAGGTTATCTAGGTGCTGTGGTTGCCGCAGATGCAGCAGTAAAAGCAGCCAATGTGTCATTGCTTAATATTGAAACTGTTAAGGCAGGGTTAAATACTGTTCAATTAGTAGGTGATGTGAGTGCTGTTAAGGCAGCAGTTGATGCAGCAGTTGATGCAGTCCACGATAAGCCATATTATTTAGCTAGCCATGTCATTCCTCGCTTGGATGACCAGACGCGTATTCTTTTTGAGACTAAACGAAACGAAAAGAAAGAAGCTACGGTCTCTCAGCCAGATGAAGCGCTAGTAGAAATCCCACATGTAGTAGAAGAAAGTCCAATTTTAGAAACAGTTGAAGTGGTGGAAACAGAAAATGTAGAAATCGCTCCTGTGATAGAAGAAGAAGTTGTAGTTGCTCAAGAAAGCAGACAAGTACTTAAGTTTTCTCGCGAAGAATTAGGAAAATTAAAAGTTGTCAAATTACGGAGCATTGCCTACCGTGAAAAAGATATTGATTTATCAAAGAAAGAGATTAAATTTGCGAATAAGCGCTTGTTGATTGAAGCTTTGATGAAAATCACAAGAAAGGAGTAATCGTGAATGTTTTTAGAAGATAAGGATTTAGTTTCAATCCAAGAAGTGCGCAACTTGATTCGTGAAGCAAAACGTGCACAAGAAGAATTGGCTCAAATGAGTCAAGAACAAATTGATACGATTGTAAAAGTCGTGGCGAAAGCTTGTTATGATGAGCGTGAACGTTTGGCTAAGATGGCGGCAGAAGAAACGGGCTTTGGTCGCTGGGAAGATAAGGTGTTGAAAAACGCTCTTGCTTCCAAAGGTATTCTTGAAGAAATCAAGGATATGCGTACAGTCGGTATCTTGTCAGACGATAAAGAAAATAAAGTAACAGAAGTAGCTGTACCAGTCGGGGTGATTGCTGGATTGATTCCATCTACAAACCCAACATCAACGGTTATCTACAAAGCCTTGATTGCTTTGAAAGCAGGAAATAGTATCGTCTTTTCTCCACATCCAAATGCTCTTAAGAGTATTGAGGCGACAGTGGAAGTGATTAATCGTGCAGCGAAAAGTGCGGGTTGCCCAGACGGTGCTGTTGGTGTGATTCATCGTGTATCTATCCAAGCGACAAACGAATTGATGAAACACAAGGATACAAACTTGATCTTGGCAACTGGTGGAACTGCTATGGTGAAAGCGGCTTATTCATCAGGAACTCCAGCTATTGGGGTAGGACCTGGAAATGGACCAGCCTTCATCGAACGTACAGCAGATGTGCCAAAAGCTGTTCGTCAAATCTTGGATTCTAAGACCTTTGATAATGGGGTTATCTGTGCATCAGAACAATCCATCATCGTTGAAGAAGACATGAAAGCAACAGTTGTTGCAGAATTCAAGAAACAAGGTGCTTACTTTGTTCCAGCTGAAGATGCTAAGAAATTGGGTGCCTTCATCATTCTTCCAAGTGGTGCGATGAATCCGAAGATGGTCGGAAAATCTCCTCAAGTTATCGGAAAACTAGCTGGAATCTCTGTTCCAGAAGATGCTCGTGTTCTTATCGCTGAGGAGACTGGTGTCGGCAAACAACATCCATATTCAATGGAAAAACTAGCTCCAGTCTTGGGATTCTACACTGTCAAAGACTGGGAAGAAGCTTGCAAGCTTAGCATGAAGATTCTTCATCATGAAGGGGTAGGTCACACCATGGCTATCCATACCAAAGATGAAAGCATTATTCGTGAATTTGCGCTTAAAAAACCAGTTTCTCGCTTGCTCGTTAACACACCAGCAGCTTTAGGTGGCGTTGGAGCAACAACTGGCTTATTCCCTGCCTTTACACTTGGTTGTGGAGCAGTGGGGGGCAGCGCAACATCTGACAATGTAAGCCCACGTAATCTCTTTAATATTCGTCGTGTGGCTTATGGAACGACAGAATTGTCTGACCTACGTCAAGCAGAAAATATGGCAGGAACTGTCAAAGAAGAACTCCCAACCTCAGTAGATGAAGATAAATTGGTGGAACTTCTCGTACAACGTGTACTTTCAAAATTAGATAAATAACATAGTATCGGAGGAAAAACAAGATGGCAAATGCAAATGCACTAGGAATGGTAGAAACAAAAGGACTTGTAGGCGCAATCGAAGCAGCAGATGCAATGGTAAAAGCAGCAAACGTTACGCTGATTGGTAAAGAACAAGTAGGAGCAGGACTTGTAACGGTTATGGTTCGTGGAGATGTTGGTGCGGTAAAAGCAGCGACAGATGCAGGAGCAGCAGCGGCAGAAAACGTAGGTGAATTGATCTCTGTTCATGTCATCCCACGTCCACATGCTGAAGTTGAAGTGATTCTACCTGCAAATAGCAGCAACGAATAAGCAACTCACCATAAAAATAAATAAGAATAAGAAATCAAACATTATCGGAGGAAAAACAAGATGGCAAATGCAAATGCACTAGGAATGGTAGAAACAAAAGGACTTGTAGGCGCAATCGAAGCAGCAGATGCGATGGTAAAAGCAGCAAACGTTACTTTGATTGGTAAAGAACAAGTAGGAGCAGGACTTGTAACGGTTATGGTTCGTGGAGATGTTGGTGCGGTAAAAGCAGCGACAGACGCAGGAGCAGCAGCAGCAGAAAACGTAGGTGAGTTAATTTCTGTTCATGTCATTCCACGTCCACACGCAGAAGTTGAAGTTATTTTACCAAAATAAAATTTCAGTTTGATTGATGTTACCCATAAGCTATCTAGTCCATGCGTGAGTAGATAGCTTATGATAACAAGATCGGTAGAAGGATGTGAATACATGTCAGTTCTTACAGAAGCAAAGATTAGAAAGTTGTTTAGGGAATCTGGCATCTTGGAAAATGGTGTCTTTGAATTAGCCAAACATGAAAAGTTGACTCCGGCAGCCAGAGGTTTTCTAAATGACCATCATATCAAGGTGGTTAATTCTAATCAGCAAAAAGGGAGAGCATCTGTATCACAATATGAAATAAGCAAAGAGCCTATTACCAATATTGAAGACTCTGTTGTGTATCCGCTACTGTTTAGATTAACCAAATTATATAGCTATTTTTTAAAGAGCCAAAGAGAATTGCATTTGGCGTTCCAGGATGAAAAGTGTGAGCAAGTAGGGCTATTGTTGTCCATTCTTGAGAAAATAGTGGGACATCATATTTTAGATGATATTTCAGACTATCACACCACATTGCCGTCACATACAGAATTACAGGCGATTCGTGTTAGCAAGCAATTAGACCAACAAACGGTCATGATGAATTATCAAGAACCGCTTTGGCGTTTGGTAGGTTATGAAGCCTATCTTGAAACCAGTCTCTTGCGCAAAGAAATCGAACATGTATCTGATAGTGACAGAGATGTATTTGCTGGCAAGGTTTCTCAATTATTAAAATCCATTGAGGTTTTATTATGGCTGATAGCTAGTGAATAAAGAGAAAGGATGTCTGAAATGTCATTAGATCAATTAGTTGATAAAATTATTGAAAAAATTCAGGATGAATTAGATTCCAAAGGAAGTTTTGAAGTGGAAGCCAGTGGGCGTCATGTCCATTTGAGCCAAAAAGATTTAGATGCTTTGTTTGGAGTTGGTTACCAATTAACAAAAGCAAAAGATTTGTCCCAACCAGGGCAATATGCCTGCCAAGAACGTTTGACAGTGCTAGGACCAAAAGGTTCTTTCCATAACGTTGTTATTTTAGGACCTGTCCGTGGTGAGTCTCAAGTGGAGGTTTCTCTGACGGATTGCCTGCAGTTAGGTACGAAAGCACCGATTCGCGAAAGTGGTGATATCGAGGGCACACCAGGTGTTATCCTTGCAAATGGCAATAAGGTTGTATCGCTTGATAAGGGCTTGATTGTAGCCAAACGTCATGTTCACATGACACCAGAAGATGCAGCTCGTGCTGGTGTTGAAAACCACGAAATCGTTCAAGTCAAAGTCGAAGGCGAACGTCCCTTGATTTTTGATGATGTCGTCATTCGTGTCAGCCCTAAATTTGCAACTTATATGCACATTGACTATGATGAAGCCAATGCTTGTGGTTTCAAAAAAGGTATGCGTGGTCACATTATTAAGAAGAAATAGGACCTAGAGAGGCTATAAACATGGAAAATTTAGACAAACTTGTCCAGCTGATTACAGACCGTTTGTTAGAAAACCTCCAAGATGGGCCTAATGAAACATCTGTTTATTTGGTTGGAAAAGATCGGACAGATGCTCTATTAGTCGAGAAAGGCTATCGCCTTGTGAAACACGCTGAATGTGCAGATGTCGTCGTGGTTGATTGTTTAGCTTTGGATGCTTTTTTGAGAATTGCATCGCTCTGTCCTGCTAATGAAGTAGAGTCAAATATCTTGACGAGCTTGTTAGATGGCAAACCTGTGTATGTTTCTTTTGAAACGTTTAATGTTGAACAATACAAACACTCCGCACGCTCACGTTTGTATCGTGAATTAGTAGAGCAAAAAACAAAATTAGAGAAATACGGTGTTCAATTTTATCGAGAAAATCAATTATTGAGCCTATTAGGTGCTTGTGTGGCTGAAAAAGAGGAGTTTCTTCCTCAGCAGCCAGAGAAAACAGGAATTAATCAATCTCAGCACTCAAAAACCAATCTTGTCACTGAAGCAAAACTCAAGGCGATGGGCTTGGGTGAGGGAGATTCCTTTGTTATCGAAAAAGGAATGATTGTCACAGCACTCGCAAAAGATTATTTGAAACGTCATAAAATTAGAATTGTAAAATAAAGGAGTCAGGATATGTTTGTTGGAACAGTAAAAGGAAGTCTATGGGCTACTAGGAAAGATGAAAAATTGAATGGTTTGAAATTTTTAGTAGTCGAAAGACAGCTAAATGAACATCAAACAGATCCTGCTCTAGTTATTGTTGCAGATTGTATCGGGGCTGGAGAGGGAGATCTGGTCATGGTTACAACTGGCAGTTCTGCACGCGTAAGTCTCACAAAAGAGGATGTTCCAGTGGATATGGTCGTTGTTGCGATTATTGACAAAGTGGAGTATCCAGACGAGTAAAACTATCAGGAGATATAACGATTATGAGTATAAATGAAATTATCATTTACATCATGGTCCTATTTATGATTGTCGGTGCAGTAGATAAGTGTATCGGTGGGAAATTAGGACTAAGTGAAAAGTTTGAAGAAGGGATTATGGCTATGGGAGCGTTGGCGCTTTCCATGGCAGGGATTATGGTTGTAGCGCCGCTCCTTGCAGATGTGTTAAAACCAATCATTGTTCCCTTGTATGGTTTAGTGGGGGCTGACCCATCTATCTTTGCAACGACCTTCATTGCAAATGATATGGGAGGTGCACCTCTTGCCCTTAGCTTGGCTGAAAACCAAGCAGTTGGGAACTTTGCGGCCTATGTATTAGGGTCAATGATGGGTCCAACTATTGTATTTACCATTCCAGTCGCTTTGGGAATTATCGAAAAAGAAGATCGTCCTTTGCTTGCCCGCGGGATTTTGTACGGTCTTGTAACGGTTCCAATCGGTTGCTTACTAGGGGGGATCTTGGTTCCTGGTTTAGCATTTGGCACTTTATTGGTCAACTTGATTCCAATTATCATCGTATCAGCGCTTATTTTCCTAGGTTTGGTGCTTGCACCAAATGGCATGATCAAAGGATTTGAAGTTTTTGGACAAATCATCGTTGTGATTGCAACGCTTGGTCTTGCTTTTGGAGCTGCTCAACTCTTGACTGGTAATGAATGGTTGCTTAATCTCTACCCATCAGGAGCAGACACTTTGAAAGAAGCGTTTGAAGTTGTAGGCTCAATCGCTGTTACCCTTGCAGGAGCTTTCGGGCTTGTAGCTGTCTTTACCAAGGTTGCCAACAAACCATTGTCAGCTATCGGTAAATCACTTGGTATGAATGAAGTAGGGGCAGCAGGTCTTGTAGCTTCTCTTGCCAACAATATCGCTATGTTCCAAATGTTGAAAGACATGGACAAACGCGGTAAAATCATCAACGTTGCCTTTGCAGTATCTGCATCATTTGTGATCGGTGACCACCTTGGCTTCACTGCTGGTCAAAATCCAGAAATGATTGTACCGATGATGGTTGGTAAATTAGTAGGTGGAATTACAGCTGTCTTGCTCGCCTTTGTATTAACAAAAAAAGAAGCCTAAAGGACAGGGAGGAATAAATAATGGCAGATGTAAATCGTACAGAACTAGAAGCATTGGTTCGTAAAATTTTACTAGAAGAATTGCTTGCGAAAAAAGGAGCGAAACAAGTCGGCAAATCAGGTGTAGCTTCTATCGCACTTCCAAGTTTGGATGTTCGTCCTGAGGACCGTCTAGATACTGGCAATCCAACAGATAAGGTCTATACGCGCGATCTTCTTAGCTTAGAAGAAAGTCCACGTCTTGGCTTGGGACTCATGACTATGGAAGATACAACTTTCCCATGGCATCTTGATTACGATGAAATTGACTATGTCATTGATGGTCAATTAGATATCGTAGTCGGTGATGAAGTCCTCTCTGCTGGTCCTGGAGAAATTCTCTTCATTCCAAAAGGAAGTGATATTAAGTTCTCTGTTAAAGGAAAAGCACGCTTTATTTATGTGACTTATCCAGCAGATTGGCAAAATCAATAAGCACGTTCAGAAAATACAGTTTCCTATCAAACTAACTACCAGGGGGCGAGAATCTAGTATTCTTAGCCTCTTTTTTAGGTGAAATGTGAAAAGTGATAGCTTTTTTGAAAATGTTTTCAATAAAGGCTTGACATTCTTTTCATTTTTTAGTAAACTTATTTTAACATAACATAGGAAAGCGATTTCCGACACGACGATGTGTTTATTACAATAGAGAGCAACGGTGCTACAAGAAATATTCCAATATTTTTTGTAGCACCTTTTTATATTGACAAGGAGAGACTCATGAAGGAATTTATGCTAGCAGGTGTCTCAAGCGGTGTTGGTAAGACAACAGTGACACTCGGTGTATTAAAAGGCTTGGCAAATATGGGTTACAAGGTTCAGCCTTACAAGGTGGGGCCGGATTATATTGATACGGCTTATCATAGTCGGATTACCAAGCGAACTTCCAGAAATTTAGACAGCTTTATGATTCCAGATACAGAGTCCTTAGCTTGGTCCTATTACAAATGGCACAGGGACGCAGATGTGGCTGTTGTGGAAGGAGTGATGGGGCTTTTTGACGGTCTTGGAACAGATAAGGACTGCGCTTCATCGGCTGCGATTGCTAAGAAATTAGGGATTCCTGTGGTTCTCATCATTGATGGAAAAGCGACTTCGACCTCAGCAGCTGCGATGGTTCATGGTTTTTCAACCTTTGATCCTGATGTCACGATTGCAGGGGTGATTATCAATCGTGTAGCTTCTAAAAATCATTACGAGTTAATCAAGGGAGCGATTGAACGTTATACAGATATAGAGGTTTTAGGCTATTTCCCAAAAAATACCGAAGTAGAACTCCCCTCTCGCCATTTAGGCTTGATTCCCGATGTGGAGATGGAAAATCTGGAAAAAACGTTTGATATTTTAGGCAAACTAGCGCAGGAATCCGTTGATTTAGAGCGTCTTCTTGAAAAAGTAGAAAAAGCAGAGCAGGAAATGGGTAATCCTTTCCAAGTCAAAAACTATGCACCTTTACGCTTAGCCTACGCCATGGATGATGCCTTTCATTTTTACTACGAAGACAATCTCGACTTTTTGACGGACTTGGGCGTGACTTTGATTCCCTTTAGTCCGCTAAAAGATAAGGAATTACCAGAAGCGGATGCCTATTATTTCGGCGGTGGATTCCCAGAGATTTATGCAAAAGAATTGATGGCAAATGCTTCGTTTCGAGCGTCGGTTTTAAAAGCGCATGAGGATAATCGCCCTATTTATGCGGAGTGCGGAGGACTGATGTATCTCGGCCGTGCTTTAGAAATTGAGGGCGAGACCTATGAAATGGTGGGGATATTTGACGGAACAAGTGTGATGACTCCTCGCCTCAAACGATTTGGGTACTGTGAAGCGACAACAAAGGTAGATAGCTTATTTGGTCCTTCTGGTACCAAGGTTCGTGGGCATGAGTTTCACCATTCTGTATTTGAGACGAAGGAAGAAACCGTACTTGATTTGGAAAAATCACGAGATGGAGAAGTGGTGGCCCAGTGGCAAGGTGGCTACCAAAAGGGCAGAACTTTTGCCAGCTATCTCCATGTTCATTTCTATCAAAAAGAAGCCCTGCTTCATCACTGGCTAGACTACATTTGTGAGGCACGACATGATGAGCATCATTAGTATTATTCTTGCAGTATGTTTGGATTGGGTGATTGGGGATCCCTATTCTTGGCCACATCCTGTGAAGTGGATGGGAAATTTCATCACTTGGTGCTTGAAATTATTTCAAAAGCGCCCCATACAACCGCATGTATTTGGAGCTATTCTTTGGATTAGCACCGTTGGTTTATCTGTTGCTCTTGCCTATCTTGTTCTTTGGGGAGCTAGTCTGCTTCATACGATTGTGTACTGGGTGGTCTATACATATCTAGCTTATGCCTGTCTTGCGACAAGAAGTCTAGCAGTTGAAGCCATCAAGGTCTATCATACAGTAAAAACAGGTACCCTTGAGGAAGCTAGGTATCAGGTCAGCATGATTGTCGGACGAGATACCTCCCGGCTTTCAAGGGAAGAGATTACCAAGGCGACCATTGAAACGGTTGCAGAAAATACCAGCGATGGGGTGATTGGTCCCCTACTCTGTCTCTTTCTTGGAGGGCCAGTTTTTGCGATTGGCTACAAGGCGATCAATACCTTGGATTCGATGGTGGGCTACAAGACTGAAAAATACAGAGCGATTGGGTATGTATCAGCTAAGATAGATGATCTAGCCAACCTTATCCCAGCTCGAGTGACTTGGCTAGCGCTTATGGTGGCAAGTCATATCCTGCAATTAAGAGCTAAGGAAGCTTGTCAGATCGGCTTTCGAGATCGCTACCAGCATGCCAGTCCAAACAGCGCTTTTTCAGAAGCCGTTGTGGCAGGCAGCTTAGGCATTCAGCTTGGAGGGACGCATGTCTATCATGGTGAAATCATCGAAAAACCAACGATTGGAGATGCGATTCGAGAAGTAGAGGCAGACGATATTTTGACTACTGTATCCCTGCTTTACATGAGTACAACGATTGTGCTTCTGATTGGTCTCTTAGTGACTATTAGTCTAACAATTTTATAGGAGTTTTATTATGTCATATATTCAAAATCCGTCATCTATTGAGGAGACGAGCTTTAAAATCATTCAATCCGTCATCGACGAAGAGCATAGTGGCTATCAATTTCAAACAGAGATGGAAGAGTCGATTATCAAACGGTGTATTCATACATCGGGAGATTTTGATTATCTCTATAATCTGCGCTTTACCCGTGATGTGAATGATAAAATCATTGATGTCTTGAAACAAAAAGGCACGATTTTACTGGATTCTTCGATTTCGTTAAATGGGATTAACAAGCGTGTTTTGGACCAAATGGGGGTTCGATATGATTGCTTGATTAACAATGAAGAAGTCATTGCACTAGCTCGAGAGAAACAAATCACGCGCGCCATGGCTGCGGTAGAGTATGCGGCAAAGATTGAAGGACCTAAAGTATTTGCCTTTGGCGGTGCGCCGACTGCGGTCTTTCATCTGCTCGATCTTGTGGAGCAAGGTCTTATCGAAGTAGATGCCGTCATTGGTGTTCCTGTTGGCTTTATCAATGTTGAAGAATGTAAGGAAGCCCTTTTAGAGTCTAAGCTTTCTGCCATTGCAACGGTTGGTCGAAAAGGCGGTAGCACGATTGTGGTTGCTATTATCAATGCCATTATTTATCAAATGAGGGAAGTCATTACCGACGATTATGTTCGCTATTCGACCCCAACAACGAAAAAAGAAGGAGAGTAGGAATGTCTTATCTCAAAGAAGCTCACAAAATCGAAGAAGCCAGTTTTCGTAAGATTCAAGAAATCATCGACCAAGAACATCCCGACATTGTCTTTACAGATCCGTTTGAAGAAGCGGTGTTAAAACGAGTGGTCTTTGCGAGTGCAGATTTTGATTATTTGTATAATATCAAGTTTTCAAACGATGTAATTCAAAAGATTATCCATGTTTTGACCAATAAAGGCACGATTTTCACGGATACAACCATGGTTTTGGGTGGTTTCAATAAAAAATTGCTTGAAAAACGTGGCGTTGCTTATCGTTGTTTGGTCAATGAACCTGAGGTTTTCAAGGAAGCAAAGGAAAAGGGCATTACGCGCTCTATGGCTGCAGTGGAATATGCAGCAAAGGTCGAAGGTCCAAAATTATTTGTCTTTGGCAACGCTCCGACATCCATCTTTAAAGTGCTAGATATGGTAGAAGCAGGAGAGCTCAATCCAGATGCGGTGGTCGGCGTGCCTGTTGGCTTTGTTGGTGCAGCGGAGTCAAAATTACAGCTCCATGAAAGCTCTCTGCCTGCTATTTCGGCTTTGGGACGAAAGGGTGGTAGTACGATTGCAGCAGCGATTGTCAATGCGATTTTATACCAACTAGGAGATGAAACAGAAGACTATCGTCGCTGTACTGCATTTGGCAAGCAATAAGCATGGAGAGGAGCTGAGACAATGGATGAATATGTCTATGTGGATGGGAAAAAGCTCAAACGCGGCTATACCACAGGGACCTGTGCCACGGCAGCAACAGTAGCAGCTGTGAGCATGATTTTAAACCAAGAAATCGAAGAGAAAATCACCGTCCATACGGCTAATGGGGTCGAAGTAACCATGACCATTCAAGATCCGTCCTTTGAAGAGCAAACAGCGTCAGCTGCAGTTGAAAAAGACGGAGGAGATGATGCGGATGCGACTCATGGTTTGCTGATTTACTCCACAGTGACCTTGCTACCTGATCAGACTGAGATTGAGATTGATGGTGGGGTTGGAGTCGGTCGTGTGACTGAAAAAGGCTTGGCCAATCCTGTTGGTATGGCGGCGATTAACCCAACTCCTCGGCGTATGATTGAGAAATATGTGCGTGAGATGATTGGACCGGATTGTGGAGCACGAGTGATTATTTCTGTTCCTGAGGGGGAAGAACGTGCGAAATTGACCTATAACTCTCGCTTGGGGATTTTAGGTGGCATTTCGATTTTAGGGACGACAGGGATTGTCAATCCTATGTCTGAAGATAGTTGGAAGGCTGCGATTACGGTTGAATTAACCCAGCTCTATAATAAAGGGCACCGTTCGGTCGTCCTTGCTCCAGGAAACTATGGTGAGGATTTCACCACCAATGTTCTGGGGATTGACAAATCACGCATTGTCAATATGAGTAATTTTGTCGGACATGTCCTCAAGGAAGTGCAGCGAATCGGCTTTACCAAGGTCTTGATGGTGGGGCACATGGGAAAATTAGTCAAGGTGGCTGCGGGTATTTTCTCGACCCATAGTAAAGATGCCGACGCTAGAATGGAGACGCTGATTGCAAATCTCGCTCTCATGGGAGCGCCGATGGATTTGCTCCAAAAGGTCGATGGCTGTTTGACCACCGAGTCGGCTGGCGAGGCCATTAAGGAATATGGCTATGAAGCCGTTTATCAAATCCTTGCCGACAAAATCAAAAGGCGGAGTGAGCGCTTGCTCAAATACCGCAAACCAGAAGTCGTGATTGATGTGGTCTTGTTTGGCTCAGAAGAAGGCTATCTTGCTTCAACAAAATCAATCGAAACAATCAAGGAGGAATGGATGTGATAACAGTCATTGGAATTGGTCCGGGTGATCCCAAGTACGGCATGCTAGGGCATGAAGTCTTATTTGAAAAGGCGGATTATATCTTGGGAAGTGAACGTCATCTGGAGATTTTACCAGAAATCTATGCCCATAAAGGAGTGGTACCGCCTAAAAAATTAGGTGAGTTGGAAGCTTTGATTCGCTCTTACAACGAAGACGATGAGATTATCTATTTAGTCTCTGGAGACCCCTTGATTTATGGACTGGGCAAATGGATGTCTGAGAAATTCCCAGGGCGGGTAGCTATCTTTTCAGGAATCAGTGCTATGCAGTACTTGGCTAGTCGTGTGTTTCTACCTATGAACGACGCTTATCTGACCAGTAGCCATGCCAAGGTTCCAAATTTTGATTTGATCATGAGCTTGGAGAAGGTCTTTATGGTGACAGATGCCAAGGTAGGTCCTTATCAGATTGCCCAAGAAGCACTCAAACGTGGTTTAAAGAAAACGATTATTATTGGCGAAAATCTAAGTTATGAAGATGAAACCATCACGATTCTTCCTGCAAAAGACGTAGAGGATCGTGACTATCAAATGAATGTTGTGGTGGTAATGGATGAGAGATAGTGAATTTATTCGGACAAAGGTTCCGATGACCAAGGAAGAAATTCGGGCGATTAGCCTTGATAAACTGCAACTGCACCGTGCGAAACGGATGCTTGATGTCGGCTCTGGGACAGGCAGTGTGACCATTCAGGCAGCTCATACCTACCCAGACCTAGAAGTGGTTGCTGTGGAGCGAAATCCTGATGCCGTTGCGCTGACACGTCAAAACATTGAACATTTTCAGTGTCACAATGTCACGCTTCATGAGGGGTTAGCACCGATTGAGCTTGAAGGCTCGTTTGATGCGATTTTTGTCGGTGGTACTGGTGGCAATATGCAGGAAATTTTTGACTGGTGCGATGAGCTATTAGAGCCAGGAGGTCGCTTGGTCTTGAACTTCATTTTGCTAGAAAATGCACTAGAAGCCGCTCAAATTGCTGAAGAAATGAATTGGGAAGAGGTGGAAGTGGTCTCTATCCAAGCGAGTCGCTTTACAACGCTTGGCAAGGGGCATTACTTTAAACCGCAAAATCCAACAATTATCGTGTCTTGTCAAAAAGCAGAAAAAGAATAAGGAGAAAGTTTGAAAAAAAAATAAAAGCTAATTGATTTATTGTTTATCCTAATTTTGGGCGCACTAAAAAGAGGTGTTGAAACCTGATTTTTGAGATTAAGCGACATTGAATTCGTGCTGTTGTGCAAAACGAACAGCGTCTTGAACAGACATCGTTTTATCAGGATTTCGTATTTCGGTCAGTCCTTGTAAAACAGGATTGTAGTCTTCTTGTTTCCGTAGCACTTGGTACACAGAAACCAGTAATCTGCGACAGATAGCGATGATAGCTTTTCTGTGCCCACGACGTTTCTTTAGCTTGAGATATTTGTTTCTGAATTCAGGATGTTTATCAGACCTAACAATAGCATTAGCAATTTGAACGAGAAAAGGTTTGAGGTATTGTCCACCTTTAGAAATACGAGTAGAATATTTCTTCCCCGCACTTTCATTGTTGGCAGGGACAAGTCCAGCCCAGGAACAGAGTTTTCCAGCAGAATCAAAGACAGTCATATCGTCCCCTATTTCAGAAATGATTCTGAGTGCAGAGAGTTTCTCTTTGAAACCAGGCACAGTTTGAATTAACTTGACCTGTTCTTGATATTCTTTTCCCAATTCCCGAATCATTGCTTCTAAGTCTTCTTTACAGATAGCTAGGGCATCATAGTGGGCTTTGATGACTCTGATTTTCTCAGCTTGTTCAGGTGTTAATTCGCCTTCCGTAGCGATTTCCAAGTCTTGCACTTTATCCTTCATTCTCTTGTGAACGAGTTGTTCAATGTTTGGTTTCTCTTCAGGATTGTCAAGGATGCTTGTAATAATAGCTTGAGCACTCTTTCCGAAGACATCGGAAACGACACTTGCAATTTGAAGATTAGACCAAGTTAGGCAGTTTTGGTAACGATTTTTCTCGCTAACTTGAAGTTGTGTTAATTTCATTCGATAGCGAAATAGGTCACGTAATTGTCTGATTTTGAGCGGGGGAATAAAGCTAGAAGCAACTAAATCATGCTTGAAGAGGTCGGCTATCCATTGCGCATCTTTCTTGTCGGTTTTCTTTCCTCGAATAGCTTTGACATATTTGGGATGAGCTAAGCAGACATTGGTCTGTTCTTCTAGGATATTGAAAACAGGAATCGAGTATTTACCAGTAGATTCCATACAGACATCGAAGCAGGAATAATATTCCAACCAATCACGTAGCTGAGTGAGTCCATTGGTAAAGGTGGAGAAGCGTTTACGATGGTACTCAGTAATTCCTTGACTATTGGTGATGGCAATAACTGCTACGACAAAAGTTTTATGCACATCAATTCCACAACAATTAGGATAAACGATTTTTAACATAGGAGGAAACTCCTTTCTCAAAAGTAGAGAAGCTCCTATCCCTTGACTGCTCTTCCCTTTCACAAACGAGTCGCTTATCCAAGTATAAGTTTACGTGCTCTTAGTCACAGTTAGTTGTGCTTGATAGGAAGAACCACACCTATAATTATTCGAGGTAGTAGCTGAACTACTCACTTACTCTCCTCCCCGTGATTTGTAGTAGTGATAGGGCTTCTCACTGTTATTATAGACAAAAATAAAGAGCGTAGCACTTTTTCATTCAGTGTTGTGCCTTGAGTGAAACGAAAGGAATGAATTATAATTATGTCAAAAGTACATTTTGTCGGAGCAGGTCCAGGGGACGTTGATTTGATTACACTAAAGGGCTACAAACAGCTATCCCAAGCAGATGTAGTCATCTATGCAGGTTCTTTGGTCAATCCTGAGCTTCTCAAGTATTGTAAAGAAGGAGCAGAAATCCATGATAGTGCTAGCATGCACTTGATGGAAATTATTGATGTCATGGAAGCAGGGGTAAGAGCAGGTAAGGATGTTGTCCGCTTGCAGACAGGAGACTTCTCGATTTACGGCTCTATTCGTGAGCAGACTGAGGAAATGAAAAAACGTGGCATTGAGTTTGATTGCACGCCAGGTGTCAGTTCATTCTTAGGTGCAGCTTCCAGCATCGGTACAGAATACACAGTTCCTGAAGTGTCTCAAAGTGTGATTATTACACGGATGGCAGGACGGACCCCTGTACCAGACCGCGAATCTCTCAGAAGCTATGCTCAACATCGCACCTCTATGGCTATCTTCCTGTCTATCCAAGGGATTGAAAAAGTCGTCGAAGAATTGGTCGAAGGGGGCTATCCTGCAACGACTCCTGTCGCAGTCATTTACAAGGCTACTTGGCCAGAAGAAAAGAAAGTCTTTGGAACGTTGGAAACCATTGCGGAGCGTGTCAATGAAGCAGGTATTACGAAGACAGCTCTTATCTTGGTAGGAGATTTCTTGGGACAGAAATTTTACTATTCTAAACTCTACCACGAAGAGTTTGAGCATGAATTCCGCCATGGAAAGAGCAGTCATGCCAAATAAGAAAGCGCTTCCTTACGCTATCGTTGCTCTGACTGAGACAGGAAAGAGGACGGCACTTGATCTTCAAGAAAAGTTAGAAAAGCCCAGTCAAGTCTACACTATGCCAAAGCTAGCAGATGACAGAGTGCAGGCTTTAGAAGGCAGTCCTGTGAGAGCGATAGCCAAGTTATTTACAGAAGTGGATGTGCTGATTTGCATTATGGCGACAGGAATCGTGGTGCGCTCGATTGCGCCTGTGGTCATGGATAAGGCGGCGGACCCAGCTGTGATTGTCATGGATGAAAAGGCAACGAATGTCATCAGTCTCTTAAGCGGGCATTTAGGTGGAGCAAATGAGCTGACGCTTTATATCGCAGAGCTTCTCGGTGCAAATCCTGTCATTACCACCGCAACTGATGTTCAAAATGTGGCGGCTCTTGATACCTTAGCCAAGTCTGTCAATGGCTGGCGTTCAGAGCTACGCCCCCTTATCAAGCCTTTTAATAGCTACCTCGGGCGAAAAGAACGCGTGTATTTCTACCAAGAAAAGGACTGGGTGAAAGACCTACGGGGGCTTACAGTGATTGATCAGACAGAGCTGGAGGAGATGCTGAAACGTGATGTTCCAGTTATCTTCTTAACCACAGAACCTCAGACGATAGAAAGAGAGAACCTAGCTGTGATTTATCCAAAACCTTATATTTTAGGTGTAGGTGCTAGGAAAAATGTTGATTCGCAGGTTTTTCGCGAAGGATTTGAGCTCTTTTGTCAACAGGAAAAGATAGATCCTCGTGAAATTGCAAAGATTGTCAGCATTGATGTCAAAAAAAATGAAGAAGCCATTTTAGATTTAGCAAAGGCTCTACACTGCCCATTTGAAACCTATACCAAGGAAGAATTAGCCGTGGTGGCAGATAAATATCCGCAGTCCGCATTTGTCAAGAAGACAGTTGGTGTCGGAAGCGTCGCCCTTGCTAGTGCGGATGTGGCAAGTAACGGTCAGGTGTTGACCGAACGATTTGCAAAAGATGGATGCACCTATGCTTTGGCAAAAGCTATTGTGACTAGATAAAAAGAAACAACAAAGGAGAAAATGATGTTATATGTAATTGGATTAGGACCTGGTAAAGAAGAATTGATGTCTCGTGAAGCGCTTGATGCGATTGCAGATTGTGAGATTATCGTCGGTTATTCAACCTATATGCGCTTGATTCGTGACCTTGTCAAAGACAAGGAACACGTCGCAACAGGTATGCGCCAAGAAATTGACCGTTGCCAAAAAGCCATTGATTTGGCGATTGAGACCGGTAAAAATGTCGGTGTAGTCTCTAGTGGTGATGCTGGTGTGTACGGGATGGCTGGCTTGATTTTGGAGCTGATTGGGGACAATTCAGATCTTGAAGTCAAGGTTGTTCCAGGAATTACAGCAAGTCTAGGAGCTGCTGCTGTGATGGGTGCTCCTTTGATGAATGACTTCTGCCATATCAGCTTGAGCGATTTGATGACACCGATGTCTGTTATCGAAAAACGACTTCATGCCGCAGCACAAGGTGATTTTGTCATTTGCTTGTACAATCCAAGAAGCAAGGGGCGTCCAGATCACTTGTCAAAAGCCCTCTCGATTATTTCTCAGTACAAATCAGAAGATACCATTGTTGGGATTGGAAAAGACATTGGTCGTAAAAAAGAAGAATACGTGCTAACAACAATTAAAGATTTGGATGAGTCACTGGTGGACATGACAACCATTGTCATCATTGGAAATAAAGAAACCTATGTGAAAAATGACCGTATGATCACTCCTCGAGGCTATACCCTATGATGAAGTTATTACTAGGGGGGACCTCTGATAGTACAGCTATCTTGGAATTGCTAAATGAGATGAATGTCTCTGTGACTAGCTCGGTTGTGACCGATTACGGCAAGCACTTGGCGTCAAAATTTGGTCAACCTGTGATTCAAGGGCGGCTGACGGCAGAGGATATGGTGGCGTTTATCAAGGACAATCATGTGGATGAAATCATTGATGCTACCCATCCTTTTGCAGATATTGTCTCAAAAGAAGCCATTCGTGCAGCTGAGTTAGCAGGGATTTCTTATCTTCGATTTGAACGTTCTGCGACGCTTGATTTGTCAGGTAGTATCGTGGTACATTCGACAGAAGAGGCGATTGAGGTCATTCGTGATAAGGGCTATCAAACCATTTATCTAGGGACTGGTAGTAAGACTCTGCCGCTCTTTATCCATGGCTTGCCAGATAGACGCGTGGTGGCAAGGGTCTTGCCGACTTCTGAAGTTTTGCTGGCGTGTGAGGCTTTGGGCATGGTGGCAGATCAGATTGATGCGATTAAGGCACCTTTTTCAAAGGAATGCAATAAAGAGCTGATTGCTCGCTCAAAAGCAGATGTCTTTGTGTCCAAGGAAAGCGGGAGTGTCGGTGGCATTCGTGAAAAGATTGACGGATGCTTGGAGCTGGGAATTGATTGTATCATCATTTCCCGTCCTTTAATAGACTATCCACAAATGGTATCAACGGTAGAGGAATTAAGAGCCTATTTGACACAACAATAGGACAAGAGAAAGGAGAACCAATGACTGGTTTAGTAACATTATTAGGAGCAGGTCCGGGCGATTATGAATTGCTGACCCTAAAAGGACTCCGAAAACTTAAGGAAGCAGATGTCCTTGTCTTTGACCGCTTGGTCAATAAAGAGCTACTTCAAGCTGTAAAGGCAGACTGCGAAAAGATTGATGTCGGCAAACAGCCTGGCATGCCTTGCGTTCGGCAAGAAGAAATCGAAACGATTTTGATCAACAAAGCAAAAGAAGGTAAGCGCGTGGTGCGATTGAAGAGCGGTGATCCTTATGTTTTTGGTCGAGGTGGTGAAGAAGCGACAGCCTTGGTCAAGGCAGGCGTTGCCTTTGAAGTCGTCCCTGGCATTACCTCAGCCATCGCTGGCTTGACCTATGCTGGTGTACCTATGACGTATCGTGATGTAGCAACAAGCTTCCATGTCTTTACAGGTCATCTAAAGGACGAAACAGAATCCTTGAACTGGGAAGCAATCTCACAGCTCAAGGGAACCTTGGTCTTTTTGATGGGGATGAAAAATCTAACCACCATTACACATGAGCTAGCAACACGCGGATTTGACAAAGATACACCTGTGGCTATCGTGGAATGGGGAACTCATCCGCAGCAACGCTCGATTGACGGTACTTTGGAGACAATCGTAGGCTTGGTTGAAGAACACCAGTTTAAAGCCCCAAGCATTATCGTGGTAGGAGATGTAGTAGCTTTTCGTAAAGAACTAAACTTCCATGAACAACTACCTTTGTTTGGTCGCAAGGTCTTGATTCAAGATTCTCCAACAGGAAAATTGCCACGCTTGCTGAAGGATGCTGGCGCCACTCTTGTGACTTTCCCTGCCCGCAATCAAGTGGAGAAATTACCACTAGACTTGCCAGATATGGCGCAAGTGGATGGGCTTTTAGTAGCAGATATACAGAGCTGGCCACTCTTTCTATCAAACCTTCGTGAGCACGGCATTGACGTGCGAGAGCTTGCTTCTATCAAGATTGCAGCGATTGGTATGCACACAGCAAAAGGCTTGGAACAAACGGGTATCTTCCTGCATCAAAAAGGCACTCAAATCTCTGATGAACAGTTGGTTGCAGCGATGAAAGAAGAGTCTGGAAATTGGTACGTTCTAGCTCCAAGCCATAAGAAAGACGAGCTTGCAAGCTACTATGACTTCCCAATCTTAGAAACCCATCAAGTTGGTTTTGATAGTCCAGTATCTTTACAAGGTTTAGAAGGCGTTGAAGCAATCTGTTTACCAAACTCTGTCGCAGCCATGAACTTTGTCGCTTTGAGCAAGGAATTAGACCAAGACTGGGGAGCAACCCCAATCATTGTCATGGGAGCAAGCACGCGCGAAGTGCTTGAAAATGCTGGCTTTACAGCGATTATCGAAACAGATGAGGCGACCATTGCTTCTATTTGTGACAAATGCCAAGCTGTTTTAGGGTAAGGAGGTTCTATGACAAAAGCCATTTTAGTCGTCAGCTTTGGAACGACCTATCCTGAGACTCGGAAAAAAACGATTGAAGCCTGTGAAGAGGCTATTCAAGCAGCTTTTCCAGATTTTACCGTTCATCGTGCCTTCACCTCAAACGTGGTCATTCGACGGATTAAGAAGAACGAAGGCTTAGACATTCCAACGGTGGCAGAAGTCTTGGAGGAGCTTTACGAAGCAGGTATTCAAGAAGTCTATATCCAACCACTTCATGTGATTTTGGGTGGAGAGTATGAAAAGATTGTAAGACAAGCAAGCCATTTTACTGAAAAATTCTCAAGTCTTCGCATTGCCAAGCCTCTTTTAACCAGTGAAGAAGATTACGAGGCAGTAAAAGCTATTTTGCTAGAAAAGTACGGTCATTTCGGACCAGATGCAGCAACAGTCCTCATGGGGCACGGCAGTCAACACTATGCTTTTACGGCGTATGCAGCGATGGATCACATGCTAAAAGGCACTTCCGTTCGCATTGGCTGTGTGGAGAGTTATCCGCCAGTTTCTCTTATTGAAGAGGAATTGCGGAAAGAAGAGGTCAAAACCATTCATCTCGCACCTTTTATGCTGGTAGCGGGAGACCATGCGACCAATGACATGACCTCAGATGAGGAAGATTCGTGGAATACCTACTTTAGCTCACGAGGCTACGAGGTCCATACGCATTTAGTCGGCTTGGGAGAATATCCAGACATTCAAGCGCTGTATATCAAGCATTTGAAAACCATTATAGAATAGGAGTGAGAAATGGCAAAATTTTATGGAATCGGAATTGGTCCGGGAGATAGCGAATTGGTGACGGTCAAAGCCAGCCGTCTCCTCAATGATTTAGACATCATCTATACACCGGAGGCAAAAAAACGCACCAAGAGTTTGGCACTGTCTATTGCAGATCCTTATCTCAATGAGCATTTGGAGATTAAGCAGCGGCATTTTCCTATGATTGCCTCGCTAGAGGAGAAAAAAGAGCAGTGGGAAGCCATCTCAAAAGAGATTATCGAGGATGTAAAAGCTGGTAAAAATGTAGGGTTCATCACCTTAGGAGATCCAATGGTATATAGTACATACAGCTATTTATTGGATATTTTAAAAGATGAGATTGAAACACAAACCATTCCAGGAATTACTTCTTTTACTAGTATGGCATCTGAACTTGGTCAGCCCTTGACCATGGATGAGGAATCTTTTGCGGTCGTTCCTGCGACGACAGATGTGAAAACCATGGATGCTGCTCTTACACTCCATGATACGGTCGTCTTGATGAAGGTCGCCAATCACCTAGATGTCGTTTTGCCTTTGCTTCACAAGCACCAATTAGTCAACAATACTTTCTTAGTCAGTCATGCTTCTTCTGACAAGCAAATCATCATGCGAGGAGTAGCAGACCTTGATGTCGAAAGCAAACTCAGCTATTTTACAACTATGATTGTCAAAAAGAACATCTTGTAAACTAGCCTATCGCTACTTGCGAATGGAGAAAATCTATGAAAAACTATAATAAGAAATTAGCCATTGTGCTATTTGCAGTGTTATATCTCTTATGTCCTCGCCCTGCTGAGGCTATGCACATCATGGAAGGGTATCTCCCTCCTATCTGGTGTTTGATTTGGTTTGCCCTCTTTCTTCCTTTCTTTATCATGGGGGTCTTAAATATTAAGAGAATTGTGGCTAAAAATCCCAATTCAAAAACCATGCTAGCTCTCTCAGGTGCCTTTATCTTTATCCTATCAGCCTTGAAAATTCCATCTGTGACAGGTTCTAGCTCTCACCCAACAGGTGTCGGAATTGGAACAGCCATGTTTGGACCGTTTGTGGTCAGTGTTTTAGGAACCATCTGTCTGCTCTTCCAAGCTTTGCTCCTTGCACATGGTGGTTTGACAACTCTTGGTGCCAATGCCTTTTCAATGGCAGTTGTGGGACCATTTGTCGGTTATTTCGTCTATAAGCTAGCACTTTCTATGAAAGTATCTCGTCGTGTGGCTCTCTTTCTCTGTGCGGTTGTTGCGGATCTTGCGACCTATGCGACAACCTCTATCCAGCTTGGACTTGTCTTTCCAGATCCGTCCGCAGGATTTATCGGCTCAGCTTTGAAATTCATGGGTGTCTTTTTAACCACACAAGTACCGATTGCAATCGTAGAGGGCTTGCTTACAGTGATTCTCTTTAACCTCATCTCTGATACTATTAAAGAAAAGGAAGGACTATTCGCATGAAATCTCATAAAAATTTACTCTTGCTTTTAGCAGCAGTTGCCGTTATTTTGTCAGCCTTCTTCTTTGCCCCAAAAGGGGTGGAATATAGTGGAACCGATGATGCAGCAGAGACTGCGATTACATCTATTCAAGAAGATTATGAACCGTGGTTTTCTCCAATCTTTGAACCAGCTGGCTCAGAAGTGGAGAGTCTCTTGTTCACCCTCCAAGGAAGCATTGGAGCAGGAATCATTTTTTACGTCATCGGCTATAACAAAGGAAAAAAAGAATTGAAGCATTAAACGTTATTCAGTTTGTTTAGGTATAGGTTGGGAGGTCAATAAATGTTTGTAATTGATAAATATGCCTACCAAAATCGGTGGAAGGACATAAAAGCAGACTATAAATTTCTCTTTTATATCGTTCTCCTCATCATTAGCTTTTCAGGAATTGTCCCCTTGCAAGTTTTCTTACTTGTTAGTGTGATTCCCTTGACTTGCTATGTGGCACGGATGTCCTTGGGAGCTTATCTCAAGTGGTATATCCATGCAAGTATTTTTATCCTTATCAGTTTATTGACCTTCGTCATTACCTATCACAAAGACAGTGCTTCATTTCTAATAGCTATTCCTTTTTTGAACGGATACTTAGGAATCAATGGGCAAAGTTTAGAAGAGGCTTCTTTTATCTTGCTTAGAATCTATTGTTCCTTAGTAGCTACCTACTTTTTTGCACTTACTGTACCATTTATTCAAATGGTTCAATTATTTAAGAAAATCCATGTCCCTCTGTTTCTTTTGGAAATTGTTGTGCTCATGTATCGCTTTATTTTCCTTGTCATGTATGAATTTCTGACGATTCGTGATACCTTGGATTTGAAATTTGCCTTTTACAAAAAACGAAAAAATTACAAGGCTTGGGGCATGCTAGCTCACACCTTGTTTACCAAGTTATTGGATGATAATGAGCGGCTAAATGAGGTATTGACCCTCAAATTTGACGGTTATCAGAGAGAATGAGACAAGAGGAGAAGAAGATGTTACAATTAAAAGAGATTTCTTTTTCATACGACCGTAAGTGTCCTACGTTGGAGCATATCTCCATGAGCTTTCAAGAAGGAAAAATCACGGGGATTTTAGGAGCAAATGGCTCTGGCAAATCAACCACGATGAAAATCATCACAGGGCTACTCACACCACAAGCTGGAGAAGTCCTCTACCAAGGCTCGCCAGTTTCCATGACTAAAAAGGCGCTTTACCAGTACCGTCAAGATGTCAACATGGTCTTTCAAAATCCTGAGCAACAACTCTTTTATACCATTGTCAAGGACGATATCGGTCTTGCCTTGGAAAACTTGGATTACACACCTAGTGAGATAGATGAGCGTGTGTCACAGGCTTTAGAGATGATGGATATCGAGCATTTAGCGGATAAACCGATTCAATATCTGAGCTATGGGCAAAAGAAACGGGTCGCCATCGCTGGTATGCTTGCCTTGCAACCCAAATACCTGCTTTTAGATGAGCCGACTGCAGGTCTTGATCCCAAGGGACGTAGGAAAATGGCAGAATCCATGAAAAAATTAGTCGCTTCTGGAACCAATATCATCTTGACCAGCCACGATATGGACTTGATGTATGATTGCTGTGATTATTCTTACTTGCTTCATAAGGGAAAATTGCTAGCAGAAGGCGATAAATTTCAGTTATTTCAAGAAGTGGAATTGCTGGAGCAAGCTGGCTTAGAAGCTCCGTGGATTGTCAAACTTCATCAAGCTATCAAAGCGCCTTTGGCTCTTGATGAAATGGATTTTTTTAAACAATTGAAAGGGGATGCGAGATGGTAAAATCAATCATGGTGCAGGGAACTGCCTCAGATGCTGGAAAAAGCATTATCGTAGCAGGTCTTTGCCGAATCTTTAAACAAGACGGTCTAAAGGTTGTACCGTTTAAGTCACAAAATATGGCACTGAACTCCTTTATCACTAAAAAAGGAGATGAAATGGGGCGGGCACAGGTCGTGCAGGCTGAAGCTGCTGGCGTGGATCCAGATGTGCGGATGAATCCTGTCCTTTTGAAACCTACGTCTGATCGAAAATCACAAGTTGTCTTTATGGGCAATGTCCTGTGTGATATGGATGCTGTGGAATACCACGAATTCAAGCAGCAATTACTTCCAAAAATCAAGGAAGTCTATGAAGAATTAGGCTCTGAAAATGACGTCATTGTCTTAGAAGGCGCAGGAAGTCCAGCAGAAATCAATCTCAATAGCCATGATATTGTCAATATGGGGATGGCGAGCTTAGTGGATGCGCCAGTGATTCTAGTTGCTGATATTGACAAGGGCGGTGTTTTTGCTTCGATTTATGGCACGATTGAGCTAATGCCTAAGGAAGATCGGGCGCGTGTCAAAGGTGTTGTGATCAATAAATTCCGTGGTGATGTGGCATTGCTCCAATCAGGGATTGATATGATTGAAGAGCTAACTCAGATTCCTGTGCTTGGGGTGGTACCGTATGCGAGTCTTGATATTGATAGCGAAGATAGTGTCGCCTTGGTGCAAAAAAGCCGTCGTTTCGATACGAAAAAGGAATTGGATGTGGCGATTATCGGGCTCAAACGCATGTCAAACTTCACAGATTTTCACAGCCTAGAAATCCAGCCGGATGTATCTGTTCGCTATGTCATGCCAGGAGATGCTATTGGTCTTCCTGATTTGCTGATTTTACCAGGTAGTAAAAATACGATTGAAGATATGGATTATCTGCGTGAGTCTGGTTTGGAGCGAGAAATTCTCCATTGCTTGGAGCAGGGGGTGCATATCTTTGGCATTTGCGGCGGTTACCAACTTTTGGGTAAGAAGATGTCCGATCCCTTGCATGTCGAGTCAAGCATTGAAGAAATTGCAGGTTTGGGCTTACTTGATGCAGAAACGACCTTTAAGGCTGTCAAACGTACGACCCAAGTCAAAGCAAACCATGAAGGGCATGAGTTAGAAGGCTACGAGATTCACATGGGAGAAACCACGATTGCAGAGGGCGTTCAGCCATTTTCGACCATCATTGTTCAAAATGGTGAGGATACAGAGCGTTCAGATGGCGCGATTGGACATAACGGTCAAGTACAAGGCACTTATCTGCATGGTGTCTTTGACAACCTTGATTGGACGAGACAGTATCTAAACAGTATTCGAGAGGCAAAAGGACTTTCGCCTATTCAGGATAAGGTAGTGACCTTACAAGAATTTAAAGATAAAGAATACGATAAGCTAGCCGATATTTTGCGCCAATCCTTAGATATGGACGCCATTTATCGCATTGTCAATAAAGAAGAGTAAAAAGATGAAGATTTATACAAAGTATGGAGATACAGGCTACACGCGCTTGTATGGTGGCGATCGGGTATCAAAAACCCACGTTCGAGTGGAAGCCTATGGAACTATGGATGAAGTTTGTTCTCTTTTGGGACGGATTGTGTCTGAAATGGCAGAGATTGAAGCTTTAGATGATTTGCGCTTAGAATGTGAAGAAATCCAGCAGCAGCTATTTGACTGTGGAAGTGACTTGGCAGCACCTCGAGAATTGCGTCCTTATAAGCAAACGGAAAAAGATGTAAGCTGGCTGGAAGAAAAGCTTGATGCTTACATGGACATTCCACCAAAACTAGAATATTTCATCATTCCAGGTGGGCACAAGATTGCTAGTTCCTTTCATATGGCACGAACCATGACCAGACGCCTTGAGCGCAAGATGGTCGCTGTGATTGAAGCGGATGAGGCAGTCAATCCAGTTGGTTTAACATACATCAATCGCCTATCGGATTATTTCTTTGTTCTTGCACGCTTGGTCAATGATCGTCTCGGTGTGCCAGATACCGTTTATAAACGCAGTAGAAAGATCTTTCGCAGTAAAAAATAGGAGAATGCTATGTATCCAGTCATGATTAACATAGAAGACAAGCCAGTGGTGGTTATCGGCGGCGGTCTTGTGGCGTCAAGAAAGATTAAAACCTTGCTAGCTGCAGGGGCTAGAGTAACCGTTATTAGCCCAACCTTACATGAGAATATTGATGTTGCTTCTATTCATTGGGTGAATCGTTCCTATCAAACAGGGGATTTAGACGGTGCCAAGCTGGTTTTTGCCTGTACAGATGTTGAATTGGTTAATCGGCAAGTCATGAACGATGCTCATCCGAGCCAGCTCGTCAATAATACCGGTGATAAGCATTTTTCGGATTTCTACAATGTTGCTATCGCGCGTGCCAAAGATTTTTCTGTCATGATTTCAACCAATGGCTTATCGCCTGCACGATCCAAAGAAATTCGAAAAAAATTAGAAACCATCTTGGAAGATTTATAATCCGTTGTAAGTCAATGCCTTATGGTGGAAAGATAAGAAGAGGATTGTTGTATGTATTTATTGTATGTGGGATTGACCCATAAGGAAACCCCTTTGTCTGTGCTTGAAAAACTGCATTTTTCAGACGAGCATATCGAAGAGTCCTTAAAGCGTCTTTACCGAGAGAAAAGTGTCTTAGAAGATGTCATTGTTTCAACCTGTAATCGGACAGAGCTCTACTTGGTGGTCGATCAATTACACACAGGGCGCTATTATGCCAAGCACTTTTTGGCAGATTGCTTTGGAGTAAGAGCAGAAGACATTGAGCCGTATTTGGTATTTAAAGAAGCTGATGAGGTCTTGCATCATCTCTTTCGGGTCTCCATTGGACTAGAGTCTAAGATTTTAGGAGAAACTCAGATTTTAGGGCAACTTAAGCAAGCCTTTCAAACGGCAAAAGAGGCAGGAACGACTGGGATTATTTTAAATGAAGTGTCTCGTCAAGTGTTGACCTTTGCAAAGCGGATGCATGAAGAATACCGCATTAACGCGCGTCCAATTTCCATTAGCTTAACAGCTATGCAGCAGCTTGATCGGCTTGATTTTGACTATGAGCATAAAAGCATTGCCGTTATCGGCTTGGGAGAAATCGGACAATTAGTGACCAAATACGTCTTACAAAAGCCCTTCTCCTCCATCTTCCTTCTCAATCGAACAGTGGAAAAAGCACAGCCATTTTTAGAAGATGAGCGTGTGTCTGCCCATGGCTGGGAAGAGTTGGAAGAAGTCGCAAAGAAAGCGGACGTCATCTTTTCAGCTGTCAAAACAGGGGAGTATATCTTATTTCCCTCTATGCTAAAACAAGGTGTCATTGCATTTGACCTCTGCTTACCACGGACTATTCACCCAAGTAGTGATATAGAGCTCTACACCATTGAAAACTTGACCAATCAATTAGAAATTTACCGAGCAGAGCGAGAAGATATTGCTGCGAAAATCGCAAAAGAAGTCGAAGTTGAACTCCTTAAATTTGACGAATGGAAAAAGCAATTAGGGATTGTTCCCTTGATTCGTGAGTTGAGAGAGCGTGCCTTAGAAGCACAGGCTAGCTCGCTAGAGAGTTTAAAGCGAAAATTGCCTAACATGACTGCTCGGGAAGAAAAGCAGATTTCTAAGCACATGAAAAGTGTTGTCAATCAGATTTTAAAAGAGCCGATTCTCCAACTCAAAGAGATGTCTATTGGAGAGAATTCTCATTATGACATTGCCTTGATTTGTAAGATTTTCGGTCTCCAGCAAGGAAAGAAAGGAATGGAAGATGACCACGATTAAAGTTGGAACGAGAAAAAGTAAATTAGCTCAGACCCAGACCAAACAAGTCCTCGCTCTGATTCAAAAACAACACCCCGAAGTCGTGTTTGAATTGGTCCCTTATCAGACAAAAGGAGATAGACTGAGCACAGTTAGCTTGCAAGAAATCGGTGGTAAGGGAGTTTTTGTCAAGGAAATTGAGCGGGCACTTCTTGCAAAAGAGATTGATATCGCCATTCATAGTTTAAAAGATATGCCAGCACTTTTGGTTGAAGGCTGTCAGCTAGGGGCTATTCCTGTTCGCGAAGATGTTCGTGATTGCTTGATTTTTCATCAAGAGAATCAAAGTTTGGCAACTCTCCCCAAAGGTGCTCGTGTAGGAACTAGCAGTCTGCGCCGCAAGGTTCAGTTATTGAAAATCCGCCCAGATTTGACCATTTGTGAACTTCGTGGCAATATTGATACACGGATTCAAAAGGTTCAAGATGGAGAGTACGATGCGATTGTCCTTGCGATGGCAGGCTTGTCTCGCATGGGGTGGTTAGATAAAGACGAATTAAACATTGAACCGCTAAGCTTAGAGACTTGTTTACCAGCTATTTCCCAAGGCGCTTTAGCCATTGAATGCCGAAAAGGGGATGAGAAACTATTAGAGATTTTACAGAGTATCCATGATGAGAAAACAGCTGCCTGCGTGACGATTGAGCGAGAAGTCCTTGCTTTGATGAATGCGGACTGTACCTTCCCGATTGCCGCCTATGCCCAAAAGCCCGAAACTGACTATCAGTTAGATGCCATGCTTGCGACAAAAGAAGGAAAATGTCTTTACGCTAGCGTGGTTGGAGATGATCCTACAAATCTTGCTAAAGAAGTTGTTGAAAAACTAGCCGCCCAAGGAGCATGGGGAATCTCATGACAAAAGCAGTTATCTTTACTAGAGAACATCCGCTGGATCGGCATTTGCAAGAAAAGCTAGAAGAAGCTGGGCTTACTGTTTACCACATCCCCTTAATTCACTGTCAGGCAAATCCTATGCCAACAGAGGTGGTCGAAAGCATGCCAGAGATGGATTGGGTCTTTTTCACCAGTGCTGTGGCGGCAGAATTTCTAGCTCCCTATCTACAATCACCACTTCCTAAGATTGCAACGATTGGCCATCAGACCAGTCGAGTAATTGCGACCTTGGGCTACACGGTGGATTTCGAATCTAAGTACCAGTATGCCAAAGATTTTGCCAAAGAGTGGCTAGCATTGGGATTTTCCAAGCAGCGAATTTTACTACCACAAAGCAGTTTGTCCAATCCAATCCTGGCGGAATCCTTGAAAAATGGAGGTCATGACGTATTGGCTTTTCCACTCTATGATACCCAGCATTATCGTTTGGGGCAGGGAGGGATTCAAGCATTTTTAGGAGAGAAAGAAATCCTTTGGACGTTTGCTAGCCCATCAGCTTGGCAGAGCTTTTATGAGATTTGTAAGATACTTCCAAGAGGTCATGAGATTTCCGTTATCGGAACCAGTACGCAAGAAGCTGTTGAAAGAGATGGGTTTGTCGTGAACCTCATGCCAGAAACTCCATCGATTGAAAAGATGGTTCAGACGATTATTGATGAGAAAGGAAGAAAAAATGACACCCTTAAATGACTATCATATCGCTGTACCTACAGCTTTTCATAAAAATGAAGATTTGAATATTGAAGCAACATTTGCCCATATTGAGTATTTAAACAAGCTTGGGATAAAATCTGTGTTAATTTGTGGTTCGACAGGTGAGCAGCATTCATTAAGTTTAAACGAAAAACTTGAGTTGATTGATTACTTACCATCTTTAAAAGTTGACTCTGATTTTCAATTAATATTTGGTGTATCTAGTATTAGACAAATTGAGGCGCGAGAGCTTGCTATGAAAATAAATAAGATACCTCAAATATCAGCTATTTTGATTGGCTATTCTCCCTATGTATTGCCAACTCAAAAAGAAGCGTTGTCCTACACATCTGCAATCATTGAAGCAGCTAACAAGCCAGCGATTATCTATAATAATCCTTTGAGAACTGGTTTTGATCTATCAATTAAGTCATGTATTGATTTAATTAGTAATCAGTTAGTAGTAGGAGTGAAAGAAGCTGGGGATCCCAAAAAAGTTTTAAAGTTAAACGAAGTAATTGATAGACCACTTCATTATTTTGCTGGTGGGGAAAAAGACCTAGAACAGAAAATCAGATTGGGATATAATAGTTTATCTTCAATTGCAGGAAATCTATATCCAAATGAAGTTAAACACTGGTTTGATTCATTACGAGCAAATGAAAGTGCTCAGTGCGATCATTTCTTAAAATGCCAAATTGATAAACTATTTGAAAAATCACCACTCCCCTTTATAAAGAACGAAATCTCTAAAATTGAGAACATTAATTTTGGTATATGTAGATCACCTATTGGAAATGAAAATTTACTAGAAAAATAAAAATTCAAGATTTTTAAGTGTAACTTATCAGAGCCCCCCCCTTTTTTTTTAAAGTATTTATTCCAAGTCTTGCACTTGGGCTTTAGCAGTAGCTTACTGCATTATATATTATAGGAAAGAAGAAAAAATGACACCATTTACTAGACATCGGAGATTGAGAAGGACAGCTGCTATGCGAGACATGGTGAGAGAAACACAGCTTTCTGTCCATGATGTGATTCAGCCCTTATTTGTCAAGGAAGGTTTGGAAGAAAAACAAGAAGTAGCTTCCATGCCAGGCGTTTTCCAATTTTCCTTGCTAAATTTACTATCAGAAGTTGAGGAATGTGTAAAATTGGGGATTCAAGCCTTTATCATTTTTGGAATTCCTGCTCATAAAGATGAGATTGGCTCGCAAGCATCAGATGAAAACGGCATTGTCCAGCAAGCCATTCGCTTGATAAAAGACCATTACCCAGAAGTGCTCCTTGTGGCAGATACTTGTTTGTGCGAATTTACCAGCCATGGACACTGTGGGATTTTAGAGGGAGAGCATGTGTTAAACGATGCGTCCTTGGAGCGTTTGGTGGAAGTGGCTGTTAGCCAAGCGCGTGCAGGGGCGGATATTATTGCTCCGTCTAATGCCATGGATGGTTATGTTTATGCCATTCGTCAGGGACTTGATAAAGCTGGTTTTGAAGACATTGCCATTATGTCTTATGCGATTAAATTTGCCTCTAGTTTTTACGGTCCTTTTCGAGATGCAGGAGAAAGTGCTCCAGCCTTTGGAGATCGCAAAACCTATCAGATGGATCCAGCAAATCGTCTAGAAGCGCTCAGAGAAGCGAGAAGCGACGAAGCAGAAGGGGCAGATTTTCTCATGGTCAAACCAGCTCTTGCTTTTTTAGATATTCTGCGTGATGTGAAAAATCAGAGCAACCTGCCGTTAGTAGCCTACAATGTCAGTGGCGAATATGCCATGATTAAGGCGGCAGGGCAAAATGGCTGGATTGATGAGGAAAGAGTGATGTTGGAAACACTGCTTGGTATGAAACGTGCAGGAGCGGACATCATCATTACCTATTTTGCCAAGGATTTAGCTTTATACCTATCAAAAAAAGGAGTCTAGTATGAGTATTGAAGCATCAAAACAGGCCTTTGAAGAGGCGCAAAGCATTTTCCCTGGTGGAGTCAATAGCCCTGTTCGTGCCTTTAAGGCAGTGGGGGGAAGTCCTATTTTTATTGACAAGGCTAAGGGAGCTTATCTTTACGATGTCGATGGCAACCGCTATATTGATTATGTCTTGTCTTGGGGACCGATGATTTTGGGGCATGCCAAGGATGAGGTCATTGAAGCGGTCAAAGAAGCCGTGGAAAAAGGGACAAGTTACGGAGCTCCTAGTCCTTTAGAGACACGCTTAGGAAAACTTCTACAAGAACGAGTGCCTTACTTAGAACGTTTGCGGATGGTCAGCTCTGGAACAGAAGCAACCATGAGTGCCATTCGAGTCGCTAGAGGTGTAACCAAGCGAGATAAGATTGTTAAATTCATCGGCTGCTACCACGGTCATAGCGATGCCTTTTTAGTGCAGGCAGGCTCTGGTGTAGCAACGTTTGGTCTGCCCAACTCTCCTGGTGTCCCAGCAGCAACAGCACAAGATACCTTAACACTTCCCTACAATGATAAAGACGCCCTCCGAGAGTGTTTTGAGCAGCAAGGAGCGGAGATTGCAGGCGTTATCATTGAAGGCGTTGCAGGAAATATGGGGCTTATCCCAGCAGATAAAGACTTTATCCAACTCATTCGCGATTTGACTCAGCAATACGGAGCACTCTTTATCATGGATGAGGTCATGACAGGATTTCGAGCGAGTTATACAGGGGCTACGGGATTGTATCAAGTAGAGCCTGATTTGCTTTGTCTTGGGAAAGTCGTTGGCGGTGGATTTCCTGTTGCCGTATTTGGCGGGAAAAAAGAATATATGGATGCCGTGGCACCTCTTGGAGCTATTTACCAAGCAGGGACTTTATCGGGCAATCCAATCGCTATGACAGCAGGTTATGAAACGGTCAAAGGCTTGACACTTGAGCTTTTCAAACAAATGGAGGAGCGTGTAGATCAGCTCTGCCATGGTCTAAAAGATTTGGCTAAGCGCTATCAAGTCCCGCTTCAAGTCGTTCATTGCGGCACCATGTTTGGCTTCTTCTTTAACCCACATCCAGTCCGAAATTTTGAAGATTCCAAAAACAGTGATCAAGAGCTCTTTGCACGAGTACACAAAGCCTTGCTTGCTAAAGGAATCTACCTAGCACCTTCACAATATGAGTCAAACTTCATGTCCACTGCTCATACCAAGGAGGATATTGAAGTGACACTTTCAGCCTTTGAAGAAGTATTTGGAGAGATTTATGGGTAAGCTCATTTTAGTGACAGGTGGCGCACGCAGTGGCAAATCTCGCTTCACCGAGGAGAGAATTTGGGAGAAGGAAAGGGTCTGCTATATTGCCACAGGTATCAGTAAGCATAGAGATGACGAGTGGCAGGAGCGGGTGCGTCTGCATCAAGAACGCAGACCCAAGGCTTGGGATACCCACGAGCAGTACGCTCAGATTGGTGAATGGCTAGCTCAGCAGGATTATGACTATTATCTGCTGGACTGCGCTACGATGCTCACGACCAATGTCTTGTTTGACATGATTGAACACGACTTCCCAGAAAAAATCCTGATGGATGACGAGCATTTTCTCACCAAAGAGGAGCAAGCTCTCGTCACACAGAAAATAACTGAGGAATGGGCAGCTATTTTAGAGGTTGTATCAAAGAAAGACATGACTCTCTACGTCGTAACCAATGAAATTGGGCTTGGGATTGTACCAGAAACCAAGCTCGGACGCTATTTCAGAGATGTTCTTGGTACAATCAATCAAACATTGGCAAAGGAGGCAAGTGAGGTCTATCTTGTCATCTGTGGACTCTCACAACGATTAAAATGATTCAATCCCTGATTATCTATACCCAATTTTTCAGCCGCATTGCCATCAACAAGGAAGTAGATTTGGTTTATGTGCGAAAGGGCATTCCGATTATTAGCTTGTTTGGGCTTTTACTTGGCTCGCTTTCTGCTCTCTTTTTCTATCTGGTTCAGCTGGTTTTACCAGATATGGTGGCTTGGGTTTTGACCCTTTTATTTGACGTTTTACTGACAGGAGGATTTCACTTGGACGGTCTAGCAGACATGGCAGATGGCTTGTTCTCCTCTCGCAATAAAGAGCGTATGCTTGAGATTATGAAAGACAGTCGCATTGGGAGTAATGGCGTTTTAGCCCTTATTCTCTATTATGGATTGATGGTGATTTCTTTTTCCTATCTGCCTGAGCCCAAGTGGTTGATTGTTGCAAGCCTCACCATGATTGGGAAAGCCGGTCTTGCTTTACAGCTCTATCAAATGAAGTATGCGCGTGCAGCCGGTGGTTCTGGGCAATTCTTTGAAGGAGTTACGATTGTGCAAATCGCTCTTGCTCAAATCCTGCCCATTCTTGTTTTAGGATTTGGCTTTGGGCTAAAAGGTCTCCTTGGCTATGCCTTGGTCTTTGGTGGCGCTCTGCTCTATCGTCAATTTGTCTATGGCGAAATCGATGGGCATACGGGGGATACCTTGGGTGCCTTTGTCGAAATTTCGCATATTTTATTACTCCTAGGACTCATGCTATGAAGATTTTTCTCATGCGACACGGTGAAACCGATTACAATAAACGAAGGTGCTTTTACGGTAGCAGCGATGTTTCCATCAATGCTAAAGGCAAGCAACAAGCCCTGCAGCTGCGAGCTATTATGGAGGGAATTCCTCTTTGCCAGATTTATACCAGTTCCTTACGACGAGCAAAAGAAACCGCTGACATCGTATTTGGCTCTAACAGCCTGAGCCTTCCAGAACTTAATGAAAAAGGTTTTGGCAAATGGGAGGGCTTGATGGCAGATGAGATTGAAGCGAAATTTCCCACAGAATGGCAGGCTTGGCTAAAGGCTCCCTTTGATGTGACGCCTTCTCAGGCGGAAAAGTTTTCACACTTTCAACAACGTGTTTGGCAAGTGACAGATGACTTGGTTCATCGTCATAGAACGGACAGCATTGCGATTGTCGCTCATTTGGGCGTTCTACGCTTGATTTATCAGCGTTTGATTGATCCACAAGCTGTCTTTTGGGACCTTGATTTCCCCCAAGGAACAGTCACTTGTTTTGACAATCGCCATTCATCTGAATGGCACATCTCTATTTTAAATAGAAAGGAGGAATCTTAATGGAAACAGCTATTCAAGAACGATTTGTCTTTAAGAATGGTTTACGGACCCGCAATCGTGTGATTTTAGCCCCTATGACCATCAGTTGTTGTGAGCCTGGCGGTTATGTATCGCAGGCAGATATTGACTACTATGCGCGTCGTGCAGAAGGGGTAGGGATGATTATCACAGGTAGTGCCTATGTGCATCCCCAAGGACAGGCTTTTGCGGACAGCTTTAGCGTGGCAGAAGATGATAAAATAGAAGGCTTAAGCCGCTTAGCAACAGCTATTCAAGCAAAGGGAAGCCTTGCAGTCCTTCAGCTTTATCACGGAGGTCGTATGGTTCTGCCAGATGTGATCGAACAGCAACCAGTAGCACCAAGTGCTGTTAAGGCCTTGCACGGCTATGTAGATACCCCACGCGCGCTGAGCTACGAAGAAGTCGATCAGGTCATGAATGATTTTCTTGCAGCGATTGGACGAGCCATCAAAGCAGGATTTGACGGCGTTGAGCTCCACGGAGCCAACACCTATCTGATCCAGCAATTTCTCTCCCCTCACTCCAACAGACGTCGGGACAAGTGGGGCGGAACGCTCAATAACCGCATGCGGTTTGCCAAAACCTTACTCAAAAAAGCCAAGGCTTTGGTAAAGGAGAAAGCCAATCGACTTTTTCTCATCGGTTATCGTTTCTCACCTGAAGAGATCGAAGAGCCAGGTATCCAGCTCTATGACACCTTACAGCTCTTAGAGCAACTCATTCGCCTAGATGTTGATTATCTTCATATGTCGGTCAATCAAGTCTTTCAATCGTCGATTCGCAATCCTAAAGAGGGTGAGCCTATTGTCCATCAGATTTTGAAGAAAATTGACCAACGTGTTCCTTTGATAGGCGTTGGAGGTATTCAGACAGGTAAGGATGCTAACCAGGTCCTAGCAGCAGGCATTCCCTTGTTTGCCCTAGGAAAGGCGCTGTTGCTAGATCCTGACTGGACTCAAAAAGTGGTGGAACAAAGAGAAGAAGATATCATTGTGCGCTACACAGATGACTTGCAAGATCATCTGCAACTTCCAAGCTCTTTTGTTGAAGAGCTTCGCGATTATTTAGAAGATAACTACTAAATATTTAGAAAGAAAAAACATGAAAAAGAAATTATTGCTCCTATTCACAGCTCTATGTGCTGTGGTTCTCGTGGCTTGCCAGTCAGGGAAAAATGCAGCTGCTCCATCAGCCAGCAGCAAGGATAGCCTTACTCTTGCTTGGGGAGAAGACTTTGGGGATGTCAATCCTCACCGCTACAATCCTGACCAATTTGTCATCCAAGATATGGTCTATGAAGGCTTAGTCCGCTATGGAGATAATGGCGTGATTGAGCCTATGCTTGCAGAATCTTGGAAACTTAGCGAAGATGGCAAGACTTATACCTTCAAGCTTCGCGATGCGAAATTCTCAGACGGCTCCAGCTTTACCGCTCAAAACGTCAAACGCAACTTTGACACCATTTTCTCAGAAGAAAATAAAGGCAACCACACTTGGTTTAACTTTACAGAACAGTTGGATGCTTACAAGGTTGTTGATGACCATACTTTTGAAATCAAGCTCAAACAGCCTTATAGTGCAACCTTGTACGATTTGGCTATGATTCGTCCGATTCGTTTCTTAGGTGATGCTGGTTTCCCTAAAGGGGATGATACGACTAAGGACAACGTAGCAGCTCCTATTGGAACAGGTCAATGGGTGGTCAAAGATAAAAAAGCCAACGAATACATTACCTTTTCCCGCAATGAAAACTACTGGGGTGAAAAACCAAAACTCAAAGAAGTAACGGTCAAAATTATCCCAGATGCGCAAACACGCGCTTTAGAGTTTGATGCTGGCAATCTTGATCTTCTATATGGTAACGGCTTGATTGGTCTTGATACCTTTGCCCAATATGCAAAGGACAAGACCTACACAACAGATGTTTCTCAACCTATGTCCACTCGCTTGTTGCTTCTTAATGCCTCTCAGCCAATCTTCAAAGATAAGGCTGTTCGGATTGCTATGAACCATGCTATGAACAAGAAATCTATCGCAGAAGACTTATTCCGTGGGACTGAAACACCAGCAGATACCATTTTCTCCAAATCTACCCCACACGCTGATGCAGGCTTGACACCTTACGAATACAACCTTGAAACAGCAGAAAAAATGCTAGATGAAGCAGGTTGGAAAAAAGGAGCAGACGGCATTCGTGAAAAAGACGGACAAAAATTAACCGTTCACATGCCATACATTTCTACTAAAGCAACTGACAAAGACTTGGGCGAATACTTCCAAGGCGAATGGAAAAAACTTGGCGTTGACGTGCAATTAAAAGCCATGGAAGAAGACGATTACTGGGCAAATGCTAAGACTGGTAATTTTGACATGATGTTGACCTACTCATGGGGCGCGCCATGGGATCCACATGCTTGGATGACAGCCCTCACTGCAAAAGCAGCACACGGTCATCCAGAAAATATCTCTCTTGAATCACTTGCTATCAAACCAGAACTTGATCAAGTCATCAAAACGACTTTGGCTGAAGCAGACGAGGAAAAAGTCGATGCAGGATACAAAAAAGCTTTGAGCATGCTCCATGAAGAAGCGCTTTATATCCCAATCACTTACCAATCTGTTGTGTCTGTTTACCGCACAGGAGAGTTGGAAGGCGTACGCTTTGCACCAGAAGAAAATGCCTTCCCTGTTCGATTCATCAGCAAGGCTAACTAATGCTCTAACCATCAACATCTGACTAAGCAATAAAAACGCAGCTAGAGCTGATATTCAGCCAAGATTAGATGTGATGGTTGATGAGTATCTAGTGAATTGAAGAAAGGTCAGGACATTGTTAAATCGCTTTGATGGACTAAAGTTTTATCTGCAAGCTCCGTGCTTTGACCTATGCCTTTCTCAATCCACTCTAAATCATTTGAAAAAGGAGTTGGGAGGATTCCTAACTTCCTTTTTTCAACCTATGTGAAGAAGGAGTTGACATGCTTAAAAAAATTCTTTCATTCGTCAGTGAACTGTTGATGATTTCGATGCTGACCTTTCTACTGACCAAATTCTCCTCAGAAAATCCTGCCGAAAACTACCTGCGCATTTCACGTATTGCCATCACACCAGAAGCCCTTAAACAAGCCAATGAGTACCTAGGTTTAGACAAGTCCTGGCTGGAGCAGTACTGGATTTGGATGCAAAAGGCTCTCGTAGGAGATTTTGACGTTTCCTATCTTTGGAAAGTACCAGTGTTTCCTCTTGTTACAAACGCTTTTGTCTCCACGCTCTATCTAGGAGCTGTGTCCTTTTTCTTGATTGTTGTGATTTCTCTGCCCTTAGGGATTATCAGTGGTCTTCACAAGGATTCTTTGCTGGATCGCGTGGTGCAATTTCTCTCCTTTGCTAGCGTCTCCATGCCAACCTTTTGGCTGGGCTATCTCTTAATTCTCTTTTTTGCGGTCCATTTAAAATGGGTTCCCGTATCAGGAAAAGCAGGATTGAGCAGTGTCTTTTTGCCCAGTTTGACCTTGAGTCTATCCTTGATTGGGCAATACACCGCTCTCGTGCGAAAGGCTATTAGTGAGCAGATGAGGAGTGTCCACGTGGAAAATGCTGTGCTACGCGGCGTTAAACGCTCCTTTATTATCAAACATCACTTGCTACCAAATGCTCTGCCTGCCTTAGCAACAGGTCTGAGCCTGACCTGTATCTACCTATTGACAGGCTCTCTCATCATAGAGGAAGTCTTTGCTTGGAACGGAATTGGAAGTGTCTTTGTCCATGCCCTACAAGCAGTGGACATCCCTGTCATTCAAGCCTGCATGCTCTTGTTTGGGAGTCTATTTCTCATCAATAATCTCCTCAATCAATACTTGACTGGCTGGATTGACCCTCGTGTACGAAAAGCAGGAAAGGAGTCCGCATGACCAAACGATTTTTAGTAGCTAGCTGTATTCTAACAATCCTGCTGATTTGTGCGATTTTAGCTCCTGTTCTCGTTCCCTTTGATCCCCAGTATGTTGATGTGGCCAATAAACTAGCATCCCCAAATGCGACTCATCTGCTTGGAACAGACCAGCTTGGACGTGACATTCTCTCGCGTCTCATCTCTGGCGCTCGCTTTTCTCTTTTTCTTTCCTTGACCATCACCGTCTTAGAAGTCGTGATAGGAGTGGGCGTAGGGCTTCTAGTCGGCTGGTATCAAGGACGAGCAGAGAGAACGTTTCTTTGGTTTGCCAATGTCATCTCAGCATTTCCGAGCTTTCTCTTATCGCTTGCAACCGTGGGGATTCTCGGTCAAGGTTTGACCAACATGATTTTAGCCATCGTGATTGTCGAGTGGATTTTCTATGCTCGACTCGTGACAAATCTTGTCAAAAGTGCTAAGCAGGAATCCTACGTCATTGCAGCAAAAACTATGGGCATGTCTGCTTTTCATATCTTGAAATACCACATTTTCCCCTTTATTTACAAGCCAATTTTAGTCATTGCTCTGATGAATATCGGCAATATTATCTTGATGATTTCTGGCTTCTCCTTTCTAGGAATCGGAGTCCAGCCCAATATCGCTGAGTGGGGCATGATGTTGCACGATGCCAGACCATATTTTCGGACAGCTATTTGGATGATGATGTCACCAGGCTTAGCAATTTTCTGCACCGTCATCTCCTTTAATCTTGCAGGGGAATATGTTGAAGAGAAAGGTTGGAAGAGACCATGGAAACCTTAAGTATTCAGAATTTATCCGTGCAATTACAAGACCAAGTCTTGCTAAAGGATATTCATGTTTCGCTCCCTGAAGGGCAATCTCTTATCATTATCGGAGAAAGTGGCTCAGGCAAGACCCTTCTAACCAAGCTCATCATGGGACAAATTCCCAAAGAAAGCCAAGTTACTGGAAGTATCACCTATAAGGGGAAAGATTTACGGCATTGTACAGCAAAAGACTGGCAGCAGCTCCGAGGAAAAGAACTTGCCTATATGATGCAAAATCCCATGGCTATGTTCAACGCCTTTCAAAAAATCAAGGTCCATGTCATCGAAACTCTGCAAAGCCACTATCCATGGACCAAGGAGGAATGTCTGGAAAAGGCGCGTGAAACCATGAAATCCGTGAGATTGGGGCATATTGACAAGCTCTTAGAGAGTTACCCATTTGAGCTCAGTGGTGGAATGTTGCAGCGGGTCATGCTGGCTATTCTATTAAGCCTTGATTCCGAAACGATTTTGCTAGATGAGCCGACGTCTGCCCTAGATCCCTATAATCGGGAAAATGTTCTCAAGATTTTACAGACCCTACAAGAAAAAGGAAAAACCTTGATTACTGTGACACACGATTACGAATTAGCTCGACAACTGGGCGGTCAGATCTTGGTCGTCTATAAGGGAGAAATCGTAGAAAGAGGAGCCGTAGAAGACCTCCTCTCTCATCCTCAGCACCCCTACACCCAAGAGCTCGTCTTGGGAAATCCATATGAACGGTTGGTGACCTATGAAGATTGAATGTAAGCATGTATTTAAGCACTTTGATACAAAAGATGTCCTAGAAGACTGCCATTTTTCTGTCAAACAAGGTGAGATTCTAGGAATCATGGGCGAAAGCGGGACTGGAAAAAGCACTCTAGCCAAGCTCTTGGTTGGTTTAGAGGAGCCCAGTCAGGGTGAAATTTTGCTTGAGGGCAAACCGTATCGTAGTAAAGACGGCGCTCGGATTCTCTTGGTCTTTCAAGACGCTCTCCATGCGGTCAATCCCTTGTTTAGCGTGCGAGATATTTTGACAGAAGCTACCCAAAATACAGTTAGCTTGGAAGAAGTCGTCTCAATTCTAAAAGAAGTAGGGTTAGACGAGAGCTATCTGACCAAAACACCTCGTCAGTTAAGCGGTGGGCAACTACAACGAATTTGTATCGCTCGAGCTCTTCTCTTAAAGCCAGATGTGATTATCTTTGACGAAGCGCTCAGTGGACTTGATCCGCTCATCCAAGGGCAACTGCTCAGATTATTGCACCAATTAAAAGTCAAGCACCAGCAGACCTATATCTTTATCTCGCATGATTTTAACCTTTGTTATGCACTCTGTCACCGCATTTTAGTCATGTTTGACGGCAAGATTGTCGATGAAATTACAGACTTTAGCGATCCTATCGAAGTCAACCATCCTGCCACACAAAATCTCTTGACCAAAAGTCAAAATCCCAAACACCCCAAATGCCGCATTCGCAAGATGATGGCAAGTATTCAACAAACACCTGAAGGAGCAACCAATGAAAAAAACATTTGAAACACGCAAACTCTACTTTGGCTTTCCAGTCTTTTTTCTAGGCTATAAGGATGATGTTCACGGCTACAATATCTCCACCTCCAGCTCTGCCTATTCCTTGGGAAGTATGATGGTCGTCGCTATGAGAACCAAGGGAAATGCCATCACAGAAATCAAAAAACACGGACAATTTACCGTCAATATCCCCACACAGGAATTGACCAAAGAAGCAGAAATCGCAGGCTTTAACAGTCGCAAAGATAAATTTGCCATTACCGGCTTGTCTTATACAATCGGAGAGACCGTTGATGCTCCGCTCGTTGACGCTTGCCCTGTATCAATTGAGTGTGAAGTGATTGAAATGGTAGAGTGCGGAGCACTGACCAACGTCATTGGTCGTGTCACACGCCGTGTCGTAGAAGAGAGCTTGATTGATAAAGACAATGCCTTCAAAAGCCAAGAATTCTCCCCAATCAGCTATATCGGAGATGGCGCTGCTCGCTTATATCGTTATTACAATGATGATTTTATCAAAATGGGCAGTATTATCAAGGAAATTCGAGAACAAGAAGAACAGCAGAAAAATGACTAAAAGACAGATTCTAATCTGTCTTTTAGTCATTTTTCTTGGTAGTCTATGTCTCTTTTTCTCCCCAATACCTACGCAGTTGTTTGGTTTCTTGATAGGCTAGATTTGCCATGTCTTTTGCAGTTTTTGGCGTTTGATGAATGACCCATTCAATCATTAATACATAGGCAACTGTATCCCAGATTGATTGCAGGGTTCGTAGCTCAGGGTCTGTTGGTAGGTGGACACTTAAAGCTAGTAAAATTTTATATTCTAGTCCTGCCTTAATCACCACTTCAAAATCAGTCTTATGTCTTTCCACAAATTGAAAGGTGTTGAGCCAGCTTTGGTACAAATCTTCATCTATATTTTGCCGTAGTTTGTAGGCGTAGTCCATAATCTTGTCGTCCAGTACTTCATCTTTGCTCTTGTAATTCCTATAAAAAGCTGTCCGTGATACACCTGCTTTTTGGCACAATTCAGTAATACTGATGTTTAAGTACTCTTTTTCCTGAAGGAGAAGAAGAAGGGCGGTTGTTAGTGCTTCTCTGGTTGCTTGTCGTGATTGCTGATTATTTTTTTGTAAGATTTCTAATTGATGTTGGTTCATGTAACAGATTGCTCCTTTTTGTTAAGTCCATGTGGTCAAATATTGAACTTTTTTCTTCATTACTTTACAATAAGAAAATAACAGTTGTCAAGTCCATAAAAGAGAGGTAGAAAAGAATGAAAAATAAAAAGCGTAAGCCGTTTTTGAAATGGCTTGTGACAGGAATCGTGGTTCTAATTGCAGCAATAGCAGTGGTTTGGAATGTTCCGCGACTACGCTTAGTTCCCTTTAGGTGGGTATTTGAAAGCGCAGAAAGAAAGCAACTAAATACACCGGCTGATACGACAGGACTGAAAGTTGAAACAGATGTTCCCTACTTAGAGGACGGAGACCGAGGGCATCTATTTGATATCTATCGCCCTGAAAATGCAGATACTACAACTCCTGTTATTGTGAATATCCATGGCGGAGGCTTATTTGCATCTTACAAAGAAGTGAATCGTGATTATGGTTTTGAGTGGGCGCGTAAAGGTTATACAGTTGTGAGTATTAGTTACAGACGTTTACCAGATACAACCCTCTGGCATCAAATTGATGACTGCATGAATGCGCTGCGCTATATTGCTACGCACCAAAAAGAACTTGGTTTAAATCTTAAGACTACTTATCTAACAGGCGATTCAGCCGGTGCCTTGCTATCACTTTTTGTTGCCTCAATCAATGCAAGCCCAGAATTGCAAGCTGATTTTGGAATGGCTGGTACAGGTATTGATTTCAAAGCAATGAGCTTGATTTCTATTATGCTTGAAACCAATCGTCATGATTTTATGGATTTCATTACTCCACTTGTAACAGATAAATCAGACAAAGACAAGGCATATTATTCTTACTTACTTGATCCTTCAAGTTTGGTCTCAAAAACAACGTTACCACCAGTTTATCTGGTAACAGGTGATGAGGATATGATTCAAGATGAGACTATGAAATTGAATGCTCTATTAGAGACAAATAAGGTCAAACATGATTTGAAAAATTATGCGAAAGGAGATGAACATAAACTAGACCATGTATTTGCCATAAAAGAGCCTAAATGGGAAGAAAGTCAAGAAGTTATCCAACTGATGAGCGATTTTTTCAAAGCTAATCAATAAATAGAAACTTCTTTTTTATTACATAATTTAATTTTTGTAAAATACTATAATTGATCCAAGGCATTTTTTTGCTCATCATTGACAATATGGGTATAGAGGTCTGTGACCTGAGTATTAGCATGCCCCAGCTGGTGACTGACCAAAACCTGTGACTTGGTTGCATCATAGAGACGAGTAGCCAGCGTATGTCGCAGCTTGTGAGGGGTGACTCGAATCTTGAAATCAGCAGAATATTTGGCGACCATTTTCTCAATGCTAGAGGCATCCATACGATTAGGTAGACCACGGTATTCAGATAAAAAGAAGGCGATGTCAGTCTTTTCAGCCTTGTAGCGTTGTTTGCGAATGGCGAGGTAATTCTCTAAATAGGGCTTGGCGAAGCCTGCTACGTTGACCGAATCCCGTTTGCCACCTTTTCGAGTAACTTCGATGATCATCATGTTTAGATTGACATCAGAGAGATTGAGATTGACCGCCTCGGACAATCGCACACCAGAGGCAAGAAGAAGTGCCAAGATAGCCAAATCTCGTTCCTTATTTTTCTGGAAAGAAGAGAGGGCACGTTTGGATAATTTGACTTGGTACTGGGTGTCCACATAGTCCAAAAATTCCATGGTTTCATCCCCTAAAAAGAGCTTTTGCTTGATATTTTCGGCCCTGGCAGCAAGGGTCTCTTTTTTCTTCCTAGTAGAAACTTTTTTCATGACATTGCGGTAAAAATACGGCTCGCCTTGCTCATTTTCAACTTCCTCAGTTAGGTATTTATAGAGACTAGAAAGGGCAGATAAGGTACGGTTAATGGTTGTTTGCGACACCCCATTTTGAGTCGTATTGGCATTCAGCAAGGGTCTTTCCCGTAAATACAAGATAAACGATTCCATGTCTTTCTTGGTCAAATGTTCCAAGGTATCCAAAGAAATCTCTGAAATGTTTGCGACAGATACCAAATCAGCATCCATCAGCCATTCAAAAAATCGACGGTATTCTTTTAGGTATTCGTACAAGGTGGTAAAACTGTAAGGAACAGCCAGCTTGGATTGGTAGTAGTCAAGGACATACCAGGGCATGACCTCCTTTAGTTGTTCAATTTTTTCCAGTAATAATTCACGACGCATGATATTCTCCCAATTTGTTCTTATTTATAGTATAGCACAAGTATAGATATATTTCAAGAAAATTATAGTTTTTCGGAAAGATGTATGTTATTCAAAGTCACTTTATAACCGGAAATGCGCTAATAACTAAAAACTTTTTTTCGAAAAATTATGTACTTTATTCTAGTGAAAACTAAATTCTTAAAATTCTAAAATATGTACTTTATCTTACTAAAAACCAAAAAAGTATTTTTAAAAAAAGCGTACATTTGAAATGTTTTCAGAGCTTAGCTTTTTAATAACTCAAAAAAGTAAGTCCTCGCAGACTTACTTTAAATTATCTCATATGGAACAAAATGTTCCCTTTTTCTCCTGAGACCTTTGCAGATTATGCAAGTCTCTTTTTTTCTTTTATCATATTTTATTTTTCTACTGACTGACATTTGGTAACGATGCTCTAAATCATTCTTACACAACCACCAGACTTTAATATTGCTTTTTTCACTTATTTCATCAGGATTAGCTAATAACATGTTATTTAGGTAGTCCCATTCCAGCAAATATTCAGGATATTTGGCAGCAAACGAGTTGAACCCAGGTAGAATTATTTTACCTGAACAATAAGGGCATTGAAAATCTTCTTGAACCCTTTCTCTTATAGAAACTATATATTTTCCATGACAGTCTTTACAATTCCAAGTAGCCATCCTTAATGATGATGGCATCACCTCTTTCATTGTGAAGGTGTTTTCAGGACTCCATTCTCCCAATAATTCAGGTCGTATAGCATCTAGACTATTAAAACCAGATAGTAACTTTATCCCCTCACAATAAGGACAAAGTTTGTCGTTTTCTTTACGACTATTGATCGAAGCCCAAAATTCTCCATGACATCTTCTGCATTTCCATTTTATATATTTTTTAGAATCTGGAAATTCTTTTGAAATATCCCCGTTTAGTTCACTTATCCATTCATCTACAAGATAAGGTTTTATGATATTTAAACTTCCTGTTTTAGGATTTGGGAGGCGTTTGGTACAATAGGGACAAATGTTATCAATCGCTTCCCCATCTTTCAGATACAAGTATAATACTATATTAAAGTGTTCTTGGAAGTCTAGTTGACAATTGTTACAATGCCAAATACTTTGTCTTTTTTCTGCTTCATTTGGTAGAATTTTCTCTAATGTTACACTGTTTTTAGAGCTCCACATGTTTGCTAGATCTGGATATAGATCTAATAGAGTATTAAATCCTTTCAATGGTTTTTCATGATTACAGTATGGACAGGAAATCGCTAGTTCTTTCCGTATAGGTATTGAACATTGATATTCTCCATTACAGGTAGAGCAATTCCACCAATATTTTTTTGTTTCAATATGAGTTAGTGCAAAGTGAATAGGAATTTTGTTTTTAGGACTCCACTCGGCTTTTAAAATTGGATAATCACGTAATATATCATTGTTAAAAACTTCTCCACCCCAATCACACATATTAGGGCATGTTTGAAAGTTTTGGTTCTCTAAATCCGTTCGAGAAACCATTTCGTTAGGACTACACTGAAAATCAATCTGACAACAAGGACAAGTCCACATGATAACCTCATGTGATTTTTTCCAAAAGTCACTTAAAATTTTATGATTATTAGGATTCCAAAACTTTTGTAAATAAGAATGGGTTATTTCTAATGTGTTGAACCCTCTTAACATCTCTTTATCATTGCAATAAGGACAAGATTGCTTATTTTTATCTATGACTGAGCAAGTGTATTCTCCGTGACAAATAGAACATTTCCAATTTACTGCAATATTCGACAGAGAATCAACTTGATTTGTTGAAAAAATGTTGTTATCTGCCCATTCTATTAGATCTTTAGGATTTAGGAAAGACAATGGAGCTTCCATTAAATTTATATCCAGTAGTTTGTCAAAAGAGTTTTTGCATTCCGTACAATAAGACCCTTTATTCTTAATTCTGCTAAACAGAGTATCGATTGATATTTTAAATTCATAGTGACAGTTATCACATTCCCAATAATAAGGTATCGTTACATTATCACTGAGTTTTAAACCATTGAAATCAATTTTATTAGATTCTTGCTTATAAATTTTTTTGAGATTTGGATAAACTTCATAATAATAAAAACGAGAAGCCCACTCATTACAATTGATATGAAATAATTCTTGATTTTCAGATTGGAACAATCTATAATTAATCGCTGTACCTCTCCATCCTATATGACATGTTGGACATTTGAAATGAAAGACGCGTTTTGAATTGAATTTTTCAGATTTAAGTAGTTCATCAATAGTTTCTTGATTCTCATAGTGAAAATTAAGATATTGAATAATACTCGGATAAACAGCAAAAATACTATTCTTTTCTTTGACTAGCAATTCTCCTAAACTACAACAGGGACAAAAATTATCGTTCTTAGCGCTTCGATTATACGTTTTAACAATTGAATCCTCCCAACCATAAAGACAAGAAGGACATCGCCAGTGAGCTTGAATTCTACTATTTACCTTAGCAGTTTCAATGTTTAAATAATCATTATATTCAAAATCCCAATATTTCAACAATTTAGGGATTTCTTGAACTACATATATCATTAGTCATTCTCCTAATATTTTGTCTTGCTATCCAGCATATTCTTGATACTGATAATCTTATTTTGTTCGCCCATATCTTTTTGTTCAGTTGAATCATGGAAATTTATTTCCGAATCAGCTGTAATAATATGGTTAGATAAATACTCATCCGTTATTATCTGATTATCGGATTTTAGTAAGCCTTCAGCTTTTAGCAGTTCATTGGCTATTTCGGGGTAGATGCTTGTTTTAACAATAGAACGTAGTTTCTTGTTCTCATGCTCTAAATCCCTATCATCCTTTAGTTTTTTACTTAATGTTTCATTCTTAGCTTCTAAAATTTTAACTTCTGCTCTAAGCCTGTCTGCTTCTTGCTTAAAACTAGTCGCATAATCTACTATCTTTTTGTAGTACTGATTCAACTCTACGAGTGCAGATTTTAAAGCTACTGGAGTGCGATTTATAGCTAGGAAATTCTCGACATCCAGTGTTTTATAAGTAATAATAGTTTGATAATCGTCATCTTCGAACTCCTGTTTATGAAATTCAAGAGTTTGTCTAAAGACTGTGTTTCTTCTGATAGTTGTATCAGCCACATTTGGATATCCTTTTTTCCTAACAAAATTTCCAAATTGTGAAATCTTGACTAAATTTGGATCGTTTGAACAGTGAGAGATTAGATATTGCTCAAATAAATTGATTAAATCTTCATCTGAAATATATTTCTGCCTAGCCATCTGTTTCCTCCGTAGTTCTAAGTTGTTTGGCTATCAAGTATTCCTGATAAGAATGACTAACTGTTTTTAATTTTAATAAGGCCTCACCAATCTCTTCTATATGACCTTTACCTTCTCTAACTTGTTTAATCGCCTGATCTACGATTAAAGCTTCTTCATCTATTGATTTCTTATAAGAGTTATCCATAGAGAAATAATCTTTTCCCAACTTACGGTAAAATGGACAACTGGTACAAGCTCCGAGTTCAGCATGGGAGCTGATAACTTTCAAACAATCCGAAAAATCACCTGTTGCATACCTCGGAGAATAACACCTCCCTTTATTATCAAGTTGAACAAAATTTTTTCCAATGGTATATCTAGGTTGAGATTTACTGATTTCATAGGTTGTCTGCGAACCAGTCAACTTACGGTACATCTGATAACTACGACATTCAATAAATTGACTGAGATTAGAGAAATAATGAGATGATGTTGCTACGTTATCATGCCCTGCTAGAAGCATAGCAGTCACTGGGCTACTCCCCTCTGCGATTAGATTGATCATAGCAATGTGCCTAGTATCCCCGATATGGATATAGTTAATTTCATTCTCTTTCAAGCGGATTGGCGAGTTGATATAATGCACCATGTAGCCATATCTTTCTGAGATAATTTCTTTAAAGAAATACTTCAATATTGTATTAAGATTAGTATAAGTTAAGAATCGATTATTTGAACCCGCACTTCTATTCCATTTTTTATAGTGGGAATCTAACGCAAATAAGGTACATAATTCTGTAGCAACTTGATCCTTAGTCAAACTCAAATATTCTTGAATTGAGTTCGCTAGTTTCTGAGGGATTTCATAAGTTGTTTGATAGTAGTCTTCTGAAATCTTATGAGATACGCTTTTACCTTTCCCTTTCAAATTATTTCGTCTCAGTGTTAAGAAAAACTTGCCATCGTTCTCAGATAGACAGTCTTGAGGCGTTAAGAGAAATTCTCTTGGTCTAAGAGGTAGCACTGCTGTAATTTGCCACCAAAGATAGAGAGGATAGTAAAAGAGTCGCTCCTCCTCTGATAATTCTTTAGACCAGTAATCGACTAGGATATCATTAAACGTAAAATAGGACTGAAATTGAGCAAGTTGTCGTTGTTGCTTTGGTTTAAAGGCGTATTGAGTGGTAATCATATTATCTAATTTTTCCATTAGCTGATTCAGTAAAATATCTTCATAACATGGTAAGCTAGAGAAAAAATCTATACATAATGTCGGTGAGGAAATTTTGATACTAGTAACATCCTCCAATATATTCTGCTTAGTCTCTTTGACAAGACGTTTTATATCGCGTAAGAATTGTTGTAGCGATGGCAAAACATGCTTATCCATTGATAAAACTATAAAACTCTTTAAGTAGTCTACAAATTCAGCGTAGGATACTCTAAATAATGGTTCATAATAGCGATTATATTGAAAGGTATTGATATTAAATAGAAAACTAATATTGGCATATTCATTTGTCATTTGCCACTTGTGTGAATCAAAATCTTGTGTGAGAATAATTCCCTTTTCTACATAGTCTTCAAAACACTCCGAAGCATAATCTATCATGGCGTAGTCAAACTCTATGGCATGATGAACTGTACGGAATAACTTAACTTGATTGTTCAATTGACTAACTCCTTAATAATTTCTTCATAATCATGCAGTGCTTCCTCCCCATATTGATCAGAAAGAGCCTGCTACATCTCTGTTAAACAAGGTTTTATCTGTTGCTCTAAAATGCTTCTAATTTTGCCACGTTCTAAATCATTTTTCACCTTACTATAACGCCTATTTAACCGATTAAACTCTCCGATAAGTAATAAGAAGGTTGACTTAGTTTGAAGTTCATATTGACATCCAACACAATGTTGCCGGTCATCATAAGGGCATAGTTTTCCTAAGGCAGATAATAGACACATGCTCTCCACTTGCTTGGAGAAAGCCTCACCATTACCAATGCGATGACAGACAGTTAGGATCTGGTTAGGCTGAAGATCTTCTTCTACTACTATTTGCAGTGCTTTTTTTGAGCGACTATCTGCTCTAACAGTCAATTCTAAAGTCTTTTCAATTTCCGCAGGAGTTAAGTCTAATTCTTTAATCATCTGGGTTTGTTGGCTAGGACTGAGCTCCTTATATTTTCCTCTAGTCACTATCGTGAGTAACATAGAAGGCACCATTGATAATACGCCACGTTCAAATAATTCCTTAGCTACCATTTCAGGTTTTAACTGACCTAATTGAGCATCTTTGAGATAAGCTGTGGTTGTTTGAGCGAACTCATCATAGGAACCTTTATGACTTCTTGCCAATGCTGCAAGAAAATAACCCTTGATATTCAGTTCAGATTTTTCCTCTAAAATATCATCTGACAACATAGCTACAGCTTGTAAGTAAGACTTATTTGCTGAACGACTGCTAAAATCTCTTTCCAAAAAGAAACTGCCAATCTCCTCTCCCATAAAGCGATTAATTCGCTCATAATCAGCAATCTTACGAATTAAAGGTTTGTTTCCACTTCCATTTCTTATCTGATAATGAGCCTCACAAATCGCAAATAGTGTTCCAATAAGGACTTGACAACTTTCTGGAACATGAAACTTAAGTTGACTAACATCATTTGTCCTCTTGGTTTTATTTGGTGTCATATTTAGATAGCTTAATCTAGTCGTCATACTAAGAAGGATAAATCTAGCTTCGCTACTTTGCCAAGTTCCATCTTTAATAGCTGATAATACTGCTTTAGGTTCCTGAGGAAGCTGTGGATGTCCTAGTCTTTCTAAATCTGTTGTTCTGAGAGCACAGATGAAATGTAAAGCTAAATAGAGCCATGTATCTGCATAATCTTTTGAACAAGCTGCTTGATAAAGCATATTATTTTTGACAATATAGTTGTCGTTAAAAAGGTAGTACATTAGCTCTAGGTAATCATTCAACTCATAGGCAGCATTCTTATCTTTAAGTGTGTAGCGCTGAGTCATCTCATACGATCTACGATAGCGTGTCTTTCTAGTAACAAGCAACCAATCAAAAAATGATATTAATATCTGACCTTGTATTTTAGTCAAACCTTCAGTTGCTTGCTCTACTAACTTTTCTAGTTCGTTATCACTGTATAGAAATAAGTCTTTTTCTAAATAGTATGCTAAGAAGTCTTGTAAATAAAACTGGCTAGATTTGTCAATATTCCTCCTATCTGCAAAATGTTGAAAATATTTATAAGTGCTAGGAAATTTTTGCTCGAAGATTTCTGTAATGGATTCTAAACCTGTAGGACCTGCCAAGTAGCATTTTATCTGATCTGACAGAAAAATGGCATCTTCTTCCGAGACAGTAAAAGTATCAGTATTTATATCGATTCCGAACCAGTTGTTATTTAGTAAAAAATGACTCACTTTATCCCTAATTTTAGGTGTATTTTTCTCTAATTGTTTCAAGGTCTTTTCTAGACAATCCTTAATTAAATAAGGCAAATTCATTCTCCTTTCGCTGAACTAAATAATTCACTAGCTTGCCAATTAAGATAATCAAACACCCCATTGTTAACCTGACCATACTGTTTGGCGATCTCACCTTTGTTTTGAAGATACACCCAAGCACTTTCTGGTGACTTATCTCCTCTAGCTGACATGAGTTCGCTAATCTCATTAACGCCTGATAAAACTAACTGTGTGGTGTACCAGTGTCTAAAAATATGAGGGGAGATATTATGCTCCTGTAATAGTTGACCAAAAAAGACAACTTCTGCATCATCTGATCTAAGATACAGTGGTATCATCTCCTCTCGGATAATGCGGCGAAAACGTTGATAATAGACATCATATGTTAATGCCTTACCTTGTTTGTTCAAATTTAATGGCCCATAATCCTTCTCGTACTTCTTTCCCTCCATATATTCCATATAGTCGTTATAGGTATCAAGAAAGACCTCAAGGAAGATAAATGGTACAGACTGCATTCTCTCTTTCTTAATCCGTCCTGTGGGCTTTAAATCGCTTCTCAAAGGTATTTCCTTTCTCAAGTCAATCTCTATCTTAAAGGTCTCACCATAACTCTGGTGAAAGAGAATACCCGGACCGAGCGGACTATCTTCTCTTCTCACATTACAGGCTTCAGAGGGGCGTAAACCAACAAAAGCTCCTAATGCCACTACCATGAGTAAATCTTTGTGCTGTTTAGCTATGTGAGCAAAAAGCATTTCAAAAGCAGCATTCGGCATGTCACGAAATATCATCTGCTCGGTATGGCTATCGTCATAAAACACTTCAAACCTAGGCTCTTTACGCTTAATTAACCTCCCTCTTTTATTGGTGAAGGAGGTACTTGTATAGAGCTCTTTAGAGGTCAGTAATGCTTTGCCCTTTCGTTCATCGAGGTAAAGCGTTAAGAAGTCAAGAACTGCATTCACGCAAATCTCAACAGTGCTTTTCTTGCGATGCTTTGTATCACCGGGTAAGGTCCCTAGTCCATAATGCATGAGAAAGTCTTTAACCATTTCAAGGGTTAGTTGGTCTAGGTTCTTAATGCCACACTTAGCAAAGATATAATTTAGAAACTTAATCACATAGGAGAACCGTTTGTTTCCATCATCCGAGATTGATTTTATCTTGGAAGCGGATTTCACATAACGATGGAAATTGGTAAATTTTAAACTGCTATCTTCTTGCTTTAGAGCGATAAATTGTTTTGTAACAATCCGATTATCGCCTAAAATCAGGGAATGCTTATAGCAAACGAACTTCATAACACCCCCTGTTAGAAGAAAATGAACGCAAAAAAACGACCAAATCAGTATCATCATTTTCAATTGCAGAATACTGCAAAAAGAAAACATCGATGAGTTCATTCATTGATCGTTGTTGTATTATAAATTTATCGAATAACAAAAGTAACACCTCTCAAATTCTGATAAACGAGTAGCTGCATGAGCTAGTAGTAAAATCGACTTCATAGGTCTGACTAAAACCAATTTATAGTTGGTTTTAGCCTCCCTTATTGTTTTTTACTTTTCTCTTTTACTTTATTTCTGTTACTTTAGTTATTTTTACTTTTTTTGTATTATATCATATTTTTGTTAAAATGTCATTTCTGACATCTATCTTATTTCCACAATTTCTCCTTATCGGTTAGTTTTTCTTTTCATAGCAAGTCCTAAACTTGATACAATTGTTCCAAGCGCCATCAAAGCTAGACTTTCTCTTGCACTTGTTTTGGGTAATCTTTTATATTTTTCTTTGCGAGAATAAGACGAAGTTTGTACTCTATCTCCATCCACATCGCTAAGCACATACTCCGCTGGTACTGGTACAGGAGTGGGTTTCAGTGTTTCTGCTGGAGTTTCGACAGGAATTGTTGGTTCTTTGCCTTCTTCTTCCTTCTCAGTCTTTTCTTCGTCTTTCACCAAGGTAGATAAGTCAAAGACTGGAAGGTCCTCGCGGAAGGCAGGGGCACCGACACTATGGGTTGGTTTTTTAGCTGGTTCAGCTGGTTCCGTTGGACCTTCTGGTTTAGCAGGTTCTGGCTTGGTTTCTGGAGCAGGAGTCACTGGCTCTTTTGGAGTTTCTGACTTCACTTCTGGCTGACTAGGAGTTTCCCTCTCCTTGTCTTTATTCGCCTCTTGTTCCGCCTTTTCTTTTTCTGCTTGTTCTTTGGCTAATTTTTCCGCTTCTTCCTTTTCACGGGCTAAGCGTTCGGCTTCTGCTTTCGCTTTCGCCTCTTCTTCAGCCTTGGCCTTAGCTTCTGCTTCTAAGCGGGCTTTTTCTGCCGCGTCTTTTTCAGCTTTTGCCTTTTCCTCTGCTTCTTTACGTTCTTTCTCCAAACGCTCTGCCTCGGCTTTGGCTTTTGCTTCTTGTTCCGCTTTCTCACGTGCTAAACGTTCCGCTTCTGCTTTTGCAGCAGCTTCTTTTTCGGCCTGATCTTTAGCAATCCGTTCTGCTTCCGCTTTAGCGGCAGCTTCTTTCTCTGCCAATTCTTTAGCAAGGCGCTCTGCTTCAAGACGATCCGCTTCTTCCTTCGCTTTTTTCTCAGCCTCGATACGAGCTTTTTCAGCCTGTTCTCGTGCTAGGCGTTCTGCTTCCGCCTTGGCTTTTGCTTCTGCGGCGAGACGCTCTGCCTCTTCTTTAGCTTTGGCATCTTGTTCGGCTTTTTGACGAGCTTCTTCTGCTTTGCGTTCAGCTTCTAAACGTTCTTGTTCCAAGCGGTCCGCTTCTGCTTTAGCTGCAAGGTAGTCTTGATAAGCCTTGTACTGAGCTTCTAGGACTTTTAGGTTGTTGACCGCCTTGTCGTAGTTGCTTTGGGCTGTGTTCTTTTCTTTGGTGAGAGTAGCCACTTGTGCCTTAGCGGCATCCAAGGTTTGTTTCGCTGTTTCTGCTTCTTTTTGAAGAGCCTCTAGTTCCACTTTAAGGTTGGCTAGTTTTTGGGCATTGCTTTTCGCTGTTGCAAGATTGTTTTTCGCAGCCTTCAAGGCATCTTGCGCTTTCGCCAACTCTCTTTGAGCCGTTGTAAGAGCAGTCTGTTTCTCAGAAAGAGCTGCTTTCTTGTCTGCCATTGTCTTTTGGGCAGAAGCAAGGGGTGCCTGCGCCGTAGTAAGGGCTTGGGTCTTGCTCTCCACATTTGCTTGGCTAGTCGCCACATCCGCTTGTGCTAAGGTAAGAGCCTTTTGAGCCTCATTAAGAGCTGCTTGTTTTTTCGTCAAGTCAGCCTTAGCAGTGGCAAGTTCTGTTTGAGCAGTTGTCAATGTAGCTTCAGCACTTGCAAGATTCGCCTTTGCGGTATCAAGAGTTGCTTGGGCTTTTGGAGTTTGAACAGGGACTGCCTTAGCGTTTGCAAGGGTGCGTTCTGCTGTGCGAAGGTCAGATTGAGCAGATTGCAATTTACTTTGAGCAGTTGCGACAAGTGCCTCAGCAGGCGCTAGCTTGCTTTGTGCCGTAGCCAATTTTCCTTCTGCTGTGCGAACCGCTTCTTGCAAGGCTTCTTTAGAAATTGGGTTTGCGATTGGAGTGCCAGCATATTCTGGTTTAGCAGGACCATCTGTGAACTCCAAGAGGTAGCCAGAGTTTTTAGAGCCTGTGTAGCCAGATAAGCCAAAGTATTGGTCCCCTTTACGAGCATCACGGAACTTAGAATCCAAATTCAAGAGGGAAATGGCATGTCCAAAGTGCTGAGATGAAGAATAGTCATCTAGCAACATTCCTTCTAAAAATGAAGCCACTTGAACTTTCAAAGAAGTCATTGTGTAATCAGTGGTTGAATAAGTATGCGGTTGACGTGAGAAGTCCTCATCTAATTTTTGACCTGTCCGATCTTTTACTCGAATAAGCCCCTGAATGTCATGCCCTTTTTCAGAATCCCAGTTATCTGCTAGGTATTCTTTTGCGACCATATCTGCAATTTTCATAGATCCTGTTGAGATGAGAGCTTTTGACGTAATCCCCACTTGTGATCGTGCATCATTAATCATAACTTGAGCAAATTGAGCTAACTCTAATCGGTCTGCTTCCGTCAAGCTATTCAAACCACTTGCTGTCTTAGAAATGACTACTCGTTGATTTGATTCGATAGCATTAAGAGAATCGCGTAGATGACGTAAGTATTTTCCATTGATGCTTTCTTCTAATAAACGGTCTGACTCAGCCTCAAGTACCTTCCAAATACGATTCATCTCGGTAGTGTCCTTGGTCACATAGCGAGCTTCGTAGAACTTAGTAAGATTTTCCTTATAGGTGTCAGACAACTGCACCGTAAAGATAGAACCAAGTGCCAAGTTTGCCTTGTCCACATCTGCTTGAGCCGTTGCAATGGCATTTTGAACAGTGGTCAAGTTGCTATTTGCCGTTTTGAGCTGATTTTCAGCATTGGTTACTTGTGTTTGGCTAGTGGTGACTTGGTTTTGCACTACATCAATGGCTTGTTGGCGTTTGGCATCTGCTGCTTTTGCTTCGGCTAGTTTGGTTTCAGCAGTTTTGACTTCTGCTCCTTTTGCGGTGACATCTTGAGTGGCTGTTGCCACTTTTTGTTCTTTCGTTGCGACAGTAGCGGTTGCCGTAGTCACTTCTGCTTGGCTAGTTGCGACTTGAGCTTGTGCCGCTTTTTCATCTGCCACATCTTGAGCCAGTTGTTTATCAGCTTGCACTTTAGCTTGTTCGGCGTTTGTTACTTGCTTTTCTGCATTTGTCACAGCTGTGGTAGAGGCAGCTACTTCATTTTCAAGGGTGCTGACTGCTGTTTGATTTTCTTTGATTTCGCCTTCTTTAGTTGAAACCGTTTGACTGGTAGTTTCAACTTGCTTTTCTGCCTCAGCGACAGGCGTCTGATTGACTTCGTTTTGAGCACTTTTTACTTCAGCTTGTTTCGTTTCCACTGCTTGGGCTGCCGTGTTGTACTGAGCTTCCACTGCAGGGACGGCTTGTTCTGCTGTTGCAAGGTTACTTTGTGCTTGATTAAGGGTTTGTTCAGCAGCAACGACTTGCTCTTTCGCCTGATCAACCTGAGCCTCTGTCACTTCATTCGTTGTGGTAGCAACAAGGGCAGGAGCGTTTCCTGCTTCATCTGCCTTGACTTGAACAGTCCCAACCGTTGCCATCATCCCAATGGCAAGAACTCCGACCGCCCCATAAGCTTTCAGCTTACGAATAGATCCATGTGTGTGAATAGTTTTGTTTGTGTGTGTTGACATATGTGTGTACCTCATTTGTGTAATTTTCTGATCGTTTTTAATCACTTAAAAAACTACACAACCATTATAACACAATCTATCCTTAAAAGGATAGACAAAAAGTCCTTTTTGTACCTTTAAACTGTCCTTTAAAACCTATATTCTTTAATAATAGGAGGACAGCTTATGGCTCTAGATCAATATGTCGCAAAAAGGATTCAAACTTTACGAAAAGAATTTAATCTTACTCAGGAACAATTAGCGGAAACGGCTGGCATGGATGTCTCATCTATCGCAAAAATTGAGCGAGGGGAGCGGTCAAATATCAAGGTCAACACACTTGAAAAAATTGTAGAGGCCTTTGGACTCACTATGAGTAGCTTTTTTCAAAGTAATCAAGAACATACAACAATTTCAGATCCCTTGTTCGAGAAATTCCATAATCGATTGCAAATGATGCCACAAGAAAAGCAAAAACAATATCTTCGACTGTTTGAAGAAATTGTTAAAATAGAGAACTAATTTCAATAGTTTAAGTGGATTTACAAGCTTTATAAATTTGGGGAATTATATATCAGTTCGCACTGACCACAATATGTAGCATGTTCGATAATAGACTTGTTCGAAAACTACTATTAATGGTATACTAAAAGTATGGAAACAGCATACGGCAAAGCGTTAAAGTTAAACTCAGAAAACTTCAAATTGTTAATAGGAGTGAAAAAAGAAACCTTTCAGCGAATGGTTACGTGCCTAAAAACAGCCTATCAAGAGCAACACCGAAAGGGAGGCCGCCCGCGCCTTTTAAGCATGGAAGAGCAACTCATCCTGACATTGCGCTACTTGCGTTATTATCCTACACAGCGATTATTAGCTTTTGATTTTGGGATAGGTGTAACAACTGTCAGTGAAACAATCACATGGGTAGAGGATACACTTGGCTCTTCAGGTCTTTTTGACTTAGACAATTTGGAAGCACCAAGTGCCGCAGTTGCCATTGATGTCACTGAAAGCCCTATTCAACGTCCTAAAAAAACCAAAGCAGGAATTATTCTGGTAAAAAGAAAAGACATACGATAAAGACACAGATTATGCTTGATTTAGCAACTCATCGTGTTTGTCATTTAGCGTTCGCAGATGGTCATACGCATGACTTTAATCTATTTAAGGCAAGTATTGGTGATAGCTTACCGAAAAGTACCCTTGTTTTTGTAGATTTAGGCTATTTAGGTATTCTAAATTTTCACGAGAATAGCTTTATTCCTGCTAAACGTTCTAAACATCACCCCTTAACAGAGGAAGATAAACAATTAAATCGAGAAATGGCAACAATACGTATTGCAGTTGAACATTTTAACGCCAAATTTAAAACCTTTCAAATCATGGCTCTGCCTTATCGGAATCGTAGGAAACGTTTTGAACTAAGAGCTGAGCTGATTTGTGGGATTATTAATTATGAAATAGGATAGTTTCCGAACAAGTCTAATATAAAAAGGCGACTTCCAAACGGAAATCATCTTTTTATATTATTATATTAAATTGCCGGGATGTAGAAGTTTTTCATATTCTTATATGGAAACCCAATCTATTTCTCTAAGTGATGTTTTAGGGAGATACAATTCTGTATTCTTAAATCATTTACCACTCCAACTCCTACCAAAAGAATATTTGTAACGCTCTTTGTCCAAAATAGTTACTAAAAACATAGCCGCGTACCTATGAGTTTGTTAATGACTCACTATAATTGACAATGGTCTAAATTATTGAGTTCTTCATTAGATTTTCCAATACTTCTATAGGAAACCTTTTATATCTCCTGTTTGCCATTTTAGTAATTATTTAGATGCTTTCTAGTATGACTTTACTCATAATATACCGCGTTTTAAATACTTAGCTACTTTTATTGGTGTTATGTTTAAAATCGATTCGTGTAATATTAAAATAACCGTCGTTATTGTAGTAGCCGAAGATTCGAAAAGCTTTCATATCTTTCCCAAAATGTATGACTTCTCTCCCTGCTATTGTCTGTTTTACTTCTCCTTTTGTTCTCAAATATAACTTTTCAGTTTTAGAGATGGTCAGATTTTTTCCAACTGTTTCATCAATAAATGTGTGTAAATTTTTTAATGATTCTTTTGTCAAATTTTTAAAAGAATATCCATTATCTAACTGCTCACAAATAGAAATTTTGAATTCTTTATTAGTATTTTTATCATCAGTTAATTTGTTAGGTTGACTCACTGCAGAGTTTCTATCGGTTAACCTATTAGGTTGACTTTTTACAGAGGTCACTTTTGTTAAATTTTTTCCCATTCTATCTCTTTTCTAATCACCTGAGTAGATAGACAGGTAGAACTCTCTCATGTCCTTTTCGCTGATTACAGTATTACAAGAATCATTATCTGCAAGACTCCCTCTTGCTTTTATCCAAGGCATTTCACCATGTGTAAGAGCTTCCAATTCATTTGCAGATTTATCACCATAGGTTTCCCAAACAGATTGTAAAAGAAATAATGATTTTTCTTCAAATTCTGAGTCAGTATTCTTATCTAATTTCTCGATTTCATTCCATCCATAGTCCCTATACTTCTGATACAACTCTGGAGAAACAGGACCGTGCACCCATGCTTCAAACTTAGTATCATAGATCAAAGAAATATTGAATAGAGCATTTCCCCAAGCCTCAAAATAATAAGATAATTTTTGAAGTTTCTTGGGTGTCATGCTTGATTGAAATAAAAACCAATCTGAAACTTGTTCAATAGTGTATACTTTCATTTTATTTCCTCCTTTAAATTACCTTCAATTTGATTATATCAAAAATAATTTTTCTTAAAAACAATTTTTACGCATTTTAACCTCATATTTTTGGATCAGAACAAACAATTAAAAATATGTAATTGATCCTATCTCGTATGTGGTACAACAAATTATCCATTACAGATATATATTACAGCTTATTTCTTTTTTGTTGTAAAAGAACTATGCATTTTGATATTTTGTCAGAATTAATATTAGTAAAATATTTGTTATAGAACCCATGCATATTCATGAGTAAGAAATCCAATCTTCTAATTTCTTCATACAATTTCAATTTTCTATGGAAGTTACAAATAGTAGTATCGGTAGTAAATTTTTTCTCTATTCTGATGTAGTAGTCTTTATCTCTATAAAATAGTTTTGTTATACTTTTATCATCAGTATTAAATTTCGAAGAGTATCCTTTATCCCATATAAAATCTTTCTTTGCCCTGTTACATTTTTTACATGCAAGAACCAAATTATTTATTTTACCAGCGTTTATAGAATCTCCATTAAATGATGCTTCACAAACAAAATGATCTATTTCAAATAATTCAGAACTTATCACATCTGTTGTAATACCACAATAAGCACATTTGTTATTATATATATTCCTAAATATCTTATTATATTCGCTGTCTTTTTTATTTATTTGATTATATATTATTTTAGCTCTACGATGTTCACTTTTTATTTTATTTTCTAAAGCGTTTTTATCAGAAACAATATTATTATTAGAAACGCAATATCTTGTATTTCTATAATCATCCTTCATATAATTTTCTCATTTCTTCAAAAGTGTTAATAAGATTATTTATATCTGCCTTTGTTAAATTATCATAATTAGATATTCCATTTATCGAATTTTCTATATTTTCAAATAGATATTTTTCAACGTATTTTTTCGAAGAAATATTTTTAAAAATATTTCTATTCAAAACAATATGTTCTGTAGCATTAACTATTTCTTTTTCCCAATTGTTTTTAAAAAATGAATTTGAATCACAAGCATATGTATTCGAATTATATTTTTTTAAAGTACTATATTCCATTTTTTCTTGAAATTGGGTAATAACTATTATTTCCTTAAAAGGGAAAATTTTCTTAATTATAAATCCTAATTCTTCACCAGAAATTTTGTTATTGCCTACATTTTGATTTTCAAAGAGCATTGAATCTAAAAATAATATATCTGCTTTTTGAACCACTTCCGCTTCAAGCAGAGTCTCATAAGAATCTTCACTTTCAAATCTAAGTTCAAAATATTCGTAATGGGGATTATCTCTTGAATATGAGCTTAGATACTGTGAGACATATAAATCAATTTTATCATCTACATAAAGCATAACTATTTGTTCCATTTTAAATAGTTTCCTCCATTTCAAAAATAAATTCAAAACCATTTTTACCAAAGATTTCAAGTATTTCGCCTTTTTGTAAATTAATCGTATTGCTAATTATCCACATTCCAAGACCATGCCCATTTGCTCGATTTGTTTCATGTGGCTCTAAAATAATCCTAGGATTATCTAAATATTTCTTTGAAAGACCTTTTCCGTTATCTGAATATGATATTTTCAGTTTTTCATTATTCCTGCTTACTGAAATTTTAATTCTTAATTCATTAATTTGGCTATTTTGTTGAACACTATTTAATATTAAATTATCGAATATAGTATAGAATGTATCTTTTGATATCTTAAATTTTACTTCATCATCTATATCTGTATCTATCTTAAGCCAGGCATAGTCTTTTTCCCAGTTTTCTGATATTTGATCTATAATTTCTTTTACGTTTAAATATTCTGCGAAAAACTGTTTTTTCTCTACCTTTTCCAAAATAGCATCAATAAATCTAAGTATTTTTTTAACCGCTTCATGATTACTTTTTAATAGGTTAGGTATATCTTCACATGCAATTTTTCTATTCTCTGCTCTATTAATAATCTCCCATACATTATATTTTTTTAAAGCTTCAACAATATAATTATATGATGGTTCCATTTGATTTCTATCATTATTTATCTCATGTGCTACAGAGGTAGCTTTTAGTCCTGATGTAGCTAAAGTATTTAGAATTCTAACATCATATTTATATCTTGCTTCTACATCTGATTTTTCTTTCTCAAATTTCTTACTATCTTGTTTAAACAATCTAATTTCATCAACAAGTTTCTTTTTATCATTAGCATTTAACCTGTCTAAGTTTTTTGGATTTTTTACAATTTTATCAGATATTTTTTCTATAGGTACTTCTTCAGTTTTGTTTTTTTTATTTATTTCTCGAACTATGCCTTGTCTATATCTTTCAAACTCCTTTATTCCTACTAATATGATTTGAACAAATAAACGATAGTATATATTCTCATCTATTCCCTGTCTATTCATAAGATCTTGCAATACTTCATTTTCTTGCTTATCAATTAATATATACCCTGATAATTGATTTTCTCTTACTCTCCAAGATCCTGTTGGATGAGATGCTGCTGCTGGTGATTTTCTCGATCTTTTCCCTAACCCTAACCAATCTTTTTCTCCTTCAAATGAAGATATACTAAAAGCATTTCTATATAATATCACTCCACTTTCAATACTTTCAGGAGTACTTAGATACTTATATAAAAATTTTTCTTTATCATAATTTGTTACATTCAGATTAAAAAATAGATTTGCAGAAAATTTACCAAGTTTCTTCAATAAATAAATCAAATCATTTCCCTTTATATCTTCAAATCCATCTCCACCAAATTCATTAATAATATTCACTTTGTTATTATGAAAATTTAAGTCTATATTGGAACAATACTTTTTTGCTTCATCAGCAAATTCATTTGAAAAAACTGATACAGATAATTCTTTACCATTATATTGCAACATAATATGCGATCTACAGTTTTTACCTGGTTCAGGCTTTGGGAAATGCAAATTTACAAGTTCATCATATTCATTAGCTATAATTCGAATCTTCATAGCCCTATCGTTATATGTTTTTTCAAGGTATGTATTTAATTTTTTAATCCTGTTGATCGTCCATTTTTCTCTAAGACTGTTTATCAGAATACAAGTCCCCTTACATTTTATACTATAGTCCAAATCTAATGTCGATTCATTCCAATCTGTTTCCCAAACTAAACCATCTTCTTGATCTTTTTTACTATATAACGTTATACTCTTCCCTAATCTTGATAAGGCAAACCGTCCTACTCCTTTTGAACCAGCCTGAACTCTTACATTATTATTTGAATCGATAAAATCATAACCTTTGTTACTTTTTCCTATATGCATCCAATGGTCTTTTATATCATTTAAAGTCATACCGTCACCATCATCTGATATTTTTAATGTTTTATCTCTGAACTCCAATGTCACATTCAAAGCATTAGCATCGTATGCATTTTTCACTAATTCCAATACAGCTGCTTCATCGGTGGAAAAGTTTTGAACCCCTAAAAGCTCTGCGATTGTACTGTCTTCAATAATATATTTAAGCTTCTCCATAATTATAATTCATTCCTTTCGTTTCACTCAAGGCACAACACTGAATGAAAAAGTGCTACGCTCTTTATTTTTGTCTATAATAACAGTGAGAAGCCCTATCACTACTACAAATCACGGGGAGGAGAGTAAGTGAGTAGTTCAGCTACTACCTCGAATAATTATAGGTGTGGTTCTTCCTATCAAGCACAACTAACTGTGACTAAGAGCACGTAAACTTATACTTGGATAAGCGACTCGTTTGTGAAAGGGAAGAGCAGTCAAGGGATAGGAGCTTCTCTACTTTTGAGAAAGGAGTTTCCTCCTATGTTAAAAATCGTTTATCCTAATTGTTGTGGAATTGATGTGCATAAAACTTTTGTCGTAGCAGTTATTGCCATCACCAATAGTCAAGGAATTACTGAGTACCATCGTAAACGCTTCTCCACCTTTACCAATGGACTCACTCAGCTACGTGATTGGTTGGAATATTATTCCTGCTTCGATGTCTGTATGGAATCTACTGGTAAATACTCGATTCCTGTTTTCAATATCCTAGAAGAACAGACCAATGTCTGCTTAGCTCATCCCAAATATGTCAAAGCTATTCGAGGAAAGAAAACCGACAAGAAAGATGCGCAATGGATAGCCGACCTCTTCAAGCATGATTTAGTTGCTTCTAGCTTTATTCCCCCGCTCAAAATCAGACAATTACGTGACCTATTTCGCTATCGAATGAAATTAACACAACTTCAAGTTAGCGAGAAAAATCGTTACCAAAACTGCCTAACTTGGTCTAATCTTCAAATTGCAAGTGTCGTTTCCGATGTCTTCGGAAAGAGTGCTCAAGCTATTATTACAAGCATCCTTGACAATCCTGAAGAGAAACCAAACATTGAACAACTCGTTCACAAGAGAATGAAGGATAAAGTGCAAGACTTGGAAATCGCTACGGAAGGCGAATTAACACCTGAACAAGCTGAGAAAATCAGAGTCATCAAAGCCCACTATGATGCCCTAGCTATCTGTAAAGAAGACTTAGAAGCAATGATTCGGGAATTGGGAAAAGAATATCAAGAACAGGTCAAGTTAATTCAAACTGTGCCTGGTTTCAAAGAGGAACTCTCTGCACTCAGAATCATTTCTGAAATAGGGGACGATATGACTGTCTTTGATTCTGCTGGAAAACTCTGTTCCTGGGCTGGACTTGTCCCTGCCAACAATGAAAGTGCGGGGAAGAAATATTCTACTCGTATTTCTAAAGGTGGACAATACCTCAAACCTTTTCTCGTTCAAATTGCTAATGCTATTGTTAGGTCTGATAAACATCCTGAATTCAGAAACAAATATCTCAAGCTAAAGAAACGTCGTGGGCACAGAAAAGCTATCATCGCTATCTGTCGCAGATTACTGGTTTCTGTGTACCAAGTGCTACGGAAACAAGAAGACTACAATCCTGTTTTACAAGGACTGACCGAAATACGAAATCCTGATAAAACGATGTCTGTTCAAGACGCTGTTCGTTTTGCACAACAGCACGGATTCAATGTCGCTTAATCTCAAAAATCAGGTTTCAACACCTCTTTTTAGTGCGCCCAAAATTAGGATAAACAATAAATCAATTAGCTTTTATTTTTTTTCAAACTTACTCCACTAAAAATAAAAATTTTCTATATCCTTTGATGTGATTCTTAATGAATTACCATTAATATTTATTCCTATTTTTTTTACATAATCCATAAATTTTTTACTTTCCAGGATTTTTTTAGCAAAATTCAAATTATATTCTTTATTTTCTTGATTTATAGAAATGTACATCCCTCCATATGGAACATATTCTTCTGTTAAGCTATATACATAAACCTTATCAGTGACAATTGTAGATATAAGTAACTTTTTACATTTAATTCCTGAAAGTGCTTGTGATCTTCCATATTCAAACCACTTTGAATTGCTGTCTGATTTCCTTTTTTCTAACAACTCTTTAAACATATTTAAATATGCGAAAGTTCCAGGATATAAGCTTTCAAATTCTTTTTCTTCATATTTTATCAATTGATTATCTATGTATTTATATGGAAAAATAATCTTTTCGATTTTGCCATATCTCATGGTTCTTGGTGTTGCAGTTGGCTTAACTGTATCCTTTTCAATTATGAAATTCCCAACTTTATAATAGCCCTCTATTTCATCATACATATTTTCACTGATTATATATGCTTTATTCAATAAGGTTGCTACTACGTGAGATACTTTGAAATAGTCACCAAATCTCTTATCTCCCGCATTAAGTTCATTAGAGAAAATCCATTTTTCCTTCATTGCTTTTTTACTAATACATAACCTACTATCACTACTCATGTCTATATATCGAATTTCTTCGCTGCTATAATTTTTATCAACAATTATAATTGCTGACTTTACCAATGCATTATCAAATATTTTTTCTTTTGTATAATCTTTTATTTCAACAACGTACTGGTTCATAAATTTTCTAATCTTATTCCCAAAAACAGTTTTAAATACACTACTCGGTATTAAATACGACATCCTACCTGTATTTGATAACATCTTTATACTATGTTCTATAAATGCATAACAATAATCAAATTTTCCCTGCCGACATGTTTCATAAGTTTTCTTAATAAATGTTCTTTCCTCTTGAGATAAATCACTATAAGATATATACGGAGGATTGCCTACTATAAAATCAAATTGTACATTTATTTCACTTTTTAAATAGTCTGCATTATAAATTTTCCATTTAATATTCTGTATTCCTTTTTTTTTCGTAATTAAGTTTAAGTTATAAATACACTTTTCAAATTGCTTTTTGTCAATTTCAAATCCATAAATATTATTCTCTAAACTATTTTTTATTTCACTATTAGAATAATTAAGTTCTACTGCTTCTTTAATATACCTTTTAACTATTTCAACGAGTATATTCCCATCACCACAAGAATTTTCTAATATTGTTTTATTTATTATGTTTTTATAATAGCCAATTGAATCTAATAGCTCCTTAACATAGTTTTTAGGGGTAAAAATTTGACACTTATTTACTATACTTTTTTCATTTATTTTTTCCATCATCAAAGTACTCCAGTTTTTATTGAATTATTCAACTTTTCCAAAGACATAATTATGATATAAGACTCGCAACAGGATTTAAGTACACAAGAATTTTATTAACATTTACAGCTAAATTCTAGCTTGCTGTATTTTTATCATTGATATAGGGAACAATATTATCTATATGTGTTCGTCATCAATAATGACTAGCTATCCATATCCATACCCATACCCAGTCCAAACGCTATAACCTTCTATTTTCGATAAAAATAGCTACAATTTTTCTATACAGAATAGACTTCCCATTTTTAACATATTATTGTAATTATTGCTAAATTAAAATTTTCGCCTAATTATCACATTTTAAACTAATATAGCAAGTCTGTCTTTCTCAGGGCAAATATCTAGATAGTTATAATCTCTATTCGAATTTCTATTTCTGTAATCAGAGATATCCCTACTTATAGACTTTAATCCTTTAGGATAATTAAATTCACCATTTTGGGGACTGGAAGAATAGAACGTTTTACTGATTTTATCAATAATTTCAAAATATTTTATCATGAGACCTAGAAATTATAGAAAACATAAATAATTTAGGTTGGTCGTAAAAAATTGAAAAGCCTCTTTTAATATTTAACAAAAAACATGTCCGATTATATAATCAGCATGTGCTGTGCTAATGGATTGTACCATGCTTTTCTCCTTTGTCAAGTGTTTAATTTAATTTTAGTACAACTAAGCTATTATAACATAAAATAGAGAATAATTATTTTACAATATTGAGTCTATCTTCATAATTTGATCTTTTATAGCCCTTGAATTTATCAAAAAATATTCTTGTATACTAGTATACTATCAATCATCTGTATTCTTCCCACAATTTAGATTCATCAGGAAAATTATAATCATGCGTTTTGAAATAATATTCCCTTACTAGATCAACCCATTTATTTATCATGTTAGCTGCTAACAGAGCATCACCAGATGGATATATTGTTAAAAATTGACCAGTAAGCTGTGCTAAAGTAATAGCTGAATGTTCCCCCAGAATAGTTAATCCAAAATCAGTGCGCCCGATAGTAATTACTTCCTCATTACCAGTTGTTCCGATTCTATTAAATGTGCCTTGAGATGAAGGATGAATAACTTCATTAGCAAGTTGATATTCGTATTGCCACAAATTTGACGGAAAACCAGCTTTATTCTTTGTATCTTCAAAGCGTATAAATTTCTTCTTGGACCTAAATTCACCACATGCCCTTGCCCACTCATAGCGATCTTCAGTGTTTCGAGATGAAATATAGGACTCAGCAACTTTTTCACCGTATTTAGATATAAATGATGCAATAATATTTAATTCATAAAGTGAACGCCATCTAGCATAAGAACCATCAGAGAAACCATTTTTCATTAATGTGATAATCTCTAAAAATTGTTGAAGCCCTCTACCGTGAATATACTTCAATGCAGTGTATATCTGTATAGATTCATCTCTTTCTTTGGCATCAATTTCATTCACAAATTTAGAGTATTCTTCTATAGCTTCAAAAACTATCATATACATTGCTTCAGAAGTAACAAATACTTTATAACTACTATTACACTCAATCTACATATCATTAGTTTCCAAAAATGTACATTTACTCCTACTATTTCTCCTCTATTTTTACTTAAATTTGTACAATTGAATTTCTATATAAATTGTAACCACTTACTCTCAATATGTACCTTACTAAGGTCTAAAATAATGTACAAAACAAAAATAAAGTACATTTTTGATTCAATGTACTTTATGCTTCTATTCCAGTATTATCAAGGGGTTGGACTATGTTAGGGCAAATGTTTAGAAATATTTAGTTTTTACTTTGAAACCTAAAGCTTTTTTGGGGAACCCGGGCTCCCAGTGCTATGAATTCAATTTAAAGCAGATCTAAATTTTAGACCTGCTTTATAATTTTTTGAATAGAACAAAATGTTCTCGTTTACGCCTTCGTCCTTTATAACTGTGAACACGGTTCTTTAGAACGTTTTTCACACTTAAGTTTATTATAATACACTGATGGATGATTTCTATTTCAGTATTAGCAAATCAAATGGTTTAGACCCTATTCTGCTGTTAACATTCCTATTTTCTCTTCTTTTTCGCTTTTTTCATTTTATTGGCCATGCGTTTCATGGATTGTTCCATGGCAAATTTACCGATTTTACCTTTGAGGCCTCCGCCGAACATCTGGCTCATATCTGGCATACCAGCGCCTCCTAATGCTGACAAATCAGGCATTCCACCTTGACCCATCATGCCTTCAAGGGCAGACATGTCCATATTGTTTGGGAGATTTTTCGGAAGATTGTTAGGGTTAATCCCCATTTGCTTCATCATCTTGTTCATATCACCAGACATGACACCTTGCATCATTGCTTTAGCTTGGTTAAAGTCCTTGATGAATTTGTTGACTTCGACAAAAGTGTTTCCAGAACCATTGGCAATACGACGGCGACGGCTTGGCGTGAGCAAGTCAGGATTTGCACGTTCAGCTGGTGTCATAGATGATACAATCGCCCGTTTGCGAGCAATTTCACGCTCGTCCACCTTGAGATTGGCAAGGGCAGGATTGCCTGCCATACCTGGAATCATCTTAAGCAAATCTTCCATTGGTCCCATGTTTTGGACTTGGTCTAACTGTGAAATGAAATCATTGAAATCAAAGGTATTTTCCCGCATTTTTTCAGCGAGTTCAAGCGACTTCTTCTCATCGTATTCTTGAGAAGCCTTCTCAATCAAGGTCAGCATGTCCCCCATACCGAGAATACGGCTAGACATGCGATCTGGGTGGAAGGTTTCGATGTCCGTAATCTTCTCACCAGTACCTGTGAACTTGATTGGCTTGCCTGTAATCTGACGGACAGAGAGCGCCGCACCACCACGGGTATCCCCGTCAATCTTGGTCAAGATGACACCCGTTACTTCCAACTGGTTGTTAAATTCACGGGCAACGTTAGCTGCTTCCTGACCAATCATGGCGTCAACTACGAGTAAGATTTCATTTGGCTGAGCAAGTGCCTTGACGTCACGTAATTCATTCATCAGCACTTCGTCAATCTGCAAACGACCCGCCGTATCAATCAAAACATAGTCATTATTGTGTTGTTTGGCAACTTCTAGCCCCTGCTTGACAATCTCAACTGCTGGAACCCCTGTTCCCAATTCAAAGACAGGCACGTCAATCTGTTGCCCCAAGGTTTTCAACTGATCAATCGCTGCTGGACGGTAGATATCTGCCGCAATCAGTAAAGGACGGGCCTCTTCCTCTTTTTTGAGCTTGTTTGCCAATTTTCCTGCAAAGGTGGTTTTACCAGCCCCTTGCAGACCGACCATCATGATAATCGTCGGAATTTTGGGAGACTTGATGATTTCTGCCGTATCAGACCCCAAAATCGCAGTCAACTCTTCATCGACAATCTTGATGATTTGTTGGGCAGGATTCAAGGTCTCAATTACTTCATGACCAACTGCACGCTCGCGGATCTTCTTGATAAAGTCCTTGACGACTGGTAGTGCAACGTCTGCTTCAAGTAGGGCTAAGCGGATTTCCTTGGTTGCCTCTTGGACATCGCTCTCGCTGATTTTGCCCTTGCGACGTAAGTTTTTAAAGACATTCTGTAAACGTTCGGTTAAGCTTTCAAAAGCCATAATTTCTCCTTTTATTCTCTATTATCAATGCTACTGAGTATGCTGATTTGCTCTTGTAAAAAGTCATCTGCTGGATAGCGTTCTAAGATTTGATCGAAAATCTGACTGCGAACAATGTAATCCGAATACATGTGCAATTTCTTCTCATAATCTTCTAAAATCTTCTCAGTCCGCTTGATATTGTCATAGACCGCCTGACGGCTGACCTGAAATTCCTCCGCAATCTCAGCTAAACTGTAATCATCAGCGTAGTACAGCTCGATATAATTCATCTGTTTATCGGTCAAGAGTGCCGCATAAAATTCAAAAAGGGCATTCATCCGATTTGTTTTTTCAATTTCCATAGTCTCTATTATACCAAATTTTTTTGACAGGATAAAGCTGTATAGCTATTTTTAGAAACAAAAAAGTTTACATAACAAAAATTATGCAAACTAATTATTTTCCAAATAAAATTCAAATCGCTCTCCGACATACTGACTTTTCACATATTCAAAGGCAGTACCATCTTCAAAATATGAAATTTGTGTCAATCCTAAAATAGCCTGCTTGGGCTTGATATGCAAATACTGGGCAATCTTTTCCTTGGCTAAACGAGCATAAATAGTCTGTTGGGATTTGCCAATCTTATAGCCGTGTTCTTGAAGAGTTTGAAAGAAATGGCTGGTGATTTCTTCTTTTTTGAAATTTTTGATAAATTTCTCTGGAATGCTCGCCACCTCATAAACAACTGGAATCTGATCTGCATAGCGCACCCTCTCCATACGGATAATCGTATCCTCACGAGAAATACCTAACTTCTCCACTTCTTCCTGGCTGGGAATCGTTTTTCGATAGGAAATCAAGTCGCTAGAGGGAGTTTTTCCTTGGGATTTGATGATTTCGGTGAAGCTAGTTGTTCCTCGCATTTTTTCCTGAACCCGTGTGCTAGCTACAAAAGTTCCGCTACCGACACGACGCTCCAAAACCCCTTCTTCGACAAGGAGCGAAACAGCTTGACGAAGAGTCATACGACTGACACCAAAATGCTCGGCTAAATCTCTCTCGCTTGGTAAACGCTTTCCAACTTTCCAGACCTCCTCATCAATGTCTTTTTTGATCTGATCATGGATTTGAATATAGGCTGGCTGCATAGAAACCTCTTTTTCTAACGAATTTCTTTCTATGTTCATTGTATGATAAAAAAGGAAAGAGGTCAAATATTATTTGGTGATTTCAGTTGGAAATCAACAGCTTTTGTGTTAGAATAGGGAAAAGATATTTACTTTCAGAAAGGGAAAAGATGACAACAACTGAATTGCAAGACGTTGAAAAAATCATCGTTTTAGACTACGGTAGCCAATACAATCAGCTGATTTCACGCCGCATTCGTGAGATTGGAGTATTTTCTGAGCTCAAGAGCCACAAGATTTCAGCGGCTGAAGTCCGTGATATCAATCCTGTCGGAATTATTCTCTCAGGTGGACCAAACTCTGTTTACGAGGACGGATCTTTTGATATTGACCCAGAAATTTTTGAATTAGGCATTCCAATTTTGGGAATTTGCTACGGAATGCAGCTGATTACCCACAAACTAGGTGGTAAGGTTGTTCCTGCAGGTGATGCGGGAAATCGTGAGTACGGTCAGTCTGAACTGACCCATACTCCTTCTTCTCTTTTTGCAGGGACGCCTGATGAGCAGCTTGTCTTGATGAGTCATGGTGATGCTGTAACAGAAATTCCTGACAACTTTGTCCGTACAGGAACCTCAGCAGATTGCCCTTATGCAGCTATTGAAAATCCAGACAAGAAGATTTATGGTATCCAATTCCACCCGGAAGTTCGTCATTCCGTTTATGGAAATGATATCTTACGTAACTTTGCAATCAACATCTGTGGTGCCAAAGGTGACTGGTCTATGGACAACTTCATTGACATGCAGATTGCGAAAATCCGTGAAACTGTGGGTGATAAGAAAGTCCTTCTTGGTCTTTCTGGTGGCGTTGACTCATCTGTTGTTGGTGTCCTTCTTCAAAAAGCAATCGGTGAACAACTCATCTGTATCTTCGTAGATCACGGTCTTCTTCGTAAAGGCGAAGCTGATCAAGTGATGAACATGCTAGGTGGTAAATTTGGCTTGAACATTGTCAAAGCCGATGCTGCTAAACGTTTCCTTGATAAATTAGCAGGTGTGTCTGACCCTGAGCAAAAACGTAAAATCATCGGAAATGAATTTGTCTATGTCTTTGATGATGAAGCAAGTAAGCTAACTGACGTTGCATTCCTTGCCCAAGGAACGCTTTATACAGACGTTATCGAATCAGGAACTGATACTGCCCAAACCATTAAATCACACCACAATGTGGGTGGACTACCAGAAGACATGCAGTTCAAATTGATTGAACCGCTCAATACTCTTTACAAGGACGAGGTTCGTGCTTTGGGAACGGAGCTTGGCATGCCTGATGAAATCGTCTGGCGCCAACCATTCCCAGGTCCAGGACTTGCCATTCGTGTCATGGGGGAAATCACCGAAGAAAAACTCGAAACCGTCCGTGAGTCTGATGCTATTCTCCGTGAAGAAATCGCAAAAGCAGGTCTTGATCGTGACATCTGGCAGTACTTTACAGTAAATACTGGCGTGCGATCTGTCGGTGTTATGGGAGATGGTCGTACTTACGACTACACTATTGCTATCCGTGCTATCACTTCTATTGACGGCATGACTGCAGACTTCGCTAAAATCCCATGGGATGTTCTCCAAAAAATCTCAGTCCGTATCGTCAACGAAGTGGACCACGTCAACCGCATCGTCTACGATATCACAAGTAAACCACCAGCAACTGTTGAGTGGGAATAGAGTTTATTGTTATTAAAAGCCTATGAAATGAACGTTTTATGGGCTTTTATTTTAACCTTAGCAACAATTTAACAACAAAAAATAGATTAATCTTTATCAACTACGTTGAGGACTCCTTTTTTCGTTTAACAGACTACGCTAGTCAAACTTCAAAAAGGAGTGTTAATAGCTAAGGTTTATGATATAATAATGTTTGTCGCAACTCCACTAACGAACTTAGTTTGGAGGTGAGTTTTTGCTAATCTTCGTTACAGTTATTCTAGCACCTTTACTTGTCACAATCACAGGTAATGTCATTTCTGAGTGGATAGTCAGAAAGTGGATAGAAAAAGGCGACAAAGACAAATAACCTGAGTTCGGTAACTTGCATATTGGACAAAAGAAAATACCAGAGGTGGAGCTCTGGTATTTTTGTTTTTGCCAAGACTTCGTTACAGTTCTTGCATAATCATTATCACATAAAATTAGTTACTTGTCAAATTTTATAGTGTGTTGATTGCCGCTAAATTTGCTTTTTCTAACATTGTTTTCAGTAACTACTACTTGGCCTGTCATGCGTTTAGCAACTTCTTTCATGGCATTTGGTCGCAAATGAGAGTATGTCCCTAGTGTAGTCTTAATATCTGCGTGTCCTAGACGGTTTTGCATTTCAAGGTCATTCATACCAAGCGACAACATAAAACTAGCGTGTGAGTGCCTTAAATCGTGGATACGAATAGTTTTTATACCAACAAAATCACTATGCACTTGTAATACACGTTTTATACTCCTTTAGTTTATAAACAGTATGTGTTATAATAAGTTTATGGCTTACGAATTGAATTTTAGAAAACGAGTAATAGACTACGTTACTGCTGGTCACACCAAAAAAGAAGCATGTGCAGTTTTTGGTATTAGTACCAATACGTTGTATGTGTGGGAAAAACAGCTTGCAGAACAAGGACACCTAGAGCGGAAAGCACGAGTTGCCAAGTCTCGAAAAATTCCCTTAGATCAATTAGAAGCATATGTAGAGCAACACCCGGATGCTTTTTTGCGGGAAATAGCAGAACACTTTAACTGCCGTATCTCCTCTGTTTGGGCAGCTCTCAAGCAACTCGGTATCACTTTAAAAAAAGACGACGACCTACATCGAACAAAATAAGGAGGAAGTGAGACGGTATCATGAGGTTTTATCCTGCTTTGATACCATCCCTATTGTCTATATTGATGAAACAGGGATTGATACCTATCTTTACCGAAAGCGAGGTCGAGCACCTAGAGGCGTGAAGGTCTATGACAAGATAAGTGGTCGTCGTTTTGAACGTACATCTGTCGTTGCAGGGCTGGTTGGTCAGGATATTGTTGCGCCTATGATTTACAAAGAAAGCATGACAAGTGACTTTTTTACTAAGTGGTTTGACAAGCAACTCTTGCCTTCTTTGTCAGAGCCCCATCTGATTGTGATGGACAATGCTAGCTTTCACCCCAAAGCCAGGTTAGATAAACTCGCCATAGACAAAGGACATTATTTTTTTCCATTACCTCCTTATTCGCCCGAACTCAATCCAATTGAACACTATTGGGCGAATCTCAAACATAAGGTTCGGGAGCTACTTAGAGCTGGCAAGTCTATCTATGAAAGTCTAAAATACTGTTTATAGACTAAACGACTATAACGTCGATTTTACCAGCGGACTATCTGCTAGTGAGAATACAAGTCTACATTCTCCCATTTGAGATTGAGCTTGTTTCCAATGTTTCAAATGCTTTAAAGTATCTTCATCAAGATATAAAAGCCTGATACCTGAACTTGATTTTGTGTCTGTAATATACCACTCTTTTTGATTTTTATAATACATTGAGCAATCTATCAAAACTGTGCCATTATCAAAATCAATCTTTGACCACTCAAGAGCCTGCAACTCACTTGTACGAACCCCTGTCATAAAGAAAAACCAAAATGTAGTAAAATAGAGTAAGTCATAGATATTAGACTTATCAAATGTACTAATAAATCGTTGAAACTCCTCAACTGTCCAAAAATCAACTTTTGGTCGCTCTTTCTTAACATTGCCGACTTGCTTGGCTACATTACTTGCTAGCATATCCAATCGAACCGCTAAATCAAATACCTGTTGCAAAATTTGATGAACGGATCGGATATAGTTATTTGATAACCCCTCAACAAACATAGCGTTTTGCCATTGCTTTACATGAGGAGCAAGGATATCCGACAATTTCATATTTTCAAAGTAGGCTAGTCTTTTAAATTTTGACCGTGTCATGTCAAAAGTTCGTTGTCTGACCTGACTTTGGTAATCTGGAATAAAATAATCCTCTAAAAACTTTTTAAAAGTCATTGAGCTATTAGATGATAATGCACCTTTCCCAAAATCAGCAAGCATACGTAAACGCCATTCTTGCGCCTCTTTCTGCGTTTTGAAGCCGTTTAACTTCTGTATCCTTTTGCCTGTTATACGGTCAAATCCAAGCGATACAGAGGCTCTGAACGTTCCATTTTGCATTGAATAGATATTCGGAAGTCTAGGCATGCTTTTCTACTTCCGTATCTTTTAAAGTTTCTTCATCAATTTTTACACCCAAAATTTCCTCAACTGTTTCCAAAGGTACTCGACCCAATCCCTTACTTTCATACCATGTTAGACCTTGACTAGCTAATTTTGCCTTTGCTTGTTTGACCAACATCATAGCTTGCCAAGAACTAAAACCGAGTTTCATTAAATCTTTTTTGACCACAAACATAGCTTTTCTTTTCCCTTCGTGTTATAATTTAATTGTTTTGAATTTTGATGTGTGATTAGTTTTTCACGCATCTTTTTTTTATTTTATAAATAGAGTTATCTTCCTAGTCATCTGTCACATCTTTCACTTTCTTTGGCAAAATCCTAGGATAGATATACTGTTCTAAAACATCGTCTAAAAATACATCTTTACTTTGACTAGATAATACTTCAAACTCTCCAAAATTTAAAATTTTATATCCTGTCGAATTTGGAACAGACAATTCCCGTATTTCTGATAATTCATATTGCCTATCATAGCCTAACTTTGTAATCTCTATTACATTATGAAATCTTCTCAAATATTGATTTAAATCTTCTTTAGGTATTTGTCCGAAAAAGTCTCCCAAACTCATATAGTTTGTAATGACTATGATACGACCAATAACTAATTTATTTTTATATCGTGCTGACAAATGCGACTTATTGAGCGGGTCAAGTAATTTTAACCAGTCGGACGGTAACAAACTATCATAACGTGGATCATCAAGTAAAATAATCTCTTCGCCAAAATATTCATCAAAAATATTTTTTGTACCCGCATCATATCTATTCCAGTTATAGCCAACTTTTTTTGCTTTCGCACTAATTCTAGTAATTAGTTCATTTGCCAAACTAGTTTTACCTACACCAGAGTGACCATGGATATACAAGATAGTTGGTTGGAACTCTCCTCTTTCGATAGCTTTTAAGGTTAATCGAGAGGCAATTTTACCGTAAGCCTTAAAGGCTTCATCAAATTTTTGTTGGTTATGCGACCATAAATACCTTAAATTCTCATCATCTAAAATATCGTCTTCAGTCAATTCTCCACGGACAATTTTATCATAAACTAAATCAAGGCTTTCATCTGATTTTTCACGCTTTTTAGTAGCAGAGTATTTTTCAAAATCTTCCTTGTTTTGGTTGATAAAGCTTTCATAATCAAGCGTATCAAACGTTTCTACATCACTTGCAGGATATTGGTATTTATCTTTATCTTTGGCATGAATAAGATAAGCTAAAGCGTTGATACGTGTATATTTACGCCCCCCCTTCGATTTAGGAGTTTCAATGCGTTCACGTTCCAAGCCTAATGCACCAGCTACCTTTGATAAGTCAACCAATTTTGGAAAATCAATATAGCCATGCACATGCGGTTCAACTAGTTTCGTACCATACGATACATCTTTATCATGGATAACTATTGCAAACTCCACAAATTCATCTTCTTCTACTAAATGGCGGATACAATCAAAGATATGTCTAAATATCTTATCCTTATTTTCTTGCCAATTATCAAGCAACTTTTTCTCCTCGGGAGACCAATTCCAATAGTTCGATTTCAACTGTTGCTCAAAAAGAAATCGTCTGTTTCTAATTCGTTTTCTACTCATCTTTCTCCTCTCTAATAAAACAGTGTTTTCGCTTTGTTTTCAAACTTTTTTCACAAAATTTTGGCACTTTTTGGATATATAGAAGCGTTTTTCTTTCTATATATCCACTATATATCCAAGAATATATCCAACCTTTTTCACCATTTTTAGGGTTTTTAATGCCCCGTTTTGAGGGGCGACTAACCGTCTTAAACCCAATGGTGTCAATGGTTTTGCACCATTCTATCGTCAAGTCCTAGAATGGCGCGCGCATAGGTTTTGGCATTATGGATATATAGAAACGCTAAAAAAACTTTTGACAAAATTTATGTAAACTTTTAAAATCGAAATAACGAAATTATGAAAACTTATGAAAACTCCTTTAGTGAAAACATAGCTTGGTTTTGGAGAGCTAGTAGTTGCACCGCACCTTCGCTGACGGGGGCGTTCCGCCCGACAACGAAGGTGCGGGCTACATCTCACCAAAAGCTATGTTTTCACTATAAATCAACGAGTTTCCTTCTTCAAAGATACACTGTCAGCTTTATACCAACCGCGACCATTATTGGTCATACCACCTGTCACATTACTAAAGATAAGTTCTGCTCCAAAGAATACCTCAATTTCGTTCTGTGTCTTGATAGTGTATTCTAGCTGATGAACTGTATCAACTACAGAATAACTATACTTGCCGTCTACTTCCTCTACGCTACCTGTAGAGACAACTTCAAGTTTTTCAATTACATCAGTTTCGTATTCATTTCCTGTCTTTTCACTGGTAAATGTTTTCCGAACCGTATTTTGTTGTAATACTTCTGATAGTGTACGATTCCATGTTGGTTGTGCCATAATTATAATTCATTCCTTTCGTTTCACTCAAGGCACAACACTGAATGAAAAAGTGCTACGCTCTTTATTTTTGTCTATAATAACAGTGAGAAGCCCTATCACTACTACAAATCACGGGGAGGAGAGTAAGTGAGTAGTTCAGCTACTACCTCGAATAATTATAGGTGTGGTTCTTCCTATCAAGCACAACTAACTGTGACTAAGAGCACGTAAACTTATACTTGGATAAGCGACTCGTTTGTGAAAGGGAAGAGCAGTCAAGGGATAGGAGCTTCTCTACTTTTGAGAAAGGAGTTTCCTCCTATGTTAAAAATCGTTTATCCTAATTGTTGTGGAATTGATGTGCATAAAACTTTTGTCGTAGCAGTTATTGCCATCACCAATAGTCAAGGAATTACTGAGTACCATCGTAAACGCTTCTCCACCTTTACCAATGGACTCACTCAGCTACGTGATTGGTTGGAATATTATTCCTGCTTCGATGTCTGTATGGAATCTACTGGTAAATACTCGATTCCTGTTTTCAATATCCTAGAAGAACAGACCAATGTCTGCTTAGCTCATCCCAAATATGTCAAAGCTATTCGAGGAAAGAAAACCGACAAGAAAGATGCGCAATGGATAGCCGACCTCTTCAAGCATGATTTAGTTGCTTCTAGCTTTATTCCCCCGCTCAAAATCAGACAATTACGTGACCTATTTCGCTATCGAATGAAATTAACACAACTTCAAGTTAGCGAGAAAAATCGTTACCAAAACTGCCTAACTTGGTCTAATCTTCAAATTGCAAGTGTCGTTTCCGATGTCTTCGGAAAGAGTGCTCAAGCTATTATTACAAGCATCCTTGACAATCCTGAAGAGAAACCAAACATTGAACAACTCGTTCACAAGAGAATGAAGGATAAAGTGCAAGACTTGGAAATCGCTACGGAAGGCGAATTAACACCTGAACAAGCTGAGAAAATCAGAGTCATCAAAGCCCACTATGATGCCCTAGCTATCTGTAAAGAAGACTTAGAAGCAATGATTCGGGAATTGGGAAAAGAATATCAAGAACAGGTCAAGTTAATTCAAACTGTGCCTGGTTTCAAAGAGGAACTCTCTGCACTCAGAATCATTTCTGAAATAGGGGACGATATGACTGTCTTTGATTCTGCTGGAAAACTCTGTTCCTGGGCTGGACTTGTCCCTGCCAACAATGAAAGTGCGGGGAAGAAATATTCTACTCGTATTTCTAAAGGTGGACAATACCTCAAACCTTTTCTCGTTCAAATTGCTAATGCTATTGTTAGGTCTGATAAACATCCTGAATTCAGAAACAAATATCTCAAGCTAAAGAAACGTCGTGGGCACAGAAAAGCTATCATCGCTATCTGTCGCAGATTACTGGTTTCTGTGTACCAAGTGCTACGGAAACAAGAAGACTACAATCCTGTTTTACAAGGACTGACCGAAATACGAAATCCTGATAAAACGATGTCTGTTCAAGACGCTGTTCGTTTTGCACAACAGCACGGATTCAATGTCGCTTAATCTCAAAAATCAGGTTTCAACACCTCTTTTTAGTGCGCCCAAAATTAGGATAAACAATAAATCAATTAGCTTTTATTTTTTTTCAAACTTAAATACCTCTTTTTTCTTTCTTTTTATTTCGTGAGAAGAAGCCTTTAGACTGATTTTCTTCCAGCACTTCCAGTCTTTCTTCTAGTTTCTCTACCCTATTTTGAAGGGCTGTTATTATTAAATTTTTGGAGTTGTGAGCTTTTACTAGCTTGTTTAGGGTAACTTTTGTATCAGCAACATCTTGATACAGTTTACGCTCTCTACGAGCCTTTAAATCACCCCAAATTTCCACTACAGACTGCGCCAAGTTATTTGTCTCATCAATCCTTTTAGACAATCTGACAAACTTCTCAAACTCTTCTTCGGTGAACTGATAGACATCTTGTACACGTCTACGGCTCACTCGCATTCTAGTCATTTTAAACTTATAGCCAGCTAGTTCCTCAACCTTTAAACGCCACTTTTTAACCGAACTGTATGATTTTCCTGTAGCTTTTGCAATATCTCTTAAATCTTTATAACATTCCATCTCCTTTTCTCTTTTCTCTAAAATATGGTATAATCAAGTTAGTTATTTTGGTAAGTCTTTGAGAAGTTCTGCTTTTCAAAGACTTTTTTATACAATCATAGGCTGTTACCTCATTTCTACTTGCCAAACAGTTGAATAGTTTGGTATAATTTGAATATCGTTATATACGATACAACTATTTTAACGCGTTTCACGATATTTGTCAACAAAATATCGTTTTTTACGATTGGAGATACATTATGACATTTTTTACTGATAAATTGAAAACTCTTAGAAAAAAAAATAAACTAACTCAGAAAGAGTTAGCAGAACAAATTGGCATAAAGCAAAATTCCTATAGTGATTGGGAAACAGGAAAAAATGAACCTAGTCTTGATAACATAATTAAATTAGCTAAAATATTTAATATTACCACTGATGAGCTACTAGGACAAACTAAATTTGCGCTGATTGATTACATGCCTTTACGAGATATAAAGCTAAGCAAAATAGAAAGTTTTTCTCCTAACGAACTAGACATTTTTAAGCACTCCCTATGGATACAATGTATACAAGATAAAAAAACTCTATCAGAACTTCAAACAGAATTGATAGAACAGCATAATCTCAATAAAAATCAAGAAAAAATTCTCGAAACAATAGTTGACGAACTTCTTTACTATATTCATCAGAAGTAACAACAATTTAACAACAAAATAATCAAATTATACTAAATTAAAACAATAGATTGTATTATCAAACGCTATTAAATCAACAATTCTAGTCAATCAATATATGACAATTAGCGAGTGGGAATAAAAAGATTTAATATCCCAAATAAGACAAACAGCACAGGATTTCTAACGAAGTTCTGTGCTGTTTGTTTTCGTTTTTTTGACAATATCTTGTACAAATTCTTGCTTTTTCTATGTTTTTGAGGTACAATTTATTGTACAAGTAAACAAAAGGAGATGATTCCATGGAAGCGGTAGCTTACTCAAATTTCAGACAAAATCTGAAGCATTACATGAAGCAGGTGAATGAAGATGCTGAGGCGCTCATTGTAACCTCGCGTGATGTGGAAGACACCATTGTAGTCCTTTCTAAGAGAGATTATGACAATATGCAAGAGACATTTCGTATTATGTCAAATAGCTACTTGATGGATAAAATCAAGCGTGGCGATGAGCAGTTCAAGACTAGAAACTTTCACACACATGAACTTCTTGAGGTAGAAGATAATGATTAAGGCTTGGTCAGATGATGCATGGAATGACTACATGTATTGGTACGATCAAGGAAATAAAACAACGATTAAGAAAATCAATCGACTCATCAAAGAAATTGATCGTCATCCATTTTCAGGTATTGGAAAACCTGAACCGTTAAAATATGACCTAACTGGTAAATGGTCTAGACGGATTTCAGATGAACATCGAATTATTTATAGTGTTGACGATACGACTATTTACATTTATTCTTGTAAAGACCACTATTAACCCATTTTAGAAAAAACAGGTATGAAATGACTGAAAAAAATTCTCAAAATAATCCTTCTACTGCTACTGGCATCTAGCTTTATCGGAGGAATTGCTATCCATAGTAGGACCTATCAGCCTACATCTGAAGCTCTCAGTTATGTCAAGCAAGCTAGGATTGAAAATGGTACAATGATTTTCAAAGCCAAAGATGAAAAAGGAACGGTTCTTCTCTATGGTGGTGGCTTGGTTGAAGCTAAAAGCTATGCCAAACTCGGAGTTGTGCTTGCTGAGAAAGGGTACACTGTCTATCTCCTTAACTCCACGCTTAATCTACCCATTCTCTCAACAGGTAAAGCCAAGAAAGTCATCAAACGTTACGGCTTGAAGCATGTCTCTATTGGTGGGCATTCCCTGGGTGGGGTTGTGGCTAGCATGAATACTGAACTGCCTGAAGTTGATGGATTGATTTTGCTAGCTGCCTATCCATCTGATAGCATTAATCTAGCAAATAGCAATCTTCCTGTACTCTCACTGACTGCCTCTAAAGACAAGATTTTAAAATGGGACAAATACGAAGAGGCTAAAAGCGACTACCAGCAGATACTCACTATGTGACCATTGAGGGAGGAAATCATAGCGGATTTGGTCTTTATGGTCAGCAACAAAAAGACGGAACGCCAGTTATTTCTGCTTCTGAGCAACAAGATGAAATCATTCAGCAGATTATTGCATTTTTAAGCCAAGAAAAGATTGAAAAGTAAGGTTTGAGACCTTACTTTTTTGATTTTATGATTGAATAATAGCCTGTAATTGTGCTTGATTGATAGCTGGATAGACTTTCAAACAGTGACTTATTTCTTTTAAAATAGCTGGAATATGACCTAGTTCGTCATTCTCAACTTGTAAAACTAGCAGAGGTTCATGAAGACTCATGCGTAGTAAGAACCAGCCAGAGCCGTATGGAGAGCTAACATCAAACCGCACCCCTTCTTCATTTTCAGGATTAAAGACAAAGCCATCTATCTTTTGCTCTCGCAAATCTGCAATCGCTTGTTCACCAAGGGCACGAAAATTATCTGTTTCCAACTTAAAGCGAACTTCCTGCGTTTCAACTGGCTGTTTTAAAGTTGCAATCAAATCATCTAAGCTCTTTCCGTCTGATTGTAAGTGAGGTAAAAGCATGAGAATCTTCGCCGCTGCATAGGTGCCATCATCAAGAAAGTAATTTTCCTTAAAGGCAGCATGACCGGATGTCTCAATGGCTAACTGACAATCTATACCTTCTTCATTAGTGGCGATGGCCTTATTGATGACATTGCGATAGCCTGAAATATACCGAATCTGCTTACCACCCAGCTCTTCAATAAAGCGTTTTAAATGTTCAGAAGTCGGCGAATTGGTCACAATGCTCGTTCCTGGGTGTTCTTGCAGAATGATTTGACTGAGAACGGCAATTAGATTATTCCTATTGAGAATCTCTCCTGACTTGGTCACGAGAGCTGCACGATCGACATCGGTATCAAAGATAATTCCCAAATCTGCGTTGTGGCGCAATACTGCTTCCTGAATACTTGCCATGGCTTCTTTATTATCAGGATTTGGGATATGGTTTGGAAAAGTCCCGTCAGGATCTAAAAATTGAGAACCTGCCGTCTTAGCACCTAGAGGTTCTAAGACTTTTTCAGCAAAGAAACCACCTGCTCCATTTCCAGCATCGACCAAGATATGCAAGCCTTTCAAAGGTTCTTGCTCTCCGTTATTGGCATTACGAATTTTTTCCACCAAGTCCTCAGCATAAGGGTTCATCAAATCAGCTGGAGTCACAGTCCCCTTACTTTCTACTGGTAATTCCTCACTGTTCTCAAGGATGAAAGCAATATCTTCGTGTTCAGCGCCACCTTTTTGGCTAAAAATCTTAATGCCATTAAAATAGTAAGGCAAGTGACTAGCAGTCACCATAATACCAGCATGACAAGCAAACTCTGGGTACTGCGTACTCATAAAGAGGGCAGGGGTTGTGGCTAATCCAAAATCCAAGACTTGAGCCCCAAATCGAGTTGCTTCTTGCGAAAAAGCGGCAACTAAACTCGGACCACTGAGACGACTATCTCGTCCAATTCCGATTTTTAGCTGTCCTGCTTGATAGATTTTAGAGAATTGCTCATCTTGGCATAGCCAATGGATGACACCTCTTGCTATCTTCCGAACTGCTTCTTCTGTTAGATTCACAGCGTATTCGTCCGTTTCAATCGCAATCCCTCGAATATCCGACCCATTTTGTAAAACATGATGTGACATATCTGCCTCCTTATTCTTTGCTCTTAGTATAGCACAAAATAAAGCGTTTTCCTAATGCTTCTATCAAATGATGGTGAAGAAAAGCAACATTCCACACATAGGCTTGATTAATTCAAGCAGAATAGCTGCCTGAACCAATCAAGCTAATTGGTGAAGACCGATCGAGACAGGAATGCTATTTGCTAGCTGAAAAAGCTGTTGCTGAGATAAGCGATGACTCATCACTAGAAAACTATTCTAAATTTTATAGTGGAAAATCTCTTAAAAATGCGACCAGTGCCATTCCAAATGGAAAAAATTAAGGTAGCCAATCCTACCAAAACGACTGATTTTCCTGATAAACTTTCTTTGTCCAGTAAAGATACATGGTTTTTTCTAAAGTCTGTATCCAAATAGAGCGATCCAGCTGCTGAAGTAAGTCAGCTACCTTTTGAAATGACATCATTTTTTCTCCTTACGAATAAAGATCAAATCTTGTTCGGGAACATCTTCTGAGTAATAACGTTCCACTGCCATATGTAAGTCATACTTTTCCCGCAAACGTATAATATCTCCCATCATAGGAGAAGCATGATGGAGGTCTAAGGCTTCTTGATTTTCCCAACTATCGACCAGCAGGATACTTTCCTCATCATCAAAAGGTCGAAAATATTCATAGCGCAAATTTCCGACTTCTTGACGAATACGTTCTGCGATACCTGTTTGTTCCATTTCTCTAGCAAATTGCTGGGCTGCCACACCCTTTCCCTTATAGGTAATCAATACTGTAATGCTCATAGTATCACCCCACAATCGCTTCTGCAATCTCTTCTCGACTAATACCTGCAAAGTAACGACTAATATCAAGCGTCTCTAAAGCTTCTAAAACGCTCTCGCGCTCATAAGGAATTCCTTTGACAACCTCTTCAACCGCAGCTACATCTTCAATTCCAAAGAAATCTCCGTAAATTTTTAGGTTTTCAATGCGGGATTGCACGACGTTGGCATAAACTTCCACTTTTCCACTTTGGAATTTCGTACCTCTCTTGATATTATAGTCTGGCGATTTCCCATAATTCCAGTCCCAATTTCCGAATTTTTCCGCCTTGGTCTTTTCAATCGCTGCAATCTCTTCTTCTGAAAAAATATACTCGGTCATGTCTGGATATTCTTTTTTCATGTAATCTAAAAGTAGATCACGGAAGGCTTCGACAGTGATCTTTTCAGGCAATTCATCAATAATATTCGTCACACGCGCTCGAACGGATTTTACACCTTTCGACTCAATTTTATCTTTTGAAACCTTAAGTGCCTTGGATAAGACTGACAAATCCACATCAAATAAGAGACAACCATGGTGCATGATACGTCCGTTGATATAAGCTTGAGCGTTGCCACAGAATTTTTTACCATCAATTTCCAAGTCATTTCGACCAGTAAATTCAGCTTTCACACCAAGAGATTCCAAGGTTTTAATCACAGGAATGGAAAAACTCTTAAAATCAAAGGCACGGTCTTCACTTTCCTTAGAAATAATGGTGTAATTTAGATTATTGTAATCATGATAAACAGCGCCACCGCCGCTAATCCGGCGAACCACTTCAATACCATTTTCCCGCACAAAATCACGGTTGATTTCTTCGATGGTATTTTGATGACGTCCTACGATGATGGATGGTTTGTTAATCCACAGTAGGAAAATCATGTCTTCGTCTAACAACTGCTTAAAAGCATATTCTTCTAAGGCAATATTGTAAGCCGTATCATTGCTATGATTGATAATGTATTTCATAAATCCTCCAGATTGAGATAGTCGATGACAAATGGAGAGTGGGATAAAAATATCCAACCTCGTTACATTTTATAATTCTAACAGTTTGGCGCATATCAATAGCCAAGGAAGTGACTATTGATACCTGAGCCTAAAAATTGGAAAGCGAAGTTAACAAAATCAATTTCTTCGAAATCACGATTGAATCCCACTCCCATCATTTGCACATGTTTTTTACTTTTTCTTTGGAGAATGTACAGCTAAGCCTAATACATCTGCAAAGGCTTCGTACATCACTTCTGAATAGGTTGGATGTCCGTGAATGGTCTTGAGCATTTCTTCGACCGTAATTTCCATCTCAATAATAGAAGACGCTTCGTTAATCAACTCAGCTGCTGATGGTCCAATGATATGTACTCCTAGGACTTCACCGTATTTCTTATCTGCGATAACTTTGACAAATCCTTGTGCAGCGTCAGAAGCAATGGCACGTCCATTTGCAGCAAAGTTGAATTTTCCGATTGCTACATCATATTTTTCACGAGCTTGCTCTTCAGTCAAACCGACAGCTGCGACTTCTGGCAAGGTATAAATTGCAGCAGGGGTTAAGTTCAATTTTGCAATAGCATGATTGCCTTTTAAGGCATTTTCAGCTGCTACCTCTCCCATGCGAAAGGCAGCATGAGCCAACATCTTGGTACCGTTAATATCTCCCGGTGCATAGATACCAGAAACGGATGTTTCCATGTATTCATTGACTTTGATTCGTCCACGATCCATCTCAAACTCAATATCACCAATCCCTTCAAGATCTGGTACACGTCCGATAGATAGCAAGGCTTTATCGGCTATAATATCGTCCTTGCCTTCAACTTTAATCCGTAATTGACCATTTTCTTCGATGATTTCTTGTAACTTAGTCTCTGTCAAAATCGTCATGCCTTTTAGTTCCAAAATGAGACGGAGGTTTTTAGAGACTTCCTTATCCATCGCTGGTACAATGCGGTCCATCATTTCAATAACCGTCACCTTACTTCCAAAGGTCATAAAGGCTTGTCCAAGTTCAATACCGACAACCCCACCACCGATGATGACAAGATTTTCTGGGACTTCATTCATCTCTAAAATATCATCGCTGGTCATGACCAAGGATGATTCCATTCCAGGAACATTGATTTTGCTGACTTTTGAGCCGCCTGCTAGGATGATTTTCTTGGTTTCTAGTACTTCTTCACCATTAACCAAAACATTCTTGTCTTTAGTAATCGTTCCTACGCCTTTATAAACATCTACGCCATAGCTCCGCAAGAGTCCAGCTACTCCACCAACAAGGGTTTGGACTACTTTATTTTTCGTCTCAAGAACCTTATCCATATCAATGCTAAAGGCAGGATTTTCAATGATAATACCACGATGTGCTGCATACCCGATATTTTCAATGATTTCTGCATTATGGAGATAAGTCTTAGTTGGGATACAACCACGGTTCAAACAAGTTCCACCAAGCTCAGATTTCTCAACTAAAGCAACTTTTCCGCCTAATTGCGCTGCTTTAATAGCAGACACATAACCAGCAGGACCACCACCAATGACTACAATATCATAGGCATCATCACTCTTATCTTCTAGCATTGCTTCACCAGTTCCCACTTCATTAGCTGGTGCTGCATCAGGCGCTCCTGAAGCCAATGGAATAGACTCGCCCTCTGCTCCTAGATACCCAATGACTTCTGTAACAGGAACTGTTTCACCATCTCCTTTTAAAATCGCAATCAGATAGCCATCTTCTTCTGCTTCTAGCTCCATGCTGACCTTATCGGTCATAATTTCTAAAAGAATTTCTCCTTCTTTGACAAATTCTCCTACTTTTTTATTCCATTGGACAATCTGTCCTTCGGTCATATCAACCCCTGCTTTGGGCATAATTACTTCTAAAGCCATGTCTTCTCCTTTATCTCTTTCTCTCGTCTATTATACAAGCAATTCCATAGGATTTTCTAGGGTATGTTTGAGATCTACCATAAACTTCGCCCCGTTCATTCCATCAACTACTCGATGATCAATCGTCAAGGTCAATTTCATGATTGGACGGATCACAATTTCTCCATCAACAACCACTGCTTTTTCTTGAGTAGCAGCCACGCCAAGGATGGCAGAGTTCGGTTGGTTGATAATCGGATTGAAAGAATCAATCCCAAACATTCCTAGATTTGAAATCGAGAAGGTTGACCCTGACATTTGGTCAGGTTTTAGTTTTCCTGCCTGTGTAGCCTTAATCAGCTCTTTAGATGCGGAGACAAATTCTGATAGTGTCATTTTTTCTGCATTTTTCACGACAGGCACGAGCAATCCCTCATCTAATCCAACTGCAATGCCTAAGTTCACATAATGATGAACCGTAATTTCTGTTCCCTCAGGATTGAGACTAGCGTTGATAAAGCGATGTTCTAGTTTCATCAGATTTTTCACCACCGCTAAACCAATCAAATCCGTAAAGGTTACTTTATTACCTGTTTTGGCTAAGATAGGCTCAATGACTTGCTTACGAAGAGCAATGAGATTGGTCATATCCACCTCGTAATTCAAGGCAAAAACAGGAGCTTTGAGATAACTTTCGACCATCCGTTGAGCAATGACCTTACGCATTGGTGACATTGGAATACGCTCGATTTCACCAAAAGCTGTTTGATTAGATGGTAGCTCTTCCACTTTTTCAATATGAGCAGGTGATTTAATCGTATCACTTTCAACATTTTCAGGCAAGAGAGCTAAGACATCTTTTTTCATGATCTTGCCACGGACACCTGTTCCGTGAATTTCTTGCCACGCAATATTGTGTTCTTCTGCAATTTTCTTCGCCAAAGGAGAAATTTTCACACGATTGGTTTCCTTATAATTTTCTACATCTTCTTTATGCACGCGCCCCTTTGCGCCTGTTCCAGAAATGTCGTAGAGATTGAGCTTTAGCTCATCTGCTAATTTTCTAGCGGCAGGGGTCGCTCTTAACTTATCATCTGTCATGGAGACTCCTCTTTCATGATTGTGCTTCGTATAAATAGGTATTATTTTGCATAATATTAGTTATGTAAAATAATATTGCTATTCTTTATGGTAGGTTTTGCGAATTGCATCCTTGATACTTTCAACGGTTGGTATCATTGCATTTTCGAGATTTTGTGCATACGGCATTGGCACATCTTCACCTGCACAACGACGAATAGGAGCATCTAAATAATCAAAGGCTTCTGACTCAGAGATAATAGCTGAAATCTCACCAATGTAGCCGCTCGCCTTATGCGCATCATTTACCAAAACGACCTTACCTGTCTTTTTCACAGAATTGATGATGATGTCCTTGTCCAAAGGTACCAGAGTTCTAGGGTCAACGACTTCAACAGAAATTCCTTCTGTTGCTAATTCTTCTGCTGCTTGCATGACACGGCGCAACATTTTTCCGTACGTAACGACTGTGATATCTGTTCCTTCTTTTTTGATTTCCCCTACACCAAGCGGAATAACATAGTCAGGATCCACAGGGACTTCTCCTTTTTGATTGAACTCAGACTTATATTCTAAGATAATGACCGGATTGTTATCTCGAATCGAAGCTTTCAGCAAACCTTTCATATCAGCTGGTGTTCCTGGAGCTACCACCTTCAATCCTGGAATGTGCGTAAACCAGCTTTCCAAGGACTGCGAATGCTGAGCAGCTGATCCGACACCATTTCCTGCTGCACAGCGCACCGTCATCGGCACCTGCCCTTTTCCGCCAAACATATAGCGCGTTTTCGCTGCTTGATTGACAATCGCATCCATGGCAATGACAGAGAAGTCCATAAAGGTCATATCTACAATCGGACGAAGCCCTGTCATAGCAGCTCCTGCTGCGGCTCCTGAAATAGCTGCCTCAGAAATCGGACAATCCCTAACACGTTCTGGACCAAACTCTTCCAACATTCCAACGGATGTTCCAAAATCTCCTCCAAAGATACCGACATCTTCTCCCATTAATAGGACATTCTCATCACGACGCATTTCCTCAGACATTGCAAGGATAATGGTATCGCGGAATGACATTACTTTTGTTTCCATATCTATCTTTCTCCTCTCTTAGTCTGCGTAAATATCTTCAAAAGCAGATGCTAGTGGTGGGAATGGACTCTCTTCTGCAAAGACGACAGACGCTTCGATTGTTTCTTTAACATCTGCTTGAATCACTTCTAACTCCTCAGCTGTGGCTAGGTTATTTTCTATTAGATGGTTTCTAAGTTGTTCAATCGGGTCTTTTTTCTTCCATTCTTCTACTTCTTCGCGCGTACGGTATTTGCCAGGGTCAGAAGACGAATGCCCTAGCCAACGATAGGTCACGCTTTCAATCAAGACAGGTCCTTTGCCGCTACGCACATGCTCCACTGCTTTTTTAAATTCTTCATAGACGTCAAGAACATTATTGCCATCTGGGATAAACATCCCAGGGATCCCATACGCAGCGCTCCGCTCATGGATATGTTTGACATTGGTCATCTTTTTAATATCCGCAGAAATACCATAACCATTGTTAATGCAATAAAAAATGACTGGTAAATTCCAGATAGAAGCCATATTGACTGCTTCATGGAACACCCCCTCATTTGTCGCTCCATCTCCAAAGAAACATACAACGATACGACCGGTTTTATGCATCTGCTGGCTCAATGCTGCGCCAACAGCAATCCCCATGCCCCCTCCTACAATACCATTGGCACCTAGATTACCAGCATCTAGGTCTGCAATATGCATAGAACCACCCTTACCTTTACAAGTTCCGGTGTATTTGCCGAGGATTTCTGCCATCATCTCATTTAAGTTAATTCCTTTAGCAATGGCTTGCCCGTGCCCGCGGTGATTTGAGGTAATCAAATCATCTTTATCAAGAGCCAGCATGGCTCCAACGTTTGCTGCTTCTTCTCCGACAGAGAAGTGCGTCATCCCAGGAACCTTTCCTTTCTTCACGAGTTGCGCAATTTTTAAATCCATCCGACGGATTTCTTCCATTTTACGGAACACCTCTAGTAATAGAGCTTTATCAAGTGTCATGATACCACAACCTTTCTACGATTATATATTTATATACTCTCTTTCATTATATCCCTTTATGAAAGCCTTGTCAAAAGAAATTGTGAAAAATGAACAATTTCTTTTGACAAATAAAAAAAGAGAGCAAGCTCTCTTTTTTTATTGAACAGCACCAAAGTCAGCAATCATCTGTTCTAGTTCTTTACGATTGTCAGTTGTGAGCATATACAGGCTATCTCCTTGTAATTCTGCAAAGGCGCGTGGCATGCGCTTAACAGTCTTGAGCTGAGTTTGGTATTTATGAAGAATTTCCTCCTCAGAATAGCGATAATCTTTCTGATCTCTTCGAGACACTGCAAGGCAATAAAGGGGTTCAAACTTAGACTCCTCAAAACCATGCCCTGCAACCAAGGACGCGTAGTTCTTGTAGAGATCCATCGAGTGAGCATAATTATAAACATCAATCGTAAAGCCTCCAGCTGGACGATTATTGTACTCAATAGCGATGTAATCATCTCCATCACGGAAAAACTCGATATGGAAAAACCGCTCTTTCATGCCAAATTCTTTGACAATGCTTTCCCCATATTTGCGTAGCTTTGGATCCATGTCTTTCAATACATAGTAAGAATTGTCCATCTTATGAATCATCAAATCAAGCGGTGTATGGGCATAGTCAAACGTCGTAGAAAAGACAATGTTTCCGTCCTTATCCGTCAAACCATCAAAGGTACAGATTTCGCTAGAAGTGACAAATTGTTCAAAAAAGTAAACAGTCGTTTGATCCCACTCAGTCTTAAACCGTTCTACATCCGCTGCAGTTTCTAATTTATAGGTCGCTGCTGCTCCCACGCCATTATCAGGCTTTGCAATCATAGGTAGACCAATCGTCTTGACTGCTTGGTCAATATCTGCCAGTTGTTTAATGACCTTACCAGGTACTACTGGAACTCCTGCTTTTTGGAAGTATTTTTTCATTTCAGATTTAAACTTGGTTTTTACCAAATCTTCTGTCTTTGCCCCAAAAACATTGAATTGCGTGCGTAATGCTGCATCTAGCTCCAGCCAGTATTCATTGTGGGATTCAATGCGGTCAATAGCTCCATGTTTATAGAATAAAAAGGCTACCGCACGCTTGACTTCATCAACATTTTCCAGATTATCAACACGGAAATACTCACTTAAAGCTTGCTTTAAAGGCTCATCTAACTGCTCATACGGTTCTTGTCCAATCCCTAAAACCTTGATTCCTTGCTGATGAAGCTCAATAGTGAACTGTTGGAAATTCTGCGGATAATAAGGTGAAATAACAATATAATTCATAGGAATCCTCCTTTACAGATTTAATTCATTGAGGAAATACGGCATCTGCTTGCGCCACCACTCCCAATCATGGGCTACATCATGTCCCCACTCGGCAAACCAAGCTGGGATATTTTTGTGATCAAAAGCCTCTTTTAGGGTGTAAAAAGATGGCAGACCATCGTGCTCCCAAGCCCCTAGTCCTGTACATATGATAATATCTGCTTGGCGATAGCGGTCGATAAACCAGCCGTCATTTTGATTCCAAATAAAGTCAGACGGAGAATTTTGATAAATCGCTTCATCTGTACCGTATTCACCAACAAAGAAACGTGCGTCATAAACGCCACTTAGGGCAATCACCTTGTTAAACACATCCGGATGATTCAAAAAGAAATTCAGCGCGTGGTAAGCCCCCATTGAGCAACCAGTCGTCATCATCGGATCGAACCAACCTGTGTGGTGTTTGATAAAAGGAATCGCCTCCTCAATCACATAGCGGTCATACGCTTGGTGCATCATAGCACGGTCATGCGGCGCTTTAAAGTCTGCTAGCCAACTTTCAGAATCCACACTGCTCAGTGTGAAAAATTGAATCTTCCCTCTTTCGATAAAGTCTCGACAAGCCTCAATCATGCCAAAATCTGCATATTCATTGTGACTGCCTCCTGATGAGGCAAAGACAACGACAGGAATCCCTGCATGTCCATAGTGGTTGAGCTTCATTTCACGATTTAGATGACCACTCCAGTGACTAAGATATTCTACTTGCATATGTTTCTCTCCTTTTTCTACCATTTCTCACTAAAAAATTGAAAACATTCGACCATTTGCTCAGACCAAGCTAGTTCATTGTGCTCAGCTCCTGATTTGATCCGAAGGAGCAAATTGTCCAAAGGAATGCCTCCTCGAATCAACTGCTCATAATAGGTCAATGAGGAATCAATATAAGCCTGTTTGATATTTCCTGCCATAAGCGTCTTGTCCGTATCATCAGCTTCTTCTGTGCCTACATAGATATAAACTCGCTGGCTACTATCTAAATTTTTCTTTTCAATGTAACGATTGAATGCCTCTTGATGAAGCCAGTTAGCCGATGAAAAGACACCTAAACAACCAATCCTTTCTTGGTATTCAATCCCCATAAACTGGGTGATATTTCCGCCCAAAGAAGAGCCAATCATAGCTGTGTGAGCCTTATCCGACTTGGTGCGATATTTCTGGTCTATGAAAGGCTTGACCACGTCCATGACAAACTCAGCATATTCTGTCCCTTGTCCGCCAAACTGGACTCCTGGGATATTGATTTCCTTGTATTTCCACGCGGAATACTCATTCATCCGTTGAAAACCGTCATTATCAATCGCCACAACAATCATCTTAGCAAGATCAGGATTGCGTTTGATGGCAGGAATCACCTTCCAAGAATGACCACTAAAGGATTCCTTGCTATAAAGCACGTTTTGCCCATCGTGAAAATAAACAACTGGGTAGGATTGCTCTGTATCATTTTCATAGTTCTTGGGCAATAATACACGAATACGGCGCTTCTTTTTGCTGTATGGAACCTCTAATTCGTGCGTTTTCATATCAAGATAAAAATAAGACTTGTTCATAGGATTCTCTCTTCTATTTCTAGTATCCCTAGTATAGCATACTTTTGCGGAAATATTCAGAAAATTTAGTTATTTTTTAAAATAATTCGGAAAAGACGAACAAAAAAATCCATTGTCTATGACAAGGAGTTTACGAAACTCGATTCGCATGCCGAATCCGCCAGTTTCTAATGGCTAAAATCACTTCTGAAACAAGATGAGTGCCCAAAAAGCTAATAAAGAACAGCAACTTTCCTTTCGTAGCTGGACTGAGATAGGTATTTCTCACAACAAATGCAGTCCATTCGATAAATATCGGGTGAATAGAAAAGTAGAGCATACTAAGTTTTCGTAATTTTGAAAAATTCTTCTCAGAAAATAGGGACGTCCGAATAACAGCATTAAAGAGAAAAACAACAAAGGGTGCCAATCCCAAAAAGAAATTTTTATCCAAACCTTGCCGCAAAAAGACAAGGATATGCTCCAATCCTAAAATCCCAAAACAGCCCAGCAACTTCCAGCTATACTGTTTTTTAAAGAAATCAGCTTGAAAATTGTCATACAACAAATAGCCTAAAAAGATAAAGAGAGGGGCGTAGAAAATCCCATTCCGACTGGTAATAAAGATACGAGCATAGGCTTGATACATCTCAAAAAGTGGAGTTCCTACCAAATAAGCCGAGTAAGTCTCGATACTCCCAAAGAGATAACAAAGTATAATGACTGATACTGCCTTTTTCTTACCCAAAAATCGCAAGAGTTGATTGACCAACCAAACTCCCAATAAAAAGGCAGGAATATACCATAGCTAGTAACACATACCTATATAAACAAGAGCTAAAACTAGAGCCACAAGATACATCAAAGGATGTTGAAAAGGTAAGGATAAACTGTGCAGATAATACCAAGCATAGGGAAGATAGATGACACTCCAGAAAAGATAGGTTCTCAATAAATGACGGATGTAAACTCCTACACGATGATGGACTGTCAAATATCCTCTGATGAAAAAGCTGCTGCCAATCATGAAAAAAGGCACTGCCATTCTGGCAAAGATACTCTTAAACGTAAAATGCAGCATTTCATTTTCTACCAAACGCCCACTATGAACCAAAATGACCAAAATGGAAAAGAGATATTGAAACAAACTAATCATAGAAGAATTGATCCATGTATAGTTGAGAGATTTGTGCTCTTGCTTTTCCATAGTAATCTTCTCCTATCTCTTTTTATTTACTATATCATGTTTTGGCGATTTTGCTGAAAGAAAAAGCTAGGTTTCCCTAACTTTTTTCTCTTAGTTTAATTGTTCCAAGGTATGACTCAAATCTGCCAAAGAACGTTCTGCGATTTTTTCATAGCGCTCTTTTTTATCGCGAATGCGAGGTCCTTCCAGCTCCTTGATAATCCCAAAGTTGACATTCATCGGCTGGAAATGCTTGCTGTCGGCATGGGTGACATAGTGCGGTAGACTTCCGATTGCTGTTGTCTCAGGGAAGATGATTTCTTCTTCTCCCTTGAACAAGCGAGCTGCGTTGATACCAGCTACAAGGCCAGACGCCGCAGACTCCACATAGCCCTCAACCCCTGTCATCTGACCGGCAAAGAAGAGCTGCGGATTTTTCTTAGAACGAAAGGTCTGTGTCAAGAGATTTGGCGAATCCATGTAGGAATTGCGGTGCATGACCCCATAACGGACAAATTCAGCATTTCCCAGCCCTGGAATCATTTGGAAGACCCGCTTTTGCTCTCCCCATTTAAGATGAGTTTGGAAGCCTACGATATTGTAGAGACTACCAGCTGCATTGTCTTGACGGAGTTGGACAACCGCATAAGGAGTCTTGTATTCACCGTCACGAGGGCCTGTATAATCCTCTGGATATTCCAAGCCAACTGGCTTCATCGGACCGTAAAGCATGGTTTTCACACCACGTTTTGCCATGACCTCAATCGGCATACAGCCTTCAAAATATTTTTCCTTTTCAAAGGAATTGAGTGGTGCTTCTTCGGCATTGACCAAGGCATCATGAAAGGCCATGAATTGCTCCTTGGTCATCGGTGCGTTGAGATAGGCAGCTTCTCCCTTGTCGTAACGGGATTTGAGATAGACCTTGCTCATATCGATGGTGTTGACATCCACAATCGGCGCAGCCGCATCATAGAAGTAAAAACCAGCTCCACCATTGAATTCATGGATTTTTTCTGCCAAGGCATCGCTTGTCAGAGGACCTGTCGCAACGACGGTAATTCCGTCAGTTGGCAGGTCTGTTATCTCCTCACGAATGACTTCAATCAAAGGATGGTTAGAAAGCTCTTCGGTCACCATCTGTGAAAAGCCTTCACGGTCAACAGCCAAGGCACCTCCAGCAGGAACACGCGTGCTTTCTGCTGCTTTCATAATAACAGAGTCCAAACGGCGCATTTCTTCCTTTAAAAGCCCTACTGCGTTTGTTAGACTATCTCCGCGTAGGGAGTTGGAGCAGACCAACTCTGCAAAATTCTCTGTTTTGTGCTGTGGTGTCGCTTTCACTCCACGCATTTCATATAGTTTTACCGGAATACCTTGTTTGGCAATTTGATAAGCTGCCTCAGAGCCAGCCAAACCAGCTCCAATGACAGTAATATAAGATTGGGACATCAATGTACCTCATCACTCTTTCTAATTTGGTTCTCCTCTAGTATATCAAAAATTAGTTCTAAAGGAAAAAATATCACCCATATTTGCAATATAGGTGACAGAATTAAAATTATGTTACTTGATTTTTTCTTCTTGGTAATCACATTTTTCATCGCTACAAACGACCTGCTTCCCACCACCACGAACTTTCTTTTCGATGAGGTAGTGACCAGATTTGGGACATTCTCGTCCTACTGGTTTATCCCATGAGGTAAATTCACAGTCTGGATAGCGATTGCAGCCATAGAATATACGATTTCGCTTAGTTTTACGCTCAATGATTTGACCTTGTTGGCAAGCTGGACAGCTGACACCAATTTCTTTGACAATCGCTTGGGTATGACGACAATCTGGGAAATTGCTACAAGCGTAAAATTTACCATAGCGCCCTAGTTTGATGACCATAGGGCTGCCACAAACTTCACAGTCAAAGCCAGCTGGCTCATCCTTAATCTGGATTTTCTCCATCTCATCTTCTGCTTTTTTGACCTCTTTTTCAAAAGGTTGGTAGAAGGCATCAATGACCTTTTGCCACTCTTCTTTTCCAATCTCGACATCATCCAGTTTCTTTTCCATCTCAGCGGTAAAGGTCACATTGACAATGTCTGGGAAAAATTCGACAATCAAGCTATTGACAATTTCCCCCAATTCTGTTGGCTCAAAGCGCTTGGCAGCCAATTTGACATAGTAGCGTTTTTGGATGGTTTCAATGGTCGGTGCATAGGTGGATGGACGTCCAACTCCATTTTCTTCCAATGTTTTGATGAGAGTCGCCTCAGAATAGCGTGCAGGCGGTTGAGTGAAATGCTGCTCAGGCTTGGTATTGACACGTTTTACTGTATCACCTTTTTCCATGTCAGGAAGCATTTTATTTTTATCGGAGTCGTTATAAATCGCAAGATAGCCATCAAACTTCACTTGGCTTCCATTTGCCGTAAATTGTACCCCATTTTGAGCTAATTTCACACTCATGGTGTCAAACACAGCTGCCGTCATTTGACTAGCGACAAAACGGTTCCAAATAAGCGTATAGAGTTTTAACTGATCCTTATCTAAATATTTAGCGATACTCTCAGGTGTATGATACACACTTGATGGACGGATGGCTTCATGGGCGTCTTGGGCTCCAGAAGCGTTTTTTACCTTGCTACCGTGTTTGGAGTATTTTTCTCCAAATTTTTCGGTGATAAATCCTGCTGCTTCATTAGTCGCCACAGGGCTAATCCGAGTTGAGTCGGTACGCATATAGGTAATCAAACCTTGCACACCAGAACCAATATTGATTCCCTCATAGAGTTGCTGGGCAACCATCATGGTCTTACGTGTTCGGAAATTGATTTTATTAGCCGCATCTTGTTGCATGGAGGATGTTGTATAAGGGAGCGGGGCATTGCGCTTGCGTTCCTTTTTGTTGACCTCCTCAACCATGAAATCATCACCTTTGAGATGAGATAAGACTTCCTTGACTTCCTCATTGGTTGATAATTTCATCTTTTTGCCATTCATGCCATAAAAACTCGCCTGAAATTGCTTATTACCTTTTTTGAAAACTCCATCAATTGTCCAGTATTCTTCTGGCTGAAAGGCATTGATTTCATGCTCACGGTCGATAATCAATTTAAGGGCAACAGACTGTACCCGTCCGGCTGAAAGACCTTTTTTGACTTTTTTCCATAAAATAGGAGAAATCGAATAACCCACAATACGGTCAAGTACCCGTCTTGCCTGCTGGGCATCTACCAAATCCATATTGATTTGACGTGGTTCTTTAAAGGCATTTTTTACGGCGTCCTTGGTAATTTCATTAAAAACGACTCGATTTTTCGCATCCTTTTCCAAGTCCAAGATATGAGCCAAATGCCATGAAATAGCTTCTCCCTCACGGTCCGGGTCACTTGCGAGAAAGACTTGCTTAGCTTTTTTGGCTTCTTTTTTCAAATCATTAATCAAGGGACCTTTTCCACGGATATTGATATATTGTGGCTCATAATTATTCTCAAAATCAATGGACATGGTTGATTTTTTCAAATCACGGATATGTCCGACGCTGGCTAATACTTTATAATTACGTCCTAAATATTTTTCAATGGTTTTTGCCTTGGCAGGCGACTCCACAATGACCAAATTTTTCTTGGTTGCGGTTTTTTTCTTTGTTTTTGTTACCAAACTATGATCCTCTAACGTTCATTAAACTTCATTGAGTGTAAACTATTTTTTAAAGGATGTCAACTGCCAAGTTTTCTTATAGGAGAACTTCATTTAATATTGAAACTCTAAAAGGACGTCTGCGCCTGATGTGATGCACTTTGCACCCTCTTGAATCAAATGATGGCAACCATCACTTTTCCCATCAATAATTGATCCTGGAATAGCAAAGACATCACGTCCTTCTTCCATAGCACGCTCGCAGGTAATCAAGCTACCTGAGCGCATTTTAGCCTCTGCGACTACTACTGCACAGCTCAAACCTGCGATAATCCGATTTCGCTCTGGAAAGTGGAATTTCAGTGGTTGTTCACCTGGACCGTACTCTGTAAGAACTAGGTGATTTTTCCCAATGTATTCCTGTAATTTTTTATTAGCTTTGGGATAAAATACATCAAGCCCTGTCCCAATCACAGCAATGGTGCGTCCGCCATTTTGAAGAACTGACATGTGAGCAGCAGTATCAATGCCTTTTGCAAGACCACTGACAATCACTACTTCATTTTCTAATTCTGAAATCACTTTTTTCACTGCTTGAGCACCATTTTTACTGCAATCACGGCTGCCTACAACCGCTAATCGAGGGAAAGACAAGAGGTCTAAATTTCCTTGATAAAACAGCAAAACTGGCGGATTGTAAATCTCACTCAACTCCCATGGATAGACATCATCCATAATTGAAAATGACGGAAATTTTTCAAATTCTTCTTTTAACAATTCATCATTTTGATTTTTATAGCGCTCTATGAACAGAGCAGGATTGCGAGATTTTGATGCTACTGCCATATTGCGAAGACTGACTTCTTTTTCTTGAATCTCTACATATTCTAAAACGTTAATGACTTCTTGATTAGACAAGCCTGATCTTTTTAATTTATAAATGAAAAAATTTGTAATTTCCATAGTCTTTCTTCCTTCTATTTTTATCTCTTCACATAATATCTTTATAAACTACTATTAAAGATATTTTATAGTTTAAGCATTGTTTAGAGCTGCTATTCAGAACTTCTTCATATTGTGAAGCATCACCTCTCTGCTGTATGATATAGAGCAATCATAAGATTCTTGTCTCAAACTTGAGGAGTATCGCTCTTATTTATCTATTCGTAAAAATTGCTCAAAAATAGAATTTTTTATACAACAAAAAAAGCCTATGTCATAACTAGGCTTCTTTCTTATTTTCCTTTCAAAAAAGCATCCCACATTTTTTTCTGCGGCTTGGCAAAGGGATAGGCTGCAAATTCCTCTGGTGCGACCCAACGAGTTTTACCTACGAGAGCTGGAGTTCCGCTAACCCTGCCATAAAGCAGATCGATATGCCACTTTCGATGGCTAAAGACATGCTGGACTTGTGAAAAGGCTATCTCCTGCCAGCTCACCTCCATCTCATAATCTTGCTCAAAACGCTCAATAGCCGACGGTCCCTCTTTGCTACTACTTTCTTCAAATAAGGACAGCTGCTCCTTACTACTACTATCACTTTCAATCAGTGGAAAATGCCAAAATCCAGATAAAAGTCCATCATTTTCATTTTTTTCTAGGAGAAACTTCCCTTCGTCATTTTCAAGGATAAATCCTTTGAGATAAATGGGAACAGGCTTTTTCTTAGGGGCTTTAATCGGATATTTGTCCATGGTTCCATGCAAGTAAGCGGCACTGAATTCCTTAACAGGACTTTCTTCGGTTCTAGGATTGACAGGAGACTCGATACTAGATCCCAAATCCATCAAGGCTTGGTTGAAATCCCCTGGACGCTTTGGATCAATCAAATGCTCCATAATTACTTGGAAAATCTTGCGGTTGCTAGGATTACCAATATCGTAATCCACTTCAAATAAACGAGCCATAACTCGCATAACATTGCCATCCACAGCTGGCTCAGGTAACTCAAAGGCAATGCTCGCAATAGCCCCAGCCGTATAAGGTCCAATTCCTTTGAGACTTGCAATCCCGTCATAAGTCGATGGGAACTGCCCATCAAAGGTCTCCATCATCTGCTGGGCGGCTGCCTGCATATTGCGCACACGAGAATAATAGCCCAAACCTTCCCATGCCTTGAGAAGTTTTTCTTCAGGTGCTTCTGCTAAATCCTTAATCTCTGGAAACCAGCTCAAAAATCGCTCATAATATGGAATGACTGTATCCACGCGCGTCTGTTGGAGCATGATTTCAGATACCCATATGTGATAAGGATTTCTTGACTGTCTCCAAGGCAAATCTCGCTTATTATCATCGTACCAGCTTAGCAATTTCTCTCTAAACGAGGCAATTTTGTCCTCATCCCACATATCAATGCCATAGTCTTTTAAATCAATCATATCCCTAGTATATCACAAATAGCTAGGTAAAGAAAAAAGTTGACTTGCGTCAACTCATTTCTAGTTTTGATTCATTGCCTGACTTGCTGTGATGAGAGTCAATTTATACACATCATCAGCATTACAGCCTCGTGATAAATCATTGACAGGCTTGTTTAACCCTTGAAGAACTGGACCTACTGCTGCAAATCCTCCCAAGCGCTCCGCTAGTTTGTAGCCGATATTTCCAGATTGAATTCCTGGAAATACAAAGACAGTCGCTTGACCAGCTACCTTGCTACCTGGTGCTTTCAGAGCTGCCGTTTCTGGTACAAACGCAGCATCAAACTGCAACTCTCCATCAATGGCTAAATCAGGGCGCAGTTCTTGAGCAATATTGGTTGCCTTAACCACCTTATCAACACGATCTCCAAATCCGCTTCCTTTTGTTGAATAGCTAAGCATGGCAATTTTGGGATCAATGCCAAACATTTTGGCAGTATCTGCTGAATTGATAGCAATCTCTGCTAAGGTTTCTGCATCAGGCTCGATATTGATGGCACAATCGCTAAAGATATAGCGTTCATCTCCACGTACCATTAAAAAGGCACCTGAAGTTCGTGAAATCCCCGGCTGTGTTTTAATGATTTGCAGAGCTGGACGAACCGTTGCCGCAGTCGAGTGAATGGCACCTGACACCATACCGTCAACCAAACCCATATAGACCAACATAACTCCAAAATAGTTCAAATCCTCTTGAAGCAAGCTACGAGCTGCGTCTTCTGTGATTTTACCTGCCCGACGTTCAACGAGAGATACGACCATAGCTTCAAAGTCAGGATAGTTAGCTGGGTCAATGACCTCATAGCCTTCTGTGACACCTTCAATTTCCAAATAAATCCGAATTTTATCTGGATTTCCAAGCAAGACTGGTACAACTTCTGTCTCATTGACTAAGCGTTTTGTCGCTTGTAAAATCCGTGGTTCTTCTCCTTCTGGCAAGACCACACGTGCATTTTTTCCAACCAAATTTGCTTTTAAATCATCAAAAATTTTCATCCGAAACTCCTTTATTTCTCTAAGTGATGAATGAGCGCTTGAAAATCATTAGGAAGAGGACTTTCTAATGTAAGGACTTCTTCCCTAAAGGGATGATAAAATTTCAAGGAATGGCAATGGAGCGCTTGACGTTCAATCCCATCCGTCAAACTCCCACCATACAAATCATCCCCCAAAAGTGGAAAACCAATATGCGAAAAATGAACTCGAATCTGGTGTGTGCGCCCCGTATGAAGCTGGATATCCACCAAATAAATATCTCCATAGCGAGCCACGACTTGATAGCTCGTATGAGCATACTTACCGCCCTTTGCGACTCGCCTTGTAATAATGCTATTTTCATCTCTAGCAATAGGAGCAATGATCTCTCCTTGCTCTTCTAAAGTCCCTTCGCCCTTAATCAGAGCAAAATAGCGTTTCTCGATTGTCTTTTTCTGCAACTGCTTGTCTAATCTCGCATGGGCATAACCATGTTTTGCAAACAACATTAAGCCACTCGTATCTTTATCCAAGCGCGTGACAATATGCACCTGTTGATTTTCATACTCTTGATGGATGTAGTAAGCCTTGACATAATTCGCCATAGTATTAGAATGATTGACACTCGGAATACTGGCAACTCCTGCTGGCTTATCAAGAATCAAGAAATGATCATCTTCATAGACCACCTCCAAGTCTTTTCTCACAGCCTGCAAAGTCTCAAAACCTTCCTCTTTTGGAATATCAATCGTGACGACATCTCCAATATCTAAGAGATAGGTCGCATTTTGCTTTATTCCATTAACCTTTATATCACCCCCGCGAAATTTTATTTTCGCGAGTAGACTTTTAGAAACTTCATGTTTTTTGAGAAAGTTTTTGATTTTTACATGCTCGTCTGCGACAAATTCAAACCTCATTCTTCCACTTCTCCAATAAAGGCATCCTTGACCCGATTCCAAAAGCTAGTATGGCTCGGTGTTGCCAAGAAATTGATCTTATGATGATCAATCTGATACTCGATTTTCGAGAGGTTATTATATAAAAAATGTTGGTTATCAATGGAAAGAGAATGTCGGTCACTCCAAGCAGGAATAATCTCAATCTTATCTTTTTTCGGAACAATGATAGAAGAGCCAAGCGTGCGAAAGACACGATTATTAAGACTAGCCACCTCAGCAACTTGCAGAGCTTCAATGGTCGGATGAAGAACGGCACCACCCAAGGACTTATTATAAGCCGTGCTTCCTGTCGGTGTTGATACGGAAATCCCATCCCCACGGAAACGTTCAAAATGGACTTGGTTGATGACCACATCTGCAACCATGGTCCGTCCAGATCGTTTAATCGTAGCTTCATTTAAGGCTCGCTTCACAGTCACCTCACCATCTCCGTGATGAATTTTAACATTCAAAATTGGATAGGACACTTTCGCTCCTGCATCTAGCTTGAGATTTTCAATCAATTTGTCCAACTCAAAATCTCGATAATCCGTATAAAAGCCTAGATGTCCTGTATGAAGTCCTACAAAGCGCACTCTATCTAGCTGATTCTCATACTTGTGAAAGGCAGACAGCAACATGCCATCTCCGCCAATAGAAATCACAATATCTGGATTTTTATCATTTAAAATAAAATTATTTTTTCTAAGTTTGTATTTCAGCGCGTGGTAAACTTCTTGACTTTGTCGTTTCCGATTGCTGATAATACCAATTCGTTTATCTGTATTCTTCATCTGTATCGTCACTATTTCCTACACCATCATTTAGTTTTCGATGAATGGGGTCAAAAAGCGCTTGCGCTTCTTGAATATCATCTCGAATTTTTCCCATCTCCTCATCTAGCTGATAGGCGATTTTTGCTGTAATTTCCAGACGTTTTTTGATTTCTTCTGGAAATTCTCCCTTGTATTTATAGTTGAGCGAATGCTCAATCGTTGCCCAAAAATTCATGGACAGGGTTCGAATTTGGATTTCTGCCAAGATAGACTTATTGCCACTAATGGTATCAACAGGATAATTGACAATCACATGGTAACTCCGATAGCCACTGGATTTCTGATTATGGATGTAGTCTCTTTCTTGGACAATGGTCATATCCTTACGCTTACGCAATACAGAAAGCACTTCTTCCACGTCATCAACAAACTGAACCATAATCCGTAAGCCTGCAATATCTTGCATATCCTGAGCCAAATTTTGCTCTTTAATCCCACGAAGAGCCATCTTTTCTTTGATGCTCTCGACAGGCTTGACACGCCCAGTAACAAACTCAATCGGCGAATGGCGATTTTGCTTGCGATATTGCTTGCGAATACCTCGCAATTTAACCTTTAATTCTCCCACTGCTTGAATATAAGGGTCTAAAAATTCTTCCCATTCTATCTCCATACACTCACCTTGCTAAATCATTTCTTTTCGTATAAAATATATTATATCATAAATCGCTTTCAAAAAAAAGAAAAGGACATGAAAATGAATCATTTAGAAATTGAATTTAAAACCCTGCTCTCAAAAGCCTCATTTGAAGAGCTTTTGCCTATCTTTGCCCATGCTCCTCGCATCAAACAGACCAACTACTACATTGATAGCAAGGACTTTACACTGCGCGATCACAAAATGGCGCTACGCATCCGCACTTATGAAGATCAGGCAGAACTAACCCTAAAAATTCCAAAAGAGATTGGCAATATGGAGTATAATCAAGATTTAAGCTTGGAAAAAGCAAATGCTCTTCTCAAGCAGTTTTCGCTCCCAGAAGGCGAGATAAAAAAGATCCTTAAAAAAGAAAATATCGCCCTTTCTTCTCTTGATATTTTAGGAGATTTAACAACTCTTCGCCGTGAAATCCAATTCCCTATCGGTTTATTAGCTCTTGATGAAAGCCAATATCTTGGCACGACCGACTATGAACTCGAAATGGAAGTCTTAGATGCTAAAAAAGGAGAAGAGGATTTCATTGCTTTTCTCAAGAAACACGGAATTTCCTATCAAAAAGCACCTTCTAAGATTGCACGATTTGCGCAAAAATTAGCTAAATAGCTGAAATTTTTTCCATTTTTTGATAGAATGAAATACAGAAACAAAAAGGAGTTTTTAGATACCTATGGTTGATGTAATGCCTGTTAAAGCACCTATGAAATTATTTTCACTCAACTCGAATCCAGATATTGCTGAAAAAATCGCAACAGCTGCTGGTGTTCCTTTGAGTAAACTATCCTCCCGTCAATTCTCTGACGGAGAAATTCAAGTAAACATCGAAGAAAGTGTCCGAGGATACGATGTTTTCATTATCCAATCAACGAGCTACCCAGTTAACAATCACTTGATGGAACTGTTGATTATGGTGGATGCCTGCAAACGTGCCAGTGCTAATTCTGTCAATGTTGTCATGCCTTATTTTGGTTATGCTCGCCAAGACCGCATTGCCCGCCAACGCGAGCCTATCACTGCAAAATTAGTGGCAAATATGTTGGTGGAAGCTGGCGTGGACCGTGTCCTATCGCTTGATTTGCATGCCGTTCAAGTGCAAGGCTTCTTTGACATTCCTGTTGATAACCTCTTTACTGTCCCTCTTTTTGCCAAACACTACTGCGAAAAAGGCTTGATGGGTGAGGATGTCGTCGTGGTCAGCCCTAAGAACTCTGGTGTCAAACGGGCTCGTAGCCTTGCTGAGTTGCTAGATGCTCCTATTGCGATTATTGATTATGCTCAAGATGATGCCCATCGTGATGAGGGCTATATTATCGGTGAAGTCGCTGGTAAAAAGGCTATCTTGATCGATGATATTTTAAATACAGGAAAAACCTTCTCAGAAGCTGCAAAAATTGTTGCTGAAGAAGGGGCAACAGAGATCTACGCTGTCTCTAGCCATGGACTTTTTGTCGATGGAGCAGCTGATTTGCTCGATCAAGCCCCTATCAAGGAAATTCTTGTGACAGACTCTGTGAAGACGAAGCAGCAGACACCAAAAAATATTGCCTATATCACTGCCAGCGAGCTGATTGCTGATGCCATTATTCGTATTCATGAAAGAAAACCAGTCAGCCCACTCTTTGCTTATAAAAAAGGATAAGATTTGTGATTTATTTGGATAATGCAGCTACGACTCCAATGTCAAAAAGAGCGATTGCTGCCATGTTGGAAGTGATGAATACCACCTTCGGCAATCCTTCTAGTACCCATCATTTGGGACGAGCTGCAAATAAACAATTACGAGAAAGTCGGCAAGTTATTGCCGACCTTTTAGAAACTAAACCCCAGCATATCTTTTTTACTTCTGGTGGGACAGAGAGCAATAACACTGTATTAAAAGGCTATGCACTGGCTCACAAAGACCAAGGCAAGCACATTATCAGCACAGCTATTGAGCACCATTCCGTACTTGAAACCTTGGAATACCTAACAGATGAGTTTGGCTTTGAAGTGACCTATATAACTCCCAAAAAAGGAAATACTCTCCAACAAATCAAAGAGGCACTGCGAGAAGATACTATATTAGTATCCACTATGTATGCTAATAACGAGACTGGACTTCTACTTCCTATTTCAGAGATTGGAGCATTACTCAAAAATCACCAAGCAGCCTTTCATGTAGATGCTGTCCAAGCAGTTGGGAAATTACCCATTTACCCAGAGCAACTAGGAATAGACTTTCTCAGTGCTTCAGCCCATAAATTTCATGGACCCAAGGGCATAGGTTTCCTTTATGCCAAACCCCTAGCCTTTCAAAAATTGCTCCATGGTGGCAGTCAAGAAGAAAAAAGACGGGCTGGAACTGAAAACCTTGCCGCTATTGCTGGAATGGCTACTGCCTTGCAGGAAGGGTTAGAGCATGTTCAAAAAAATTTAGATTATGTTTCCCAACTTAAGAAACAACTCTTGGACGAGCTAGCAGGTATAGATTTCTATCTGAATGAGAGTGGTGAAAATCTTCCCTATGTCATCAATATCGGCTTTCCCAATCAAAACAAAGACATGCTACTGTTACGACTCGATTTAGCAGGAATTGCAGTTTCAACTGGCTCTGCTTGTACGGCAGGAGTCAGCGAACCCAGTCATGTGCTAGCTGCCTTGTACGGTTCTGACTCCCCACGACTAGTAGAATCTATCCGTATCAGTCTTTCTGAACAAACAACCAGCCAAGAAATTGCAACACTGACGAATACTTTAAAAACAATTTTAGGAGAACATCATGGCATTTGAAACGACTATTCGCCTTAACGATTGCCCATGTACCTATCACTTGGGTGACAATGTCAAAAAATATACACTAAAAGACACAACTTTTACAGAAACAAAAGTCGGCAACTATGAATTAAGTCGCTTACTAGAAGAAGTTCCAAACAGCGGAGAAGGATTTTTATTGAAGATTATTATCAATAAAGACCTCTCAGGTGTCAAAATCAATATCACGGATAAATCTGGTCTTCGCTTGGTGAATATCTTCAAGTCAGATAAACACCACATCATCCAGACAAAATTCTTTTTCTTAATGGACAGCTTGATTGAGCGCGGAATCTTCACCAAAACAGAGAATTAAGAAAGGAGATTACTGCTATGATTAACCTGACCTACCTTGATGCCTACCAAGAGAAACGCACGGTTCAGTATGAAAACATGGACGCCTTTCTCCTTGCCTTGTCGGGCTGTGTGACAATTCCAGACTACTATCAAGTCCTTTCTGTCACAGAAAATGGGGAAACCATTCCTTTTCAAGGACGTATCAGTGAGCTTTACCACAGTATGCTTGCTTTTCAAAAACAAAGTCAAAAATGAGAATGGGACAGATGGTCCAACCTCATTACATTTTATAGATTTGACAGTTTGACGAAGTCTTGTCTGATTTGTAGAATGTTGATAAATTAATATTCTACAAACCTAGTCAACCTTGCGGAGGTAGGAGTAAACTAATCCACTGGATTCGTTTAGCTAGAGATTAGAAACAAGGGAGTGAGGAAAATCGATTTCTTTGAAATCACGATTGAGCCCCACTCCCATTTTTTCATTCTTTTTTGCTTGCGAATTTTTCACAATTTTTTGATTATAGTTGCATTTTTCACAAACTTTCTATACAATAGAATCAGAAGAATTTGGAGGGATCACTATGAAATCCGAAAAGAACACAACCATTCCTCGTGCAACAGCCAAACGTCTATCGCTTTATTACCGTATTTTTAAGCGTTTTAATGCTGAAAAAATCGAAAAGGCCAATTCCAAACAAATCGCGGATGCCATCGGAATTGACTCTGCTACTGTGCGCCGTGATTTTTCCTATTTTGGCGAATTAGGACGCCGTGGCTTTGGATATGATGTCAAAAAACTGATGAATTTTTTCGCCGACCTCTTAAATGATAACTCTGTCACCAATGTCATGCTGGTCGGAATCGGAAATATGGGGCATGCCCTGCTCCACTACCGCTTTCATGAGCGCAATAAAATGAAAATCGTCATCGCTTTTGACACCGATGACCACCCAGAAGTTGGAACAACCACACCAGATGGAATTCCGATTTACGGCATTTCCCAAATCAAAGAAAAATTAAGCCAAACAGACGTACGAACTGCTATTCTTACAGTGCCTAGTGTCAAGGCTCAAGAAGTCGCAACGATTTTGGTCGATTCAGGCATTAAAGGCATTCTCAGCTTTTCTCCTGTCAACCTGCAAGTACCAAAAGACATCGTAGTTCAATATGTCGATTTGACCAGCGAATTACAAACCCTCCTCTATTTTATGAAGAAAGAGGATTAGAAAAGAGATACAATCCACATGCGAAAACCAATTATCGGAATTACTGGCAATGAACGTCCCAATCCTGACGATGAATTTGCAATGATGAGCTACACAGCTAAAGGCTTTGTCGAAGGAGTCCGAAAAGTTGGAGGCGTGCCCATTATTCTCCCTATTGGAGATGAAGATATGGCTGAGGAATATGTGAGTATGATTGATAAACTTATCCTCACAGGCGGACAAAATGTTCGACCAGAATTCTACGGCGAAACACAGACCATCGAAAGTGATGATTACCTGCTTGCCCGTGATATCTTTGAATTAGCATTGATAAAAGAAGCTCTTAAGCAAGAAAAGCCCATCTTTACGGTCTGTCGTGGTACTCAGCTCTTTAATGTGGCGATGGGTGGCACTCTTCATCAAGACATTGAAGATCATTGGCAAGATACTTCTGCAGAATACACCACACAGCGCCTAGCTACTAAACCTGACAATATTTTGCGAGATATTTACGGTGAAATTTCTCACATCAATTCTTTCCATCACCAGAGTATCAAGGACTTAGCGCCCAACCTCAAGGTCATTGCCTATGATCCAAAAGATGAAATTATCGAAGCTGTCACGACCACAGATGGCACAGCCTTTCTAGGCGTCCAGTGGCATCCTGAATTTCTGTTTGACAATCGTCCAAAAGAATTAGCCCTATTTGATTACATCGTAAATCATCTTTAGAGCAAATCCGTCTCTTCTCGATAACTATAATACAATTTGTCTGCGACAATGAGGTGATCTAGTAATATAATCCCCATCATGTCGCAGGCTTTTTTGACATGTCTTGTTACATCATTATCATTTTGACTAGGCTTTACAGAGCCAGAAGGATGATTGTGAACCAGGATGACAGAGGTTGCCATGTGCTTAATGGCATAGTGAAGAATTTCTCTTGGCTCTGCCAAACTCCGTGTCGCACTCCCGATAAAAATCGTCTGTTGATGAATAATTCGATTTTGAGGATTCAGATATAAGGCAACCAGATGTTCTTGCTTTTTATAGCCCAACTCCTGCTGCATTTTCAAAGCTAGGGCTTTACTACTAACAATCTGCTCCTTCTCAATCATCTCTGCCTTGCAAATCCGCCGTCCTAGCTCCATCATAGCCTGCAATTCAATGGCCTTAATAGGACCAATCCCAGGGATGTTTTTGAGCTCTTGTAGGCTCATCATACGCAAATCTGCTAAACTAGATAAACGAGTCAGTAATTGTTGGGAAATTTGAAAAACTGTTTCTTTTCGATTCCCTGTTCGCAACAAAATAGCTAATAATTCTTGATTGTTCAATGCTTCTGGCCCCTGCTCGACCAGACGCTCTCGCGGCAAAATAGAGTCTTCTTTTAATGAAATACTATACATAAAAACCTCCTTACTACTTTATTCGTAGAAAGACCAAAAAACCGCTACTGCTTACAGTAGCGGTTTTAAGCGTGACTATGAAACTTGATTGAACTTAATAGAGAAACTTCTTTATTTCCTTATTCTTTCAAATAAATGACAGTTAGAAGCTCTCTAATAGCCATCAGCTTAGCTGATAGTTTTCGTATCTTTCACTTCCAGAAAAACTAGCTTGAAGGTATAATAAACACCCCCACAGTATTCTGTGGGAGTGCCTTAAATGAAAGTTTCCGATTTTATAATCACCTTAACTAAACGAAAAGACTATAAATTTAGGATTTCAATTCTAAGTAATCAATAATTGATTATTTAAGAGTAAGAATTGCGCTATGTCTATAATTGCTTTAGTACCAACGTTTTACATAGATGCATTTTCGTTGGCGGGGAATTGGCGGGAAGTTGCTAGTAGTCCGACATCCTGCAATACCTTTGTGATTTCTTTTCCACCACTAACTCTTTCACGATCATATAAGTGAGAATATGTGTTCAATGTAGTTGCCTTATCTGTACGACCTGATCGAGCGGATACATATAAAACATCTTTTTTCAGAACATTTATCATAAACGAATCGTGACTATGTCTTAAACCTTTACCAGTAATAATGGGTACATTTGCTTTAAGTGCATGACGCTTCAACATGCGACTTAATGTGCTTTTATCCATTGGACTAGAAAATCTAGCAAGTACATAATCATCATCAGAGCTATATACTTGAACTGATCTCCAACTTTTCAAAACCTTAATTGTTTCATCATCAATTTCAATGAACCGCATACCTGCACGAGTCTTGGTTTGCTCTTTTCTTACATATTGTCCATTCCCCTTATACTCAAGAGTTGAACAAATATGAATAATTTGTTTATCGAAATCAATGTCAGACCACTGGAGACTTAGACCTTCTGAAACACGCATTCCCGTCATGAAATATAGCCACGTTGCTGTATAGTATTGACGTTCTTCATAATTCGATAAATCAAAAGTATCTAATACCTTCTGCAATTCATCTAGTCGCCAAAATGTCGTTTCTGGTCTCTCTCCTCTAGGATTATCCAAATTTTCACAAGGAACTTTATCAATATACTCCAATCTTTCTGCATAGCGTAAGCACTGCTTAAATTTACACCATAGACCTTTGGCATAATTAGGAGAATATCTGTCAATTAATTCAAGACGATACCGTTCACAATCACGGACAGTTATTTCTGACAATTTCTTGCTACCAAATCTATCAATAAATGTTTGATATTGTGGTGTAGCAGTTCGATATGTCACCATTTGTACTGACTTTTTATAATATGGTAAATATACCTCTTCCATAAATTGCCTGAACGTGATATTTTTATCTTCATAGTCATCATTAGACTGACTGTACTTTGATATATTTATTTCTGTGCGAATGCGACAAGCTTCATCAAATGCTTGTTTTTCAGTCTTGAAATCATTGCCAAATTGGTCCTTATACGATTTTTTTCGAATACGTTTTCCCGTTTTGGGATCTGTTCCAACTTCAATCTCATAAAAGATCTTTCCCTGATTATTTCGTCTTATACCTCTATATTTTTTACTCATTTTCTTGTTCCTCTCTAGTTGAAAGCAACTCAAAACCAAGTAATTTCTCCACTATATATCTAGGAGCAAGATCTAATCTTACATTCTCAAAAGGCGATTTATTTAATTGTATCATATTATCCGAAAAAGCTCTAGCATCTTTAAATTCTTGGACAGCAATCGCTTTAGCTTGTTTAATAATATCACGTGCAGTATGTTCAGGAAATCCAATATCCATTAAATTTTGATGTCTAACTGTCTTCATACTTACCTCCTTATTCCGATAAATGTTTCAACATCATTTCATGTCTTTTAATAGCATTTTCAATTCTCATTCTATCTTTTAAATTTACTTCTTTTGAATATGCTAGTTTTAGTTTTCTCAAGCGTTCTAATACTTCGTCATATTCTAATTCTTTAGCATCATCTAACTTAAGGCCAAATCCATGAACTGTCATCAATGTAGATCTAGTCTGTTCATATAAATTACTATCATTAGTAAGTATTGAAAGTGATGACATGGCTTTCAAAAATAAATGATAAATGCTGATACCTTCTTGCAGACCTTTTATAATTTCAGCAATGTGGGAAGCACTATCAACTTTATTTTTCAAATACTCTCGATTTATTTTCAAAGCCCTCTCTAGTTGAATCTTTCTTATATCTGCATCATGTTGTAAATCGAATAAACTACTTTCAACTGTAAATTTAGAATCTAATTGAGCTTCACTACGCTTGCTAGCTTTTTTAGTTTCTGACAAAGCTTCAAGTTTCGAAAAATCAAAATTCATCGCGCTCTCCTTTCATGAAAATAGTTGAACATAGAATAAAATTCAAGTTCCATCTTGGTTCCTGTTCGTCCATTGCGATTTTTTAGAACAACTACTTCTATTTCCCGAGGATGTTGCGCCTTTGCATCATTAACATCAAAGCTTGATTCTCCTACTCCTTTAAATTGCAATCCCATTAAAACATCACTGGAATATTCAATAGCTCCACTTTCCTTAAACGACTGCATACTTACAGGACTTGTATAATTTTCACGATTAAAACTCGAAATGGCAATTAGAGGTATTTTAAAGTCTCGACTGATTCGTTTTAATTCTAATACAGCTCTATCCGTATTTTGCTTATCGGTGGCTCTTTCATTCAATGGAGCAAGGATTTGCAAATAGTCAACTATGACAATTGGCCTATTTCCAGTGAAATTGTAGTGTTTAGTAACAGTATCTCTAATTTCATTAACACCTATGTTACCAATACCTTCAATAATAAAAAGATGCTTCGCATAATCACCATATTTTCCAACAGCAGAACTAATCAGTTCACGTTCTATCTTGCTATAATTGGCATACTTGCTTCCTACTGTGATACCTCTAACAGTCTTAGCGTTTCTCATATCGCCTCCAACATTAAGTATTTCTTTTACAGTATGACGACTGATACTTTTAGCCATAATTTCGCTACGAGCCATTTCAAGACTAAAAATTAAGACATCGTAGCCCTGCTCTGCTATTTGATCCGCTATTTGAGTTACGAGTGTAGTCTTTCCAAGTGACGAAATCGCACCAACGACATACAAGCCTTCGTATAATCCTCCATCTAGTAAATTATCAATTTCATCAAATCCTGTAGGAATAAATGGTGTATTTGTACTCTCTGCAACACCGTCCATAAAATCTTGAATAAAATGCTTTGTTGCTAAATCAAGATACTTCTCTTTCTCAGTTTTTGCACTGTTTATTGCTTCTATAACAAATGTTGTAAACAGTTCTCTATTTTTTACAAGCATCTCATTCGGATCTTTTATATCTTGTGTCATAAGATTTGCAACAATAAAACTAATATTTTTTTCTGTCAAATGTTTTGCCAATATTTCAGTTGTTTCTCGTCCTTTAACATCATTATCAAGCGCTAGAATTAGTGGACGTTGAAGTTTTACTTTCGTTACTGCATCCATGAATTTGTTTACATTGCTAGTGCTTCCTAAAGCTACAGCTACTCCACCTACTTCCATTATGCTAAGAGCATCTATCTCTCCTTCGACAACAAAAATCGGTTGTTCAAGCTGTTGATTCAATACTTTAACATTAAATAAATTGTTACCACCCACCTTACTTTTTATATAAGGTTGTTGAAATTCCGGTATTACATTTCGAACATCTCGTGCAAAGTAACTTGTTTTACTTGTCGGTATTATCAAACGCGGGCTTCCAGATACTTCTTTTTTCACATTCGGATGTTTCCAATTTGAATCATAGCCAATCAAAAACTTGTTCAATATCTCATCACTCAATCCACGTTTTTTTGCATAATCTGTTTCTGAAATACGACTATGTGCTTCTTTATAAAATTTTGTATAATCAACTTGTTCATTTTCTTTCATTAACACTTTCTCATTCATTACTTTACCTCTTTCTTTTTTTATAAATTGATTCGAATCATGTTCAGAAATATCTATATTAAAAAGTTCACTTGCACGTTTCAACCTGCTTGGAAAATCATCAAGTCCTTCTACCAGTCCAATCAAGTCAAAGATATCTCCGCTATTACCACATGAAAAACATTTCCATCGTCTACCATCGTTCTGTATCGCGAAGGCACCAGTCTTATTCTTTCCAGTACCACTGCCACATGAAGGGCAAGTATACCCTTTTCTATTCCCCTTAAAACTATGCTCTGTTAATCCTTCTACATAGTTTACGAGTTTATCTTTTATTTGATCAATAACCATCCAATTGCTCCTTCCCTGTAAAATAAAAACCGGCTTTTTATTTTACAGGATATATTTTAGCATGTCACCAAATTTTCAAATTTGGTGGCAATGGTCATTAATAATATTATTAGTATTGAAATTTTTGAGTGCCTATAAATGCAGCTGCAACAAGCATTAAAAATTTTTTTACCTCATTAAAGTTACCCCTATACCTCATCACAGTTACCCCATTTCCTAACTAAATATACCCCACTACTAATCAAAGCTAGCCAACCCATACAATGAAAACTTAATCTTTGACTCTTTAAATATGTGATAACTTCCAAAATTGTCAAGCTGTTCATCAGATAGTTCTAAACCTTTTGAATTACAATAATTCCACTTTTCAATAATCTTATGTTCCACTAAAAGATCTAGTACTTTTTCTAACTTATCTGCAATTCTTTCCGTCCACGCTCCGTTTCCTATTCTAACGGTTTCAATATTAGGAATATCGGGCGCTATGTTCAACAAACTTTCAACGCTAATAATTTTATGTGTTCCTTTTTTTATATTATTAGATATACTTTGATGTAAGGCTAGTTTTCGGCCGATAACATAAGCATTACTGTTACGTTCATCTAACTTCAATAGTGAAATTGGATACTGCATAATGTAAGCGCTCAATAAATATCTTGCAAATATTTCTGTAAATGTAAACGTAAATACACTATTTTCACATTCATAACTTTGACAGATTCGCATCTTTTTAAAACGAACTATCTCAGCACCTCTTTTTTCCTCAGTTTCCAAAGAGAAATTATAAATTATATCTAACGTTTGATTAATAACTCTTCGAACATTTTTCTTTGTAGAGGCGCTTCGAGGATTTACCTTTCCTAAAAGAATTGCATATTCTTCTATTGAAAATTGAATGTTTGGATTTATCTTTTTTTTTTCACTAACTTTATATTGATTCTTTTCTGCTAATTTAATCGTCAAAAAGTCGAGCATTTTCATTACACAAACTTTGAAACAATGCTGATTCAAATAATTTTCAACGAATAATAATCCTGTTTTAAGTTCAAAAGTAGCTTCATCGTTTAGTAACGGATTTATTCTATTTGGGGCTTGACTTGCTTTAATACTAACTAACTCATTTAGAGTAGGAGCATTAAGTATTGCTACTATTTCTGAATTCTTTTTTTGAATATTTTTTCTGGCTTGATTCATAACAATATCTTTCTTGATTAATAAATTTGCAATCATCAAATTTCTAAAAAGACATCAAAAAAAGTCATTAACATATTTGTTAATGGCTTTTTTAGAAACTGATTATTACAAATGAAGTATGCCAGAAAAATAAAATTTAAAACTTCGTTTGTCATAAAAAAGCAAGAGCTACTTTAACAGCTCTTGCTTTCTACTATTATTTTGCTATCTGCTACTCATCAATCCATAAAACTTGTTTCCAATTACTTGGAAAACCAATTTTACTAGCCAATATGATAGCAGGATTTCCTATCATATTAGCCTCTAATGTTATCAAAAAATGATTCCAATCTTGAATAAAAATAGCAGAATGATACTGAATCAAATTTTTCATTGCTAATAGATAAGCAAATAAATCTTTATTATGGGTTTTCTGCTTTTTAACCATAGCATTTCTATTTATTTTCCTTAAATCACTTGAAAAGAAACTTGGTGTGGCTACTGTAAAATTTTGTCCATAAAGACGTAAATGATGAGCAGTTCTATTTCTCATATACCAAACAGCAGATACCCAGCCAAATAACTTACTCTTAATCTCCTCTCCGTGAATTTTGGGATTGATAATATTTTTAGAAAGGAAAGCAGACTCTATCCATTGTTCTCGAAAATCCTTCTTTAAAGAACTGATGAAACGAGTTGTCTCTCCAAAAGTCATTTCTTGAAACAAAACCCAAATAGGGAATTTCGAATTTTTATTAGAAATATGATGTTGAATGGAAAGACTTTGGTTTTCAGACAAATGTTTTTCTATGATTTCAATAAATTCTTGATACAATGCTTCTGTTTCATAAATAGATTCATCCAAATAACATTCTCCTTTTTGATAGTCTCCGGTATATTGACCACACAGTGACTCAATAAAAGTTGCTTTTATGAACTGCTCTAATCTTCCAGAAAAATTAAAAAGAGAATGAGACAACCATTCATTAAATTCATATAAGGTAACTGCTGCTTGAAACTTGCCTGCTAATATGTTATTCGGTACTTGCTTCACAAATACAGAAAAGGAGTAATAATTATAGCAACGTAGAAAATCCTGAGCCAACTCAATTTCCTTTTCGCTCATTGCTAATTTTTCTGATAAATGTGTAATCAAGGAATCGAGAGGGAAAAATGCTTTCATTTCTCCATTCAAATCCTTAGATAATTGCACACGCCTATCTGATGATGACATTTTTATCTTCCTTCTATAAAAAAATGACTCCAGTTGCTATGAAACAGGGAGCAAAAGGAGTGCTTGTGATTATATTTTATATCAATCTTTATAGTTTGTCAAATTAATTAGTTAAATTTATCGTGCTTCAATCTTTCATTCAAACTATCAAACATGTTGAATATCAATTGACTTTAAAAATTTTCACCTATTCTTATCCTATTCTTTAATCACGTGTATCATGTTCAACAGATTTCAAACGTTTCATTGAGAGATATGAAAAACCGACTGAAAAAATGATTAGAACTAGGCAGCAAAAGAAAATTGGATATGGATCTCCACCAGCTATTCCTACAAAATCTGTTTCCAACTTATTTTTAGAACTAGCTAGATACAGTAAACCATCTAAACTAAAACGGCTGATTGTTGCATTCGTTAATACTGCTAGTAGCCCTTCTAATTCAATCTGACCTGAAAATAGAAATTGTAAAAGAAGTGTGAACGGCATGATTACCATAGCTTGCTCTATATTTTTAACAATCGAAGACAATAAAAGCCCTAAAGCATCCGCTGCATAAATCGTTAAAAAAATAGTCAAAAAATAAGCAACATATCTAAAAATAACAAAACTACCAAATCTTTCAAGAGAATCAATATCTGATTTATAGAACAAAAGAATAATTCCTGTAACTATTAAAGCCTCAACCAAAACAATCAAAGCTTGAAAAATCATATGTGCGGCAATATACGCAGATAGTTTCATTCCACTCCGATATTCGTGCTTAACAATATCACGCTCTTGACAAATTAAGGTAATAGAATTAAATAAACCTATCCAAATACAAGCACAAGTAACAATAAAGGATGTCTGATCAATCTTAGATGATATAATCCCTCGTGAAAATCCCTCTTCACCTGATACAAGACACGCAATTAAAGAAATTACTAAAGCACTGATAAAAGTTGTCCATCCTTTTGTATGAACGAATCCTCTCTTAAATTTTCCTAAATAAACTAAAATTTGCTCTCTATGTGATGCATAGTTCATAAATATCTCCTTTACTATTTTGAAAGAAAATCAGCATACTTATTTATATAGTAATCAGGTCTTCTCTCTATTTCTGCAACAACCAACTCTAACTGATCTGTTTCAAAAAAGGCAAGCGTATCTTCGACTGAACCATAAAAAGCCAGTTTCCCACAGGATTCCTGCTCACTTTTAGCTAGAACTACAACTTTATCAAAATCCGAAGGTGTTCGATCTGGATTATGAGAAATGACTAAAATGATTTTACCTTGATTAGCAATATTTCGAAGACTAGACATAATAGAACGAGCATTGCTACCATCTACTCCAGAATCTGGCTCGTCTAGTATAAAAACAAGTGGATCTGAAATATATTCTGTCGCAATACTAAGCCTTTTCTTCTCCCCACCACTCAATTCCGACACGAGGCTGTCTCTCTTTTTAGATAGACTAACCGTGTCTAAAACAGAATCAATCTTTTCTTTTAGCAGTACATCATCTCTAACAAAATCTCTAATGAGTTTCATCTCAGCAGCATTCTTAATGGTCATGTAAACTGTATCTTTTTCTCGATGTAGGCTAAATTGAGGTACATTAGCAATCATTCGCTTCACTTGCTCAAAATCATTATAGATATTCTTATTTCCTAATAAAATAGTGGCATCTGCTTTTTCACTACCCATAATCGCATTAATTAGTGTAGTTTTTCCTGCTCCAGAACCACCTAGGATTAAAACCATTTCTCCAGGTGATACTGAAAACTGAATATCTGATAGCAAGAGCTTAGTACCCGCTCTACGTTCTCTTATATGAACGTCTAAATGGCTATCAATACCCTGCGCATAGACATTTTCCATGATAGTCTCTGTTTCACTATCTTTCAGAGGAGCTTGAAAAATCAATTTATCTTCCATAAGTAAAAATAGTCTATGATTATAAGATAATAAATCATCAGGTTTCAATCTAGTTTTTTCGTTCCTAGATACTTTATTGATAGTTACCTGATCCAAAGCAGTTGGCATCACAAAAATATTCCCTTTTTCATCAATATCAATCTGTTCGGGAATTAACTCTTGAGCTAAATCACTAGTCATATCAACTATTTGCCACTCGACTTTCTCTTGATTCATTATACTGAAGATGTAAATAGTGTCTACAATTTTCAAATGGTCGCCATTTACAAAATAATGCTTTTCCCCTTGTGGTAATACTGTTGCATTAATGGTCACGGGGTGATGAATATTACAATAGTAATATCCTCTAAGATCTTTTCCGATCGTACCTTTCCTATCCGACAAAAAGATATCGTCAATTTTTTGTGTCTCCACTCCATTTTTCGATAGAATGAACATGAATGGAGAAATATTTGAAACTAAAACTTCGTCTCCCTTATCTAGTTGATGAGAAACGGTTGTTTTGACCTTCTCGGTAAATTTATTAAAGATACTTGATTTTGATTGAAATGTGGGCTTTGTTTGCACATCCTCATGATCAAATAAATCATTAATTGAGGCAGATAAAGTGATCTTAGAACCAGTGTTATTAACCATTTCGCCACAATTTGCACAAAAAGTCCAGCCAATACCAATATCTTTAAAACAAGAAAAACATTTTTTCTGTAATACATACTTATCCATATCACATGTCCTTTTTCAATGTTTTCCCACAGTAAGGGCAAAATAAATGCAACAAAGAAACCTGTTCACCGCACTGACATTCTCTACTATCACTAAAATCTAAATCAATTTCCCTTTGTAGCTGCAATTGTTTATGATAAAAATCTTTAATACGCTCTAATTCATCTCTAAAAACTGTTTCTTCAGAAGATTCATCATAAAAATTTTGAATATATTGAATACCAATCAGACGATACAAATCATCAATCTTCTCTTGTAACTGAGCAATTTCTTTTTTCTTACGGTTTATCTCAGAATTTTTCTGCTGCTCAGAAATCACTGTTTGAGTCGTTTCTTTCATAAAGCCTCCAACTTGGACAGCTTTTTCCTTAAATTGAGTTAAAAAATCCATGACTATTCCTTGTCTTATGTTAGCTTTTACCGATCATTTAAGTATGTCAAATCTTAAAGTATTTTATTTATATTTTCTTTTCACAACAAGTCCTAAACTTGATAGAACTGTTCCAAGCGCCATCAAAGCTAGACTTTCTCTTGCACCTGTTTTTGGCAACTCTCTATATTTTTCTGTGCGAGAATAAGACGGAGTTTGTACCCTACTGCCAACCCCATAACTAGTCCCTACATGACCTGCTAGTACTGGTACAGGGGTAGGTTTCGGTGTTGCTGCTGGAGTTTCGACAGGAACTGTTGGTTCTTTGCCTTCTTTCTCCTTTTCAGTCTCTTCCTCGTTCTTCACTAAGGTAGATAGGTCAAAGGTTGGAAGATCCTCGCGGAAGGCAGGGGCTCCAACACTATGGGTTGGTTTTTCAACCGGTTCAGCTGGTTTTGTCGGCACCTCTGGTTTAGTAGGTTCTGGCTTGGTTTCTGGAGCAGGAGTCACTGGGTCTTTTGGAGTGTCCGGTTTCACTTCTGGTTGACTAGGAGTTTCCTTGTCTTTATCTTTATTCGCCTCTTGTTCCGCCTTTTCTTTTTCTGCTTGTTCTTTGGCTAGTTTTTCCGCTTCTTCCTTTTCACGGGCTAAGCGTTCTGCTTCTGCTTTCGCTTTCGCCTCTTCTTCAGCCTTGGCCTTAGCTTCTGCTTCTAAGCGGGCTTTTTCTGCTGCGTCTTTTTCAGCTTTTGCCTTTTCCTCTGCTTCTTTACGTTCTTTCTCCAAACGCTCTGCCTCGGCTTTGGCTTTTGCTTCTTGTTCCGCTTTCTCACGTGCTAAACGTTCCGCTTCTGCTTTTGCAGCAGCTTCTTTTTCGGCCTGCTCTTTAGCAATCCGTTCCGCTTCCGCTTTAGCGGCTGCCTCTTTCTCTGCCAATTCTTTAGCAAGTCGCTCGGCTTCAAGACGATCCGCTTCTTCCTTCGCTTTTTTCTCAGCCTCGATACGAGCTTTTTCAGCCTGTTCTCGTGCTAGGCGTTCTGCTTCCGCCTTGGCTTTTGCTTCTGCAGCGAGACGTTCTGCCTCTTCTTTAGCTTTGGCATCTTGTTCGGCTTTTTGACGAGCTTCTTCTGCTTTGCGTTCAGCCTCTAAACGTTCTTGTTCCAAGCGGTCCGCTTCTGCTTTAGCTGCAAGGTAGTCTTGATAAGCCTTGTACTGAGCTTCTAGGACTTTTAGGTTGTTAACCGCCTTGTCGTAGTTGCTTTGGGCTGTGTTCTTTTCTTTGGTGAGAGTAGCCACTTGTCCCTTAGCAGCATCCAATGCTTGTTTCGCTGTTTCTGCTTCTTTTTGAAGAGCCTCTAGTTCCACTTTAAGGTTGGCTAGTTTTTGGGCATTGCTTTTCGCTGTTGCAAGAGTTGCTTGTGCAGCTTTCAAGGCATCTTGCGCTTTCGCCAATTCTCTTTGAGTCGTTGTAAGGGCAGCCTGTTTGTCGGCAAGAGCTGCTTTTTTGTCTGCCATTGTCTTTTGGGCAGAAGAAAGAGTCGCTTGCGCCGTAGTAAGGGCATGGCTCTTGTTCTCCACATTTGCTCGGCTAGTCGCTACATCCGCTTTTGCCAAAGTAAGAGCTTTCTGAGCTTCTGTCAACGCTGTTTGTTTCTTCGCTAAGTCAGTTTTAGCAGTGGCAAGTTCTCCTTGAGCGGTTGTCAAGGCTGCTTGAGCAGTTATAAGATTCGCCTTTGCGGTATCAAGAGCTACTTGGGCTTTTGGAGTTTGAACAGGGACTGCTTTAGCATTTGCAAGGGTGCGTTCTGCTGTACGAAGGTCAGATTGAGCAGATTGCAATTTACTTTGAGCAGTTGCGACAAGTGCCTCTGCAGGCGCTAGCTTGCTTTGTACCGTAGTCAATTTCCCTTCTGCTGTACGAACCGCTTCTTGCAAGGCTTCCTTAGAGATTGGGTTCGCGATTGGCGTGCCTGCGTATTCTGGTTTAGCAGGACCATCTGTGAATTCCAAGAGGTAGCCAGAGTTTTTAGAGCCTGTGTAACCAGACAAGCCAAAGTATTGGTCCCCTTTACGAGCATCCCGGAATTTAGAGTCTAAGTTCAAGAGAGAAATAGCATGCCCGAAGTGCTGAGAGGAAGAGTAGTCATAGAACATCATTTGGAAGATAAAACTAGCTACTTGGCTCTTTAAAGATGCCATCGTATAATCTTTAGAAAAACGATGTGCTTCAGGAGAAAAATCTTCGTCCAATTTTTGACCTGTACGATCTTTTACTCGGATGATGCCCTGAATGTCATGCCCTTTTTCAGAATCCCAATCATCTGCTAGGTATTCTTTTGCGACCATATCCGCAATCTTCATGGAGCCTGTTGAGATGAGGGCTTTTGACGTAATACCCATTTGTGAGCGCATATCATTGATGGTGATTTGAGCAAACTGAGCCAGCTCCAAGCGATCTGCATCAGTTAAGTCATTTAAACCTCCTTTATTCCCTTGGATGACTACCCGATTATTTGCATCCACAGCTCGAAGAGCAGCTTGGAATTTTCTGTATTCCTTTTTAGATTCTTCATCTCCAAGAAGCAAACGATGACTTTCAGTTTCCAACTCTTTCCAGATACGGTTCATCTCGTTAGTGTCTTTTGTGACATAACGTGCTTCATAGAATTTTTCAAGCAAGTTCTTGTAAGTATCTGTGAGCTTGATAGTGTAGATAGAACCTAGTGCCAAGTTTGCCTTGTCCACTTCTGCTTGAGCCGTTGCAATGGCATTTTGAACAGTGGTCAAGTTGCTATTTGCAGTCTTGAGCTGATTCTCAGCATTGGTTACTTGCGTTTGGCTGTTTGTGACTTGACTTTGGGCTACATCAATCGCTTGTTGGCGTTTGGCATCTGCCGCTTTTGCTTCTGCTAGTTTGGTTTCAGCAGTTTGGGCTTCTGCTTCTTTTGCAGTGACTTCTTGAGTGGCTTGTGCTACTTTTCGTTCTTTCGTTGCGACAGTAGCGGTTGATTTCGTCACTTCTGCTTGGCTAGCTGCGACTTGAGCTTGTGCCGCTTTTTCATCTGCCACATCTTGAGCCAGTTGTTTATCGGCTTGCGCCTTTGCTTGTTCGGCGTTTGTTACTTGCTTTTCTGCATTTGTCACAGCTGTGGTAGAGACTGCCACTTCATTTTCAAGGGTGCTGACTGCCGTTTGATTTTCTTTGATTGTATCTTCTTTAGTCGCAACTGTTTGGGTTGTTGTTTCGACTTGTTTTTCTGCCTCAGCGACAGGAGTCTGATTGACTTCGTTTTGAGCACTTTCTACTTCAGCTTGTTTCGTTTCCACTGCTTGAGTTGCCGTGTTGTACTGAGCTTCCAGAGCAGGAACTGCTTGCTCTGCCGTAGCAAGGTTGCTTTGTGCTTGATTAAGGGTTTGTTCAGCAGCAACGACTTGTTCTTTTGCCTGATCAACCTGAGTTGCTGTCACTTCATTCGTTGTAGGGGCAACAAGGGCAGAAGTGTTTCCCGCTTCATCTGCCTTGACTTGAACAGTTCCAACCGTTGCCATCATCCCAATGGCAAGAACTCCGACTGCTCCATAAGCCTTCAACTTACGGATAGAGCCATGTGTGTGAATAGTTTTGTTTTTGACCATAAAATACTCCAAGAACTATTTTTTAAAGCTATTTTATCAATAAAAACAGTTTTTTGCAACTGTTTGAGAAAAGAACAGTTTTTTATGATGGTTTGTTTTATCAAATATTATATGTATGATAGATTGTAGAGGTACAATCATGGATAACAAACTACAAGAATACATCTCCAAACGAATACGCCTACTACGAATCCAAAAAGGGATGACACAGATGGAGCTAGAAGAAAAAGCTAGCCTCGGCTACAACTATATCTACAAACTAGAAAATAAGCCAAATAATATCACACTCTCAACTTTATCAAAAGTTATGGAGGCACTAGAAGTAGATATTACTACATTTTTTGATATAGAATTCACTCCAGATAGTGATATTGAAGATTTGATTCTTTTAATGAATGACTTACCTAAACATAAGCGAAAAGAGATTATTCAAGCTATCAATACGCTTGTTCGAACTTTAAAATAATTTTTTTATAAAAAAATAGCAGCTACCAACAGGGTGCTGCTTTTGTCATATTAAGACTCAATAAGTAATTTGCTGCTATTATTTCGAACAAAGGCACTAATTCCAACTTCGCTAATTTCTTCCATAGTATCATGCCAATTTTCTACAATGTAACGATGAATGATAACTTCTATTACTTCTTTATAGTCAGTAATATCATTCTCTCCATCTAAAAAAGGAAATTTAACCAAAACTGGTTCATGCATATCATCGTATAAAGCAAACGTAATGACAAACTCTTCATTTCTGTCATCACTATCATGATAAAAACGAATGACTATATCCGACCCATCGTTTAGTAAACTATATTCATAATAATCATCAGTTGTATAACGCTCTGTGATGAAATCATTGTTGTAATAACCTGCCCGAATTTCAGATTCTGCGATAACTCTAATAAGAAAGTGTAAAAGTTCTTTTTCACATTGAAGCATAATTCTCCTCCTCGTAAAATAAGTTTATGGGGATTTTTAATCCCAAGTTTTAACAATTTTTAACTTGACTATTGCAAGGTTTTCCAGAACAATAGAGTCATGGAATGGACTCATGGTTGTTTCTTCTCCTCCTTGTTGCTTAGACTTCCGAAGAAAGTCTGTTACCCAAGCCTTGTCCCTACTTCCAACACACTAGCTGTTTCCACTAGTCTCACTTCTGTACTTAGTAGCGTACAGGCGGCAGGTGAGCTAGTGATGTGAATTCTATTATGCGAGGCTGTTGGTTCAAGGTGTTTCTGGGGAACCTTACAGTAGTCAAGAAATTTTCCAAATCCATATGAAAGGAGACCTTCCAAATGAAATGTTTTGTCGGTTTAGATGTTAGCTCTACCAAACTTGATGTCTGTATCATGCTCAGTGATACAACAACTCCCTTTACAGCTTCTCTTTCTAATGACCTAGCTGGTGCTTCTGAAATTAAGGAAAAGATCCTTCAGCTTCATGAAATCCATATCTTTGAACGAATCGTCATCGGCATGGAAGCAACTAGTCTCTATAGCTTTCACCCTGCTATGTTCTTTCATGAAGATAGTCAATTGAAGGCTCTTAACGTTGAAGTGATGGTGGAACAGCCCAATAAGATTAAGAAATATCGCGAAGCCTTTGAAGAAAGCAAAAATGATACCATTGATGCCTTCTACATCGCTGATTATTTTCGGATTGAGCGCTTTTCCCCTGCCTTTCTCAAAGAAGAGAAATACCTTGCCCTCCAACATCTGACTAGAACGAGACTTCAACTCATTGAACAGCTAACAAGAACCAAACAGCACTTTATTGAAAATATTTATTATAAGTGCAATACCTTATCAACTGAAATCAAGAATGAAGAGCTAACTACCAATCTCTGGTCTAGCACTGTCATCTCTTTGATGACGGAAGACTATACTCTTGATGACTTGGCTAATATTCCACTCAATGACTTGGCTGACTTCATCCAAAAAATGGGAAGAGGCCGATTTAAAGCGCCTGAGAAATTAGCGAAAGCCATTCAAGCTGCTATTCGTGGGTCTTATCGACTCTCTAAACTCCAACAGGATTCCGTCAATGTGGTGCTTGGATTATTAGCTAGAGAAATGCGACATCTTGAGAAGATGATTAAGGATATTGATAAAGCTATCGAGGATATGGTAGAGGTCATTCCTGAATATCAATGTCTAACCTCTATACCTGGTGTCGGGAAAGTCTACGCTGCAGGGATTATCGCTGAGATTGGACAGATTGAACGCTTTAAAGACCATCCTCAAGTCGCTAAATATGCGGGATTGAACTGGAAACAGAATCAATCTGGGAACGCTCATTCTCCAAATACTGACCTTGTGAAACGAGGCAACCGCTATCTCCGTTATTACTTAGTTGAAGCCGCCAACTCTGTCAGACGACATGATAGCGAATATCAAGCCTTTTACAAGAAGAAGTATCAAGAAGTGCCTAAACACCAACACAAAAGAGCCATCGTCTTAACTGCTAGAAAGTTTGTGCGTCTGGTGGATGTGCTACTACGCAACCGCCAACTCTATACGCCACCAAGGAGGCTTATGGAAGATAATTGATTATCGGCACAAGTCCTTGGATAAGCTAGTGAAAAAAGCGATTTTCACTAGGTGTTTTTACTGCACCCTTTTTTCTAGAAAATTAACTAAAAGTTATTCAACTTTTTCTTGACTTTTTACCACTAGACTTTTTATATATCATTAGTATGCCAGAAAAAGTAAATCAAAAAATAGAGACTATTTTTAACTTATTTGATTATTTACCAAACATCATACATCACCTTCTGTTCCTTTCTCTTCTACTAATTTGACTCACATTAATTGCTCATCAAATCTTTCAATAGTCAGTATGCCAGAAAAAGTAAAATGAAAAATTATTTTTAACCTTATTTAATTCTTTTTAGTTATACTTGTACTTTTATATTTTCTTTTTTTAGGCATACTATTCATAGAAAGAATTGAAGAAATGGAGGTAATTAATATGCAAGGTATCTTTTTATCAATCCAACACCGGACTCGGTGAAAAATGGGAGTGATGATGGTACTGGTTCTTTTAGCTTGTGTCGTTGAAGCTAATAGACAGGGAAAAAGAAAGTAAATAAGATGAAACAAAATGGTTATTCTACGAATGAAATGAGTAAAGAATAACCATTTTGTAGCCAAAAGAGTAAAGAAAAAAATGTTTAATGAGGTAATTTTATGAAATTTGTTCATAAAAAATAACCGTAACAACGGCATTAGGATAATATCAAAGATGTACAACAGTGATTACTGAATGACATTGAAAACGCCAACTGTCTCAGCGGATGTTATCTTAGAGCATACTCAGCTCTATCTAAAAAAGAGTGGGAGGCATTTTAACAGTAATAAGAAATGATAAAGAAAGGGGTAAGAAAATGCCAAGAAAAAGAAATTCACTAAAACACGATTTGTTCATCTTAGCCACTCAAGAGGTAAAAAACAATCGAACACGAACAACATATAAACGTTCAATCACAAGATTTGTCAAATGGGCTAAAGAACACAATATCAAGAAGAAAGAAGATATTACAGAACAAGTCATTCAAGACTATCATAATGACTTAGCTAATGATCCCAAACAGTACACAGCAGCGACAATTCATACCTACCTCGCACCAGTCTGTAAAGCAACTAACATAAATATGAATAGAATAAGAAAAAACAAGCGGACTAGCGATACAATTATACGTGGACGAAAACGTGAGAAAAACGCTCAAGGAAAGCGACAAGAGAATGACTCTCGCTTCTCTCGGGTCATCGCTTTTCAAAAAGCAGTCGGTATCCGTCGCAGTGAACTCTATGATTTAAAAGGAGAAGATTTGAAACGAGATGCCTCTGGAAACTATTATGTCATCGTACAAAGAGGTAAAGGTGGAAAATATCAAGAACAGCTTATTCTTCCACAAGATGTACCACTTGTACTTAAAACATTTAAAAATATAGCTAACGATGAGAATGTTTTTTCTAAAGAAGAAATGAATAATCTTATCAATTTTCACGGAATGCGTGCACAACATGCGCGAGACTGTTACTTCTACTACTTGCAGAAAATACAGACTGACAAGAACTACGCTAAAAACCTTCAGAAGAAACTCATAAATTCTTGGGAAATTGGACATCAAAAACTTTGGAATGAATCAAACAAAAAATTCCTGAAACAACGGAATGCTTTCATCTATGATTTAAGAGATGAGCCTTATAAGTTGAGAGGTGCAAATTATAAAAAAGCAGTTGGAGCAGGAATGCCTACTACCTATAATCGTCTCGCTCTTATGGCAGTATCTGTCTTAAATCTATCTCATTGGCGTCTATCTGTTACCGTTACAAATTATATTTTATAGCTTAATTTTTTAATGTTAAGTTTGCGGCATACTATGAATGTAGATTATTGATGAAATGGAGGTAATATATAATGAGGAATCAAAATCATCTACAATCCGGTCGCAAATTTTCTAACAATATTTTATCAAGAGGAAAAATTGTTGACATTTCTTTCGACAAAAGAGAATGTTACTTTATTTTATTTATTAGAAATGGAGCTGGTCGTAAACATACATATTTGAAATTTTATTATCATCAGAACAACACTAAACTTCAGAAAGGCCAGACAGTATCAGTTGCTGGTCATATCGAAAATAGAACATCCAATCAACAAATTAAATATTTTACCGCTGATTTTATAAAACATGAAAAAACAGAATTAGCTAGCTATTTCAATAGAGATGAAACAGACTTCGGATTTGCCTATCAGAAATCTTATGCAAAATTTTTTATACGTGGAAAAATAGTTTCTATAAAACATAAATACAATTCTGATTGGATTGAATTAATAGTTCAAGATTATTGCGATAATCTCATACAAGTTCAATACAGTAAAAAGATGCGTACTGCCCAATCAATCTATCAAATAGATGATCATGTTGGTATCTACGCCCTACCTATTTCTTCACAAAAAATACATAATGGAGAAATTATACTGCATTAAAAGCTGATTGTTGAAGATATTGTTGTCCTTAGACGTGAAAAATAGATTCGATATATAAAAAATCCCCCGCCAAAATAATATCTGGCGGGGGGTTGGCGGGAAATTAAATCCCGCCTTCTTTTTTTAATCGCCCTAAGACAAGCTTAGACCTTGATTTACTAGGCTTCCGCAATGAAATTGCGATACTCTATTATTTAAGAGTAACTGAAGCTCCAGCTTCTTCCAATTTAGCTTTGATTTCTTCAGCTTCTGCAGTTGCAACGCCTTCTTTAACCATTGCAGGTGCTCCGTCAACAAGTTCTTTAGCTTCTTTAAGACCAAGACCTGTGATTTCACGTACAACTTTGATAACGCCAACTTTTTTGTCGCCAGCAGATGTCAATTCAACGTCGAATGAATCTTTAGCAGCACCAGCGTCAGCAGCACCAGCTGCAGCAACAGCTACAGGAGCAGCTGCAGTTACACCAAATTCTTCTTCGATAGCTTTTACAAGATCGTTAAGCTCAAGGATTGAAGCTTCTTTAATTTCAGCAATAATGTTTTCAATGTTCAATGCCATTGTTATTTCCTCCAAATATGTTTTTATAAATATAGATTGTTGTAGCTAGGCTACGCTGCGCAGATTAAGCTGCGTCTTCTTTGCTTTCTGCAACCGCTTTGACTGCAAGAGCAACGTTGCGCACTGGCGCTTGAAGTACAGAAAGGAGCATAGAAAGAAGTCCTTCGCGGTTTGGAAGAGTTGCAAGTGCAAGAATCTCTTCTTTTGATGCGACAGCGCCTTCGATTGCACCACCTTTGATTTCAAGTGCTTCTGCGTTTTTAGAAAAGTCGTTCAAGATTTTCGCTGGTGCGATAACATCTTCGTTAGAAAATGCCACAGCAGATGGTCCAACAAAAACAGATGATAGATCTTCAAGACCAGCTTTTTCAGCTGCACGACGTAAGATTGAGTTTTTGATAACTTTATACTCAACTTCGCTTCCACGAAGCTCACGACGAAGAACTGTATCTTGCTCAACTGTCAAACCACGAGCGTCAACAACGACGATAGATGCAGCAGCTTTCATTTTCTCAGCTACTACGTCAACTAGTTCCGCTTTTTTAGCAATAATTGCTTCACTCATTTAGTGTTTCACCTCCGTAATTATTTTGCTTGGGATTTTTCAAAAGAAAAACGCGCCCAAACCTAGACACGAAAGTACAATACGCTTCTTTTTTGATACGTTTTGTCCTCGGTAGGATCTTTATGAGTCTAGCTCCCCTACTGTCTTAGGCAGTTTTTTCAAACCATAGATAATATTAGCATACTTTCTGATGAATTGCAAGAGTTTAAATCAATTTTTTTGATATTTTTAAACTAAAATAGAAAAAAGTAGGAAAATTCCTACTTTTACTCTCTAATCACGCTTCATTAGAATTTTTTACGTTTACGAGCTGCTTCTGATTTACGTTTACGTTTTACAGAAGGTTTTTCATAGAATTCACGTTTACGTGTTTCTTGAAGAGTACCAGCTTTAGTAACAGCGCGTTTGAAACGACGAAGAGCATCGTCAAGAGACTCATTTTTACGTACTACTGTTTTTGACATTTTTTCACTCCCTTCAAGTTTAAAATCCATTATATTGTATCATGTTCTAAAACTTTTGTCAAATCTTACCGCACAGGTTTTGTGTTTACATTTTTGAGAATTTTTCATTCTTTACAACTACTCTTGTCCTAAATACTCTTGAATCATTTCAACAGTGCTGTTTTCAAGATTTGATAAATGACTCAACTCCTTTCTTTGTCCGAAATGAGCAAGATAGATAGGTGATTTTATTTGGTATTTCTTGGCAAAAGTTTTATAAGCTTTGCTATCAATTCCTGATGTGTTGAGATAGTAAATCTTGCGTAGTCTTCCTTGATTCGCTTGATTTAACTTAGGAAGCAATCGAATCGCTCCTTCATAGTCAGAGCGTCCAATATAGAGATAGAAATCTTCTTTCTTCTTAATTTTATCTTTTACAGTCGTAAGACTGATCGCTTCATAGGAACTTACTTCGTCTTGATAAGTGCCAGCTGAAACAGATGGTAAGAAGCAAAGAAAGGCTAGTAGAGCAATTAGATACTTTGTAACCGCCCAATAATCAGGTATCTTCTTTGATTCACGATCCTCCTGTATACTCTTAGTATCAACTAAAACAGGAGGCTATTATCATGTCACAACCAATTGTTCCTTTGGAACTTCCCCAATCTCGCAGTTTTCCCAAGAAGAGTAGAAATGAAATGATGGTGAAGATACGTGTGGGAAAGTCGGAAATAAGCTTGTTCCGCTCATGCCCTCAAGAGATGATAGAAACGATTTTGAATAAGGTGCTGAACAATGACCATTCGACTAAGTGACTTAGGGCAAGTTTATCTTGTCTGTGGGAAAACCGATATGCGTCAGGGCATTGATTCCCTAGCCTATCTTGTTAAATCCCAACATGAATTAGATCCTTTTTCAGGGGCTGTTTATCTCTTCTGCGGTGGTCAACGTGATCGGTTCAAAGCGCTTTACTGGGACGGTCAAGGCTTCTGGTTACTTTATAAACGCTTTGAAAACGGTAAACTAGCTTGGCCAAGAAATAGTGATGAGGTCGAAGCCTTGACAGCTGAACAGGTGGATTGGCTTATGAAGGGCTTTTCTATAAGGCCCAAAATAAAAGTTTCAAAAAGTCGTGATTTCTATTGAAATCATGGCTTTTCTTTAGGTATAATGTTGAAAACAGTATGAGAGGGAAATCATGTCATCATTAGAAAAAATCATTGAAACACAAGCCAAAACCATTGAAAGCCTGTCTAATGAGCTTGCCCTCCTTCGTGAACAAGTAGCGTATTTAACCCAAAAGCTCTATGGAAAATCTTCTGAAAAGTCTCCTCAGATGGACGGTCAAATGAGCTTATTTGGTGAGGAAGCATTGCCTGAAGAAGACGCTGACTTACCCAGTTGAAACGGAAGAAATCACCTACAAACGCAAGAAAAAAAAGGGCGTTCGAAAAGCTATTCTCAGTCAATTTGAACCTGAGGAAGTCCATCATGAGTTAACTGGTGCTGCCTGTACTTGCCCAGATTGCCATGGTGAGCTGAAGGAGATTGGAGCTTGTATTCAGAGGCAGGAGGACGATTGGAACAAGCTTGGCTTACCCATCACACGGAAAGAAATGGCGAATTGGCATATCAAATCTAGTCAGTATTATTTTGAGCCGTTGTATGATCTGCTTCGTGAAAAATTGTTGGAGCAATCTGTTCTCCATGCGGATGAAACTTCTTACAAGGTCTTGGAGAGTGATAGTCAGCTGACCTACTATTGGACTTTCTTATCTGGCAAGCATGAGGAAACAGGGATTACGCTTTACCACCATGATAAGAGGCGGAGCGGGCTAGTCGTGAAAGAGTTTCTAGGAGACTATGGTGGCTATGTGCATTGTGACATGTGGTCGGCTTATAGACAGTTGGAGAATGCCAAGTTGGTGGGCTGTTGGGCGCATGTGAGACGGAAATTCTTCGATGCGACACCTAAACAAGCTGATAAGCAGTCTCTGGGACTGAAAGGGTTAGCTTACTGTGATAACCTGTTTGCCTTGGAAGCTTCTTGGGAATCTCTCAGGTCAGAGGAGCGTTTGGTAAAGCGGCAGACAGAGTTGGCCCCGCTGATGGATGAGTTCTTTGAATGGTGTCGTGCTCAAGCAGTCTTGCCAGGTTCGAAACTCGGTCAAGCCATTGAGTATAGTCTTAAGTGTGAAGCAACTTTCAAGGCTGTATTAGAGGATGGAAACTTGGTCTTATCTAACAATATGGCTGAGCGCTCCATTAAATCCTTAGTCATAGGACGTAAAAATTGGTTATTTAGCCAAAGCTTCGAAGGAGCCAAGTCAACAGCTATCATTCTAAGCCTATTGGAAACGGCTAAGCGACATGGGCTTGATTCAGAGAAATATATCACTTATCTTCTAGAAAAACTTCCAAACGAGGAAACTCTCGCAAAAAAGGAAGTGATAGAGGTCTATTTACCATGGTCTAAACACATACAGGAAAATTGTAAATGAAAGTTCCAAAGTCTTGCTTGGCTTTGGAACTTTTCAATATACCTCGTTATTGGACGTTTACCTCCTTTCCTACTTATTCGTAAAATAAGAAAAAAGTTGAGAAGAAAATCTTCTCAACTTTACTATTATTTGGATTTGATATAGTTGACTCCATCTGCTTTGGGCGCTACTGCTTTTCCAAAGAAGGCAGCAAGGACAACGATTGTCAAAACGTATGGCGCAATTTGCAAATAAACTGCTGGCACATGTGACAAGAACGGCAACTGGCTTCCGATAACTGCCAAACTTTGGGATAAACCAAAGAAGAGACTCGATAGCATGGCTCCGATTGGATTCCATTTCCCAAAAATCATAGCGGCAAGGGAGATAAAACCAGGTCCGATAATGGTTGTTGCTGCAAAGTTAACAGAGATAGATTGAGCATAAATCGCTCCTCCAACCCCTCCTAGGAATCCAGAAATCATCACTCCGTAATACTTCATGAGATAAACATTGATTCCTAACGTATCTGCTGCTTGTGGGTGTTCTCCAACTGAACGTAAGCGCAATCCGAATTTGGTCTTAAACATGATAAACCATGATAGAAAAGCAAATCCGATAGCTACATAGCCCATAAGACTCGTGTTTTTAAAGAAAATATCACCAATGATTGGGATGTTTGACAAAATTGGGAAATCAAATTTACCAAAAGAAACTTGAATATTATCTGTTTGTCCTTTTCCATAAAGAGCTTTTACTAAAAAGATAGCAAGGGCTGGTGCCATGAGGTTCAACACTGTACCACTAACGACATGGTCCGCACGGAAGTTAATCGTAGCCACAGCATGAATCAATGAGAACACTAAACCAACTATTCCTCCAACAAAGAGGGAAAGCCAAGGCGTCAAAGCTCCAAATGTTTCATAGAAAGTCAAGTTAAAGACAACTCCTGAAAAAGCCCCCATAACCATGATTCCTTCTAAACCGACATTAACGACTCCAGCGTGCTCAGAATACGCACCACCAATACTAGTAAAAATCAGCGGAGCTGCATAAATGAGCATAGAGGAAACCAACAAACCTAACATTGTTACAAAACTCATTTTATTTTCCTCCTTTTGCGTGTTTTTTAGGCTTCATGTATCGTTCAATGATGTAATGAACGCTGACAAAGAAAATAATAGAGGCTGTCACAATATTTACCAATTCTGATGGAATAGTTGCGGTATTCATCCCTGGAGCTCCGACTTGCAAGACACCAAATAAGAAGGCCGCAAATGGGATTCCCACTGGCGAGTTAGTCGCAAGAAGGCTGACCGCCATTCCGTTAAATCCAACGCTCAAGGAACTTCCTTGGACATAGACATTCTGGAATGTTCCTAGACCTTCGACTACCCCTCCAAGTCCTGCAAGAGCACCTGAGATAATCATAGAAAGGATAATAGTCCGTTTAGAAGACATTCCTGCATATTCGCTGGCATTTGGATTTAGACCGACTGAGCGAATCTCAAAACCAAGGGTTGTTTTCTTTAGCATGAACCAGATCGCAATCACAGCGATAATCGCAAAGAAAATACCGATATTCATCCGCGAATTATTGGTCAATGCACGGAGCCACTCTGTTTGATAGGTCGCATTTGCTCCAACCTTGATACTAGAGTCAACACTTTGCATCACACTCTTTGGAAAACTACGGATAAAAGCATTTCCCACATAAAGCACGATGTAGTTCATCATGATGGTTACAATGACCTCACTAGTTCCTAGGTAAGCTCTTAAAATCCCTGGGATTGCTCCAATGATTCCCCCAGAGACCATTCCAATGATAATGGTCATAGGAATCATAACCATTCGTGGCAAATCTGGGAAAGAAAGTGCAAACCAGGCACTCATAATCCAACCTGACAAAGCTTGTCCTGGTAAACCAACGTTAAAAAATCCTGCTTTACTAGCTACTGCAAAACCAAGGGCGATTAGAATCAGTGGCCCCATGGCACGAGAAATTTCTCCTAGACTACGAAGTGAGCCAAAAGCTGTTTTAAAGAGTTCCTCATACCCCCATAGTGCGTCATAGCCAAAGATCCACATGACAATGGCTCCGAGTACAATCCCTAATACAACCGAAATCAAAGGGACTGCAATTTGCTGCATTTTCTTAGACATGTCCATCCTCCTTCTTCATATCTCCACCAGCCATCAAGATTCCAAGCTCTTGCTTGTTAGTATCTTCTGGCTTCACAATTCCTTGAATTTTTCCGTCATGAATAACGGCAATTCTATCTGATACGTTAAGGATTTCGTCTAATTCAAAGCTAACAACTAAGACAGCCTTGCCTTTGTCTCGCTCTTCAATCAAGCGTTTATGGATATACTCAATCGCACCAACATCCAAACCACGTGTTGGTTGGCTGACAATGAGAAGATCGGGATTTCGGTCAATTTCACGAGCAATAATAGCTTTTTGCTGGTTTCCTCCTGAAAGGGCTGACGCTGGGACAAACTCACTTGCTGCCCGCACATCGAACTCATCCATCAGTTTGCGTGCATAAGAGGTAATCGTATTGTAATTTAAAATACCATTTTTACTAAGGGGTTCTTTGTAGTAAGTCTGAAGGGCAATATTTTCAGAAATCATCATATCAAGGACTAGACCATCTCGATGACGATCTTCTGGCACATGACTGACTTGCATTTCTGTGATTTTACGCGGAGAAAAGGCGTTCACTTCTACTCCCTTAATCTGAATGCTTCCAGATTTCACCTTACGAAGCCCTGTAATGGCTTGAATAAGCTCACTCTGACCATTTCCATCAATCCCTGCAATTCCGACAATCTCACCTGCTCGAACATCCAAGGATAGATTTTTAACCGCAGGAACACCACGATTTTCATGAACGACTAGATCTTTAATGGAAAGAACGACATCTTTCGGATTCGCAGGTATTTTTTCTGTCGTAAAGGATACGGAACGTCCCACCATCATCTCTGCCAAGTCTTTATTGGTAGCACCAGCGATTTCTACTGTCTGGATACTCTTTCCTCGGCGAATAACGGTGACACGGTCTGCCACTGCTCGAATCTCATCCAATTTATGGGTAATCAAAATAATAGATTTCCCTTCCTTGACGAGATTTTTCATAATATTTTCCAACTCTTCGATTTCTGAAGGGGTTAACACTGCTGTCGGTTCATCAAAAATCAGAATATCTGCTCCACGATAGAGGGTTTTTAGAATCTCTACCCGTTGCTGAGCGCCGACTGAGATGTCTTCTACTTTAGCAGTCGGATCAACTGCAAGACCATACTTATGAGAAAGTTCGGTGATTTCTTGGATCGCAGTTTTTAAATCCAAAATTCCGTGCTTGGTCGTTTCACTTCCTAAAATGATGTTTTCAGCAACTGTAAAAGCTTCTACCAACATAAAGTGTTGGTGAACCATTCCAATTCCCAGAGAGGCGGCTTTTGAGGGAGAGTCAAGTTGAACTTCTTGTCCATTAACGACAATTTGCCCACTTGTTGGTTCAAGCAAACCAGCCAGCATATTCATAAGCGTTGATTTTCCTGCTCCATTTTCTCCTAAAAGTGCGTGAATTTCACCTTTTCGAAGATTGAGGTTGATTTTATCATTTGCGACAAATTCACCAAAAATCTTGGTTATTTCACGCATTTCAATGACATTGTTGTGTGCCATGAGCGTCTTTCCTTTCAGAAATTTAATTTTATTTTCAGCAGAACCTGCTAAACTCTTAGCAAGCTCTACTGAGATAAAATATCTCAGCCTTAAAAAAGAGGAGCGGAAAAAGAACCACGATATAGTCCATTTCCCACCCCGCAATTTTAGTAGGAGTTGTTCCTAAATATGAAGATTTAGGAACCTAGTGTTTGATTATTCTGTTGGAACTTTGATGCTTCCGTCAAGAATTTTAGCTTTTGCATCTTCAACAGCTTTTTTGGCATCGTCAGAAAGATTTTTAGTTGTCAAATCAACACCACCATCTTTCAAGCCGTATGTGCTTGTTTTACCGCCAGGGAATTCACCTTTAGATGCTTTAGTTGACATATCTTTTACAGTTTCTCCAACTTTTTTCAAAGTAGAAGCAAGAACGAAGTTAGAGTCTTTACCATCTTTTGATTTGTATTTTCCTTCTTCTTCTTGGTCACGGTCAACACCAAGAACCCAAACTTTTTCGTCTTCGTTCTTTGTTTCATTGATTGATTTAGCTTCGTTGAAGACACCGGCACCTGTACCACCAGCTACTTGGTAGACAATATCTGCACCAGCTGCGTATTGTGCTGCTGCAATTGTTTTACCTTTTGCAGCGTCTCCAAATGAACCTGCATATTGCACATCAATCTTGATAGATGGATCTACTGATTTCACACCAGCTTCAAATCCTTTTTCAAAGCGTGTCAATACAGCTCCTTCGATTCCTCCAACAAAACCGATTTGTTTTGTTTTTGTTGTTTTTGCTGCTGCTACACCTGCAAGGTAAGCTGATTCGTTATCCGCAAAGAGGGCTGAAGCCACATTCTTTTGATCTTTGATTTCATCATCAACGATAACATAGTTGATGTCAGAATGGTCTTTTGCTGCTGCTTCTACTGCATCGCGAAGAGCAAATCCGATACCAAATACCAATTTGTAATCGCTAGTTGCTGCTTGTTCAAGGTTGTTTGCATATTCAGACTCATCTGTTGATTGGAAGTAAGTGAAACCATTGTCTTTTGAAAGACCATTTTCTTTACCCCATTCTTGCAATCCTTCCCAAGCTGATTGGTTAAATGACTTGTCATCTACACCACCAGTATCTGTTACGATTGCTGCTTTAAGGTCTGTTTTTGCATTTGCATTATCACCTTTTGAAGCACGATTTCCACATGCAGCAAGTCCAAGTGCTGCAACAGTTACTAGACCTAGGCCTAACCATTGTTTCTTGTTCATTTCTGAACCTCCTAAATAAGATATGCAACAGTGTTGCGGATTTGAGTTTGGTCTCTTGACCTCTTTGCTGACTAATCTAAGTCAGTAAAAGAATATGGAAGTAATTCCCCGACCGTCATCTCGACCGTCGATTGATCTTTGGCGATTAAAGTCACCTTTAAATCCTGATTAAAAAATTCTGCCATCACTTGGCGACAAGCGCCACATGGGGATACAGGTTGATTAGTCTCTCCATAGACATAGAGTTCTTCAAAGTCTCTGACACCTTCAGATACAGCTTTGAAAATAGCTGTTCGCTCTGCGCAGTTCGTCAATCCAAAGCTCGCATTTTCAATATTGACACCTGTAAAGACTTGCCCATTTTTAGCCACTAAGACTGCACTGACTGGAAAATGCGAATAAGGTACATAAGCCTGCTTGCTATTTTCAACCGCTAATGTGATGAAATTAGTAGTCACTGCTTGCAACCTCCCCTTTCATAATCGCAATTCCAGAAGAAGCTCCGATACGATTGGCACCAGCTTCGATAAAGGACTTAGCGTCTTCATAAGAGCGAGCACCACCTGATGCTTTCACGCCCATCTCTTCTCCAACAGTCTTTCGCATCAATGCAACATCTTCAACTGCCGCACCACCCGTAGAAAATCCTGTGGATGTCTTAACGAAGTCTGCACCAGCTGCTTTTGCCAACTGACAAGCGACGACTTTTTCATCATCTGTCAAGAGACAAGTCTCAATGATGACTTTGACAAGCTTATCACCGCTCGCTTCTACCACTGCACGAATGTCTTCTTCTACCAAGACGAGATTTTGTGATTTTAAAGCACCTACGTTGATGACCATATCAATCTCATCAGCGCCATTTTGAATGGCATCTTTTGTTTCAAAAGCCTTGGTGGCTGAAGTCGTTGCTCCCAAAGGAAAACCAATGACAGTGCATACTTTGACATCTGTACCTTTTAAGCCTTCAGCCGCAAAAGCAACCCAAGTTGGATTGACACAGACACTTGCAAAATCATACTCTTTCGCCTCTTCAATCAGCTTTTCAATCTGCTCTTGCTGAGCATCTGGCTTCAAAAGCGTATGATCAATATACTTATTTAATTTCATTTTCGGTTCTCCTGTAAATTAAGCGATTACTTCGATAATCTCGTGAACTTTTTTCTGCTCATCACTTATTTTAACATTTTTTTTGAATTCTGTAACTAATTCTTGTGAATTTTTTTCATTTGAATAGATTTTTGCTAGAATATCGCCTGTTTGAACGGCTTCTCCGACTTTCTTTTCAAATACAATTCCTGTTTCAAAGTCTAATGAATCCGTCTTCACAGCTCGTCCTGCTCCTAATCGCATCGCAAATAGACCAAATTCCATAGCAGGAAGTTCCGTGATATATCCAGATTCTTCTGCTTTCACCTCTATGATAAAGCTTGCAGATGAGTCTCGATAGAGGTCTGTCAAATCACCGCCTTGTGCTACTACCATTTCTTCAAATTTCGCCAAGGCTGCACCATTTTCTAAGTGCTCACGGACTTCTGCGACTGTTTTTTCAACATTTGTAAGACCAAGCATAATTTGAGCTAATTCGCAGATAAACTCAGTAATATCCGCTCTCCCCTTGCCTTGTAAAATATCCAAAGCTTCCAAAATTTCCAAACGATTACCAATGCTAGTGCCTAAAGGCTGGCTCATATCCGTAATAACAGCCACTGTTTTACGTCCAACAGCTTTCCCTAAATCAACCATTGTTCTTGCAAGTAAGCGTGCATCTTCGATATTTTTCATGAAGGCACCTTCGCCGACTGTCACATCTAACAAAATCGCGTCCGCTCCAGCTGCAATTTTTTTGCTCATTACAGAACTTGCAATCAAAGGAATGGTGTCTACTGTTGCGGTCACATCACGAAGTGCATAAAGCAATTTATCAGCTTTCACAAGCTGATCAGACTGTCCAATGACGGAAAGACCGATGTCTTGTACTTGCTGAATAAAGCTTTCTTGACTTTGTTCAATCTCATAACCTTTAATAGACTCAAGCTTATCAAGTGTCCCCCCAGTATGACCTAGACCACGACCACTCATTTTTGCCACTGGAACTCCGAAGCTTGCAACCAAAGGAACTAAAATCAAGGTCACTTTGTCTCCTACTCCACCAGTGGAGTGCTTATCGACCTTAATCCCAGAAATTGCAGACAAATCAATCTGCTCACCCGTTGCCACCATTGCCATGGTTAAATCAGAGATTTCACGCGTTGTCATGCCTTTGAAATAAATCGCCATCGCAAATGCAGCCATCTGATAGTCAGGGACTGTCCCCGCCACATAGCCATCAATCAACCATTTGATTTCCTCGGATGATAATTCTAAGCCATCCCGTTTTTTCTGAATAATATCTACTGCTCTCATCCTTTTTCGCTCCTTAAAATATAGTAGCCCTTGTCTTTTTTCACGACTTCACAATTTCCAAAGACTTCTTCCATCTTAGCTTTGGCACTTGGAGCCCCTTGTTTCTTTTGAATGACAATCGTGAGGTCTCCGCCACTTCGCAAATGCTCTAAACTCCCTGTAATCACTTGGTGAACGACCTTTTTCCCTGCACGAATCGGGGGATTGCTGATAATATGGTCAAATTCTCCCGTCACTTGCTCATAGAGGTTCGATTGAAAGATAGTAGCTTGAAGCTTATTTTCTGCTGCATTTTTCACAGCCAAATCCAAAGCTCGCTGGTTAATATCAACCATGGTCACAGCAACTTCTTGAGCTTTTGCGAGACTGAGTCCCAAAGGACCATAGCCACAGCCAACGTCTAAAACTGTGTCTTTTTTCGAAAAATCAAGACAGCCCAGTAATACCTGACTGCCGTAGTCAATCATCTTTTTACTAAAAACACCTGCATCTGTGTAAAAACTCATCTTCTGTCCTAAAAGCGTGACATCCAAACGATGGACATCATGAGCCGCATCAGGATTTTCTGCAAAATACATCTTACTCATACTTCTATTTTACCATATTCTTACTTTCTTTGTAAACCGTTTACAAGTCCCCTAGAAAAATGATATACTAAGTATTCTAGGAGTTTTATATGCATAAGGAACTAATTCATTTTGAAAAAATTACCCGTGAAAGCTGGCAAAATCTGCACCGCACCTCTCATCCTCCTCTATCTGAAGAGGAATTAAATTCCATAAAAAGCTTTAATGACCGCATCAGCTTACAAGATGTGACGGATATTTATCTGCCCTTGACGCATTTAATTCAGATTTACAAACGCGCGAAGGAAGATTTGGCTTTTTCAAAAAGCATTTTTTTACAACGAACCAGTAAAAAGCAGCCCTTTATTATCGGCGTTTCAGGTAGTGTTGCAGTTGGCAAATCCACAACGAGCAGATTATTACAAATCCTACTCTCTAGGACCTTCTCTGATGCCAGTGTGGAATTGGTGACGACAGATGGATTTCTCTATCCAAATGAAGTCTTAATCAAAGACAAGATTTTAAACCGCAAAGGTTTTCCTGAAAGCTATGATATGGAGTTACTCCTTGACTTTCTAGATCGGATAAAAAATGGGCAACCAGCTCAAATTCCTGTCTATTCGCATGAAATTTATAATATCGTTCCTCATCAGACACAAACGGTCTATCCTGCTGATTTTGTCATCGTTGAAGGAATCAACGTCCTGCAAAACCCACAAAATGATCGGCTCTATATGACAGACTTCTTTGATTTTTCGATTTATGTCGATGCAGAGGTTGACAATATCGAGATGTGGTATCTCGATCGCTTTAAAAAAATGTTGACCTTTGCAAAAGATGACCCTAAGAACTACTACTACCGCTTTACCCAGCAAACGGAAAGAGAAGTCAACGACTTTGCTCATCAGATTTGGTCCAGTATCAATCTGGTGAATTTAAAGGATTATATCGAACCCACAAAAAATCGTGCAGATATGATTTTACATAAAGGAAAAAATCACGAAATTGATGAAATTTACTTAAAAAAATAAAAAGACTTGTCAAAATCAAACTTTTCAGATATAATTAGATAGTTAGTATAGCATTGGAGGTGAAAACATTGGCAAATATTAAATCAGCTATCAAACGCGCTGAATTAAACGTTAAACAAAACGAAAAAAACTCAGCTCAAAAATCAGCTATGCGTACTGCAATCAAAGCATTTGAAGCAAACCCATCTGAAGAATTGTTCCGCGCTGCTAGCTCAGCTATCGATAAAGCAGAAACTAAAGGTTTGATTCACAAGAACAAAGCAGGCCGCGATAAAGCTCGTCTTGCTGCTAAACTTGCAAAATAAGCCGCATAGTGAAATGAAAGAGCTCGTTTGAGCTTTTTTATTTTGCTTTTATTAGGAGGTTTTAGGATGAAAATTGCAATTATCGGCTACTCTGGCTCTGGAAAATCAACACTGGCGAAATTCTTAGCAAAGCATTACGCTACTTCTTGCCTGCATTTAGATACGCTACGATTTTTACCCCAATGGCAGGAACGCTCAAATGAAGACATGCAAAAGCTAGTGGCAGACTTTTTAGACCAGCATGACAGCTGGGTTATTGATGGGAATTATAGTTTTTGCTCCTACGAACGCAGAATGGAGGAGGCAGACCAGATTATCTTTATGGACTTTTCCCCTTTGAATTCTCTCTATCGTGCTTTTAAGCGTTACCTTTTCTATCGTGGAAAGACAAGGGAAGATATGGCTCCTCAATGTCCTGAAAAATTAGACTGGGAGTTCATTCGTTGGATTTTAAAAGATGGGAGAAAGCCTGCTGCGAAAGAACGCTATCGTCTTGTCTGCGACACCTATCCAAATAAGGTGACCATTATTTCCAATCAAAAAGAATTGAATAACTTTATGGAAAGTGTTCAGAAAATTTAGAGAAAATGCACGCAAACGTTTGCGCTATCCTTAATATTTTGATAAAATGAATCCTATCTTGAACAATATGAGGAATTTCTATGAAAAATCAAACCTTACTCCAAGCCTTTGAATGGTATTTACCCAACGATGGTCAACACTGGAATCGCTTAAGAGAGTTAGCCCCTCACCTTGCTGAAAAAGGTATTGGCAAAATCTGGCTCCCACCTGCTTTTAAGGCAACCAGTAGCGATGACGTTGGCTATGGGGTCTATGATCTCTTTGACCTCGGAGAATTTGACCAAAAAGGAACCATACGGACGAAATATGGGACAAAAGAAGACTATCTAACACTCATCCAAACCTTGAAAGCATGCGGTATTGAACCTTTGGCAGACCTCGTCTTAAACCATAAGGCATCTGCAGATCATACAGAACGTTTTAAGGTAGTTGAGGTGGATCCTTTAGACCGCACGGTTGAGCTGTCTGAGGAACCCTTTGAAATCCGCGGTTGGACGCATTTCACCTTTGATGGTAGACAGAAAGCCTATAATAGCTTTGAATGGCACTGGTACCACTTCACAGGAACGGACTACGATGCCAAGCGTCAAAAATCTGGCATTTATCTGATTCAAGGAGATAACAAGGGCTGGGCAGATGATGAGCTGGTCGATAATGAAAATGGGAACTATGATTATCTCATGTACGCAGATCTTGACTTTAAACATCCTGAGGTCATCCAAAATATCTATGATTGGGCAGATTGGTTTATTGAAACGACTGGGATTGCTGGTTTTCGCTTAGATGCGATTAAGCATATTGACAGCTTTTTCATGGGCAATTTCATCCGAGACATGATGGAAAAACACGGTGAGAATTTCTATGTTTTTGGTGAATTTTGGAATAGTGATGCGGAAACAAACACCGCCTATCTCGAAAGCATTGATTATCGCTTTGATTTGGTTGATGTTCGCTTACACCAAAATTTCTTTGAAGCAAGTACGCAACAAGCGGATTATGATTTGCGGGAGATTTTTACAGGGAGCCTTGCCCAAAATCATCCTGAATCTGCCGTCACTTTCGTCGATAATCATGATACCCAACGGGGTCAAGCCCTCGAATCAACGGTAGAGGAATGGTTCAAGCCCTTAGCTTATGCCCTCATTCTCCTACGAGAAGAAGGTCTTCCTTGCGTCTTTTACGGCGATTACTTTGGTATTCAAGGCGAATTTGCCCAAATGGATTTTAAAGAAATCTTAGATAAATTACTGGATATTCGCTTGCACTTAGCTTACGGTGAACAAGTTGATTACTTTGATGATGCCAACTGTATCGGCTGGGTACGTCTTGGACATGAAGAGACAGACACTCCTATTGCCGTCATTCTCTCAAACAATACAGCTACAAGTAAGAGAATGTTTGTTGGAGAAAACTACGCAGATCAGCGCTTCACAGATTATTTAGGTCATTGTCTTGACCCTGTCATCATCGACGAGGAAGGTTGGGGAGACTTTCCGGTCGAAGGTACTTCTCTTAGCATCTGGGGGAGGGGAGAATAAAAGAATAAGAGTAAGGAAAATCGTGATTTTGAAGTCTTGATTTTCCTCACTCTTTTATTTTTATGACACCAATTTCAGATAAATTTTTATCCTACTTCTATCCAAATCCATAGACAATTTTTTCGGGTAACTGCTTTTTCAATTCAATACTTTTGGTTAGCGTATCTTTTACAAAGGTAGTAAATTTACCCAAATCATCGCCATCGTAGCTATATTCTAGGCTATCTTTATCAATTGTCGCAATACCTATGCAATCGCCACTAATAGCAGAATAACGGCGAATATCACTAGTATCTTCTACTTTATAAAGAGTAATCAACTGCTTATCAATTTTAGTCATACTTGTCTGCCTCCTCGTAGTTAAATTGTGTATTTGCCAACTTATGGGCATCATCATAATCCATCTTCAACGTATTCATATAGTAGGATTCCAAGCTCTCATGTTGTAACATTACTATATCGTTTCTCTTAGGTGTCCCTAAGTACAAGCGTTGAAAACTTTGAGCCATGTCGTAATCTGGATAGAAATTCCTATTTCTCAACTCCACCATTTCAAAATCCCATAATAAATACTCATTATCTAGTACATGCTTCAAGGCGGATATTACTGTTTCTGAAGGTAGTTGACTTGATTCAGTCATTTTCTCAACAATATCTACTCTATTTGAGTTCTTCAATTGATTATAATAACGAATCGCGAACTCATCTTTTTGTTTTTCAATATCTCCACGAGCCTTGCTTATAGAACCACTAGATTTTAATAAGTCATCCATGCCCTCATTATACACCTTATTTTCAGGATTATCAAGCACTTTTCAACTAATCATAGTGTAGGCTATTTGTCCATATCCTACTCCATTTCTTTCACCTTTTCTTCAATAAAGGCGATTTCCTGCTCGTTCAAGCCGTACTTGCGGTAGAGTTGTTGGTCAATCTCCGCAATAGACTTGCTCCAATCAATATCGGAGTTTGGGGTGAAATCTTGGAGAGGGACAAAACCGTATGTTGTCGTACTATGCTGAGTGACTTTTAAAATACCGATTAGTGCTCTAAAGAACTTTGTTTTATAATAGTTAATTAAAGCTTGTGCTTCAAATTCCGTTTTAAAGCTACCGATACGTAAAAATGTTTCAGTTGAAATTTGCAATGGTTTTCCAAGTAATAAAGTAGCACCAACTTCTCCAAAGGTTCCTGAACCATAAGCATACGGGGCGAAGACTTTCCAAGTCTCTATCGTATCAAGTCCGGTTGGTATAGGATAATCTCTAGGAACAAAGCGGCTGACACGATTGGTATTTAACAAGCCAAAAATTTCTATATCATTACTCTTACTTCTCTCAGCAAATATTGGTGGAAGTTTATACTTTGAAGGATTTCTGAGAAAGTCCGTGCGTAAGCCGTACGGCTTAAGTACGGACACGATTTTTTGAATATTTCTCGATTCTAAATCCTCTTTCTCTTTTACCTTTGTAAAAATATTAATCAATTCTTTAAAAGGTATAAAAATCCCAGAATTTGCTGAATTGAGATAATTTGAAAATTGATGTATCTCCCTAGTTTTTTCAATTACAGTAATATTTGCAGCTTGATGATGCTCTTTATCATAGGTAAAATTCATCACTCCACCTTTAATATCCGTATTTTGAAATACTTGACTAGAGTCTTGGTGTATAGTGACAGCAGAGAAATGACTATCATTGAGCATATCTTTGGCAAAGTTTCCTAGTCCCTTTCCCGCACCTGTTAACCACCTAGCAGGGAAAATCAAATTAACATATCTATTTGAATGCTTTCTAGCAAAATAGAAAAACTTATCATACAGAGGACTGGCTGAAGCATTTGCTGAACCGTCCTCTCTTTTACCATTGTCATTCTCCTGATACGGTGGGTTTCCTACGACAACATCAAATTTCATGGGTATGACCTCCAAATAGTTCTTCACATTTCTCTTCAAAGCTCATTTCGCTCTCACCACGCGCATACGGGGTGGTATCTAAATGGACAATATGAGACGAGTCAATGGTTTCTGCTCGTTCATCGAAGCCAAAGATAAAGTTTTTCGCGATATTGTAGATAATTTCAGACGGTGCAAAGCCATAGATTTGATTTTCTAAGATATGCTTGAGCCGTTCGTCTTTATCTGGAATGACCCCTTCAAGCCCTTTATAGAGGCGCTTGACAATTTCTGTTAGGTAGAGGCCTGATTTAACATACAGGTCTGCAAAGGTCTTATTGGGATCTGTAAAACAGCTCGGATCTTCCTGCTCTAGCTGGTCAATCATCATTTGCACCACTTTTTTTGGCGTAAAGATTTGATTAGTCTTTTGAGGAGGAATATAGTCAAAAATATCCTCGTCTTGCTCTTCATCGAAATAGTTGGCAAGGCGTTCCTTGGTTCGTAAGAATTCCTGAACCGACTCGTCAAAAACGGTCTCATCAAAGAACTGGTACTCATCACGAAGCATACGGAACTGCTCAAGGCTAATCCCTGTTACCTCAAGAAATACTGTATCAGAAATGGTCTGATCAAAGGTAGCAAGGCAGGTATCCGCGACTCCGTAAGCCATGAGGAAGGACGGAATGGTCCGAGAAAAGCCTCGCAATCGAGCACGAACATCGTCTTCGACTGTCTGCTTTTTCTTTTCTTCTGATTGTTGGAGGATTGTTTCCGTGGTTTTCTGCGTGACTTCCTTGGTCTTTTCCTGCACGGTCTTGAGCAATTCTGCTCGTCTAGCTTCCTCAATCTTTTGTCGTTCTATTTCATAGGCACGCTGGGCTTCAGCGACGGCAAATTTATCTTCTCTTGCTGCCTCGACTTTTTTCTCTAATTCTTGCTTGACTTCGGCTTGTTTGATTGCTGCTTTTTTCTCAACCAACTCTACTTCTCGACCGATAGCTGTCACTTGCTGGCTTAGGATGCGCTCAGCCTGCTTGCCAGAAATCCCGCTTTCCTTAGCCAATTCTTTGACCGAGTCCTGCGTCGCTTGGGTGACAATCTTAGTAATTTCTTGTCCAAGATTTGTCTCTTCTTCCGCAATCAAGGATAGGCTGGTTTCCTTAATGTCAGCATAGATTTTCTCACCAAAGCTGGCTTTGTTTTGACTAATGACAATCTCTGGCTCAATCACCACATCACCCGCTTCATCGACTGCAACACCTTTGGTGTCAATCGTTTTATCCACTTGCTTGGTGCCTAACTTTCCATTGTCTGCCTTATTTAATTGTTCGAGAATCTCCCTTGCACCAGCCGAGGCAAAGATGCCTGAGATATTTTGGAAGAGGAGATTGGACATAAAGCCACGTTTGACGACTTCTTGCGCCTTGATAGCTTTTGGAATTGTGAGCACCTGCTGTACATCCAGCGCGACCATTTTTCCTGTCTCGTCTTCTGCAATGACAGGGAGGAAATTGAGCAGGGTACGGATATTTTCTTTTCGATCCTCTGTTGTCCCACCACCATTTAGCGTTTTAGGAGACAAGTTATTGGCAAACTCATCATAGATAATGAGGGTTCGCTCAGGAGCAAAGTCAAAAACGTAGGCATTTTCTTTTTGGTAGACTTGACCATCTACTTCATACTCCCACGGGTTTTGCGAGCGAAAGGCTGCCTGCATGTAGAGACTTGGCGACTTCATGTTGGAGAGCATGAGAACGGCGCTCCACTCGGGAATGGTAATTCCTGTTGTGAGTTGCCCAACAGAGAGCGTAATGGTCTTATCATTTTCAGCAATCGCCTTTTTGACACGATCTAGTGCCTTTTCATTGATCATTTGGTCATCGTCTGTCTTGCCGTCACCTGCTGCAACCACAATGGCGTAATCCTTAAAGACAGGGTGTTTTTTCAAGATTTTTTCCAAAGCCTTGGCACTCGATACACGGTTTAAGAGCCAGAAGGTGTGCTTTAATTCCGCGCGAAGCTCTGGCGTTGAAAAAGGATATTTCTCGTTGTGGCTTAGGCTATCCAACCACTTTTTGACATCGGCTTCATAGACGAAACTGCCTGTATCTTTCGTTGCGAAAAATTCATTTAAGTCAAAGGCATAGTCCTTGTTTTCTCCGTCGATGACGGCACCCTCTTGGACTTTGTCTGCAATCATTTGCCCCATTTGATAGGAAAAGAGGTTCAGACGTGGCAATTTTTCATAGGGATTGTTCTGGTTCACATCTGACCAGCTCACCTTTGCTTCCTGCTCGTCGGCATAGGTCCAGTTGAAAATCTGTTCGCGAGAGAATTTCCCAGACGCTACCGCCTTAAAGGGTGTACCAGACAAATGGAGCGTAAAGCGCCGCGAGATTTCGTTAAAGGCCACATCGGCTTTTAAGGTGTCCACCCCTTCATGGGCTTCATCAATCACGAGTAAATCCCAGTTGAGCTTTTTCACCCATTCTAGCTTAGGATAGACACCACCAAAGGAAATCGCCCCCTTTAAATCTTGCAAGGAGATAAAGGCAATCTGACGAGTGTTGTCTGTCATCTGAGCTAGAAATTCTTCCCGAGTCAAGACAGGACGCTCTTTTAGCGAGTCAGAGGTGGAAACAAATTTATACTCGGTCTGCCAGGCGATAAATTTCTCAAAATCATCAAACCAAGAATTAGCAATGGCGGGACGATTGGTCACAACAAGGACATTTTGAGCATCCATTTTTCGTGCTAAATCATAGGTGGTCAAGGTCTTACCAAAACGCGGTTTGGCATTCCAGAGAAATTCGCCATTTGGATGCCCCTGCTGATAAGCCAAGGTCGCTTTGACTGCCTCTTCTTGCTCTACTCGAAGCTTATAGCTTAATTCTTCTTTGACTTGGGAGAAATCCTGCTCTTTGAACTCTTCAAAGTCCGCTCGAGCCTGCTCAGGATTGCCATTGTAGTAGAACCATTCTGTATGTGGTCGTTGCTCTACATGCTTAAATTTTTTCAAGTAGGCATGAAATTGCTTGTCTTTGAACCACTCATCTGATTGGCTAAACTTAGCAGCGTCAGACCACAATAACTGGTGGTCTACCCTGAAAGCTGCAGTATGGGTCTGCTCTCTGATACGCTGATGAACATCTTTTCGCTCCGTGTAGCCAATCTTAATCCAACCTATATCCTCAGGAAGAGTCGGTAAGGTATAGGCATAAATCTGCGGATAGATGGTTTTAGTCGTTTTAATCACAGTCGGCTGTTTCATGATTTCCCAACTCCTTTGTCAAAAAATTCTTTTTTACCAGTTTTCCAATTCATCACCTTGGCACGTTTACCAGGGATGATGCTCCACTTATCTTCTACCACTTCATCGTCAAATAAGGATAATTGGACTTCTGTCACTTTCTCCCTTTTCTCCGAAAGGGGAATGGTATAGGTCAGCCCGTCCATTTGAAATAAATTGTAGCTGATAATCCCAGCAATCTCTTTGAGAAGTGGATAAATCAAGGGTTCCTGCCATTTCTCTACATAGTAATCGCGATAGGTGTAAAGCAAATTTTCCCTTGCTAGAAAGAGAGAGTCTCCGCTCCACTCAAAGCCATAACAGGCTTGATAGGCTTTTTCGACCAAGTCCTGCCACTCCGCCTTATCATCAATCTCTTGGTTGATTCGGTACAATTTCCGATCCAAAAAACCAACTCGCTCCTCTAGGGGAATGACAAGACCTGTCTCCATATCATAGCGACTAGCGATATAAGGACCCTCTCCGCAGGTGATCTCTAACCATGTCCGCCCTACATAAGTCTCTAAATCATCCTCTTGAAAGGCTTGGTCCACTTCATCATTTTGTTTTTTGACAACCCAAGTTGGCGTGAAAACTTCTGCCTTGGCTTTGGTTCTCCCTTTGCGCTCATCGGCTGATTTTAAGGCACGAGGTTTGATGACTTCTTCCATATATCCAGTAATCAGATGTGGTAAAATTTCAGCTGTCGGAGCGTAGACTTTTTCCCCATATTTCTGATATTCATCCGTCGACCAGATGATATTTTTTCTAAAACGATTATTGGACTTGGTTTGATCCAGTAATAAAATAGACAAGAGTTCTGGAAAATCTTCTCGGATACTGTTTTCTCTGATATTGGAGGAAGCAATAGACAATCTCTCCAGCTTCTGCTGTAAAGAATCCTGTTCAGAAGCCATTCAAAAAGGCCTCCTTCTTATAAATTTAAGGAGACCTCTGCTTTTTCCTTACAAATAATAGTCTAGCAACTGATACGCAATCGTTTGCGCAATGATATAGTTATTTTTAACCTTTAAAATAATAGTTTTCGTCAGCATTTTTAAAAGAAAGACTGTTATTTGTAAGGTTTGACAGTATGTCAAACCTTATGTATACTAGTATACATAAGGACTAAAAATAAATTATCGCTTCTTCTTATTCTCTGTTTTAATGGCAATTTTCACTTCAAAGACCGTTCCACGAGGTTTATTATCTTTTACCGTAATTGTACCTTTTAAGGCGTCTACAATCTGTTTAGCTAGGGACAAGCCTAGACCAAATCCACCTTTTTGGCGTGTTCTAGCCTTATCCACCCGATAAAAACGGTCAAAGATTTTCTTCTTATCTTCATTCCGAATGCCTGATCCATTGTCTGCAACCGTGAGGAAAAGTGTTCGGTCATTGGCTGATACGGTCAGCTCAATCTCGCCATCATCATCTGTATATTTAATCGCATTATCAAACAAAATCGTCATCAACTGCTTTAACAACGTTTTATCCGTCCGAATCACTCGGAAAATCTTATTTTGAAAACGGAAGGTCTTGCCATTTTCAGCTGCCACCATCTCATAATTGGTAAAGGTCGTGTTAAAGAAACTTTGATCGACATCTCCAATTTCTGGTTTAATCCCATCATCGCGCCGTGCAAGATTGAGGAGATTAGTCGTCAGCATCCGCATATTTCTCACTTCCTCAAGGCTTGAAGCAATGCTTTCGCTCGAATCCATGATGGTTGCTTCTGGCTTTCTGAACAAAGTTTCCAAGCGATTTTGCAACACTGCTAGTGGCGTGCGCAATTCATGACTGGCATTTTCAACAAAGGACTTTTGCTTTTGCATACTTTCAAGCAAGGGTTTGACACTCACACGCGCCAAGTAGATACTTGCAATTACAGATAAAAGCCAAAAACTAGCCATCACCATCACCACCAGCTGCTCATGGCTGAGACTCGCCTGCTCCAGCTGACTGGTATTGATAAACACCGCCGCATACTTGATTTTTTGCAGAACCTCATTATCGTTATCAAGGTGACAATCAAAAACCATCATCCGATAGGTTTCTTCACCCCCATAGCCATTTTTGACATGCACTTGACGAATGCGGTTCATCTGGCGTTTATCAAATGCTAAACTGTTCAATCCTAGAAAGTGATCCCCTGTTGTTATCGCTTTATAATCTTCGTCGAATAAAATCACTTCCGTATTGGCACTCACATCGAGAGAATCTGGCAGATCCATTTTATAATCTGTCTCATTGCCTAGGCTATTGGCTTTTTTAACCGCTAAGTTAATGACTGAGATGGGCTGCTGGCTCAGCTCTGTAATCTTGCTATCTACGGATACATAGAGACTTGAGCGCATGACTTGTAGAATAATCAAGGTCATGGCTGAGAAAATCAAGGTAAAGACCCCAAAATTTCTCAGGAAATAGGTAAAATCATCGGAATACCATGTTTTTTTTACTTTATTCAGCATCTTTTAAAATGTATCCGACACTGCGAAGTGTATGTAGATTGTCCGCAAAAGCCGTCCCTTTCAATTTCTTCCGAATTTTCGATACATACACCTCAACAACAGAGATGGTTGTATCACTATCAAAGCCCCATAAACGGTCAAAAATCTGCGTTTTCGGTAAAATAACATTTTGATTTTGCAAGAAATAAACGAGCAAATCAAATTCCTTTCCGAGCAGTTCAACCGCAACTCCTTTGACAGTTGTTGTGTTGGTCGCAAGGTTAATGGAGACATCCCCATAAGAGAGGGTATTTTCGTTAAATTTTCCAGAGCGTTTCAAGAGAGCTTGGATACGCATTTTCAACTCTTCAAGATAGAAAGGTTTGGTCAGATAATCATCTGCTCCTAACTCAAATCCATGTCCCTTGTCATTTAGACTTTCCTTTGCCGTCATGATGAGAACAGGTGTCGCCACCCCTTTTTCACGTAATTCTTTTAACACTTGGAAACCATCTTTTTCAGGCAACATCAAGTCTAATAAAATTAAGTCATAGACCCCACTTTCAGCCTCATATAAGCCCTCTTCTCCATCAAAAACCTGCATGACATCTGCAAAATCGTCTAAAAAGTCAAATACAGAATTAGATAGACCAAGGTCATCTTCTACCAATAGAATTTTTATCATAATTATAATTCATTCCTTTCGTTTCACTCAAGGCACAACACTGAATGAAAAAGTGCTACGCTCTTTATTTTTGTCTATAATAACAGTGAGAAGCCCTATCACTACTACAAATCACGGGGAGGAGAGTAAGTGAGTAGTTCAGCTACTACCTCGAATAATTATAGGTGTGGTTCTTCCTATCAAGCACAACTAACTGTGACTAAGAGCACGTAAACTTATACTTGGATAAGCGACTCGTTTGTGAAAGGGAAGAGCAGTCAAGGGATAGGAGCTTCTCTACTTTTGAGAAAGGAGTTTCCTCCTATGTTAAAAATCGTTTATCCTAATTGTTGTGGAATTGATGTGCATAAAACTTTTGTCGTAGCAGTTATTGCCATCACCAATAGTCAAGGAATTACTGAGTACCATCGTAAACGCTTCTCCACCTTTACCAATGGACTCACTCAGCTACGTGATTGGTTGGAATATTATTCCTGCTTCGATGTCTGTATGGAATCTACTGGTAAATACTCGATTCCTGTTTTCAATATCCTAGAAGAACAGACCAATGTCTGCTTAGCTCATCCCAAATATGTCAAAGCTATTCGAGGAAAGAAAACCGACAAGAAAGATGCGCAATGGATAGCCGACCTCTTCAAGCATGATTTAGTTGCTTCTAGCTTTATTCCCCCGCTCAAAATCAGACAATTACGTGACCTATTTCGCTATCGAATGAAATTAACACAACTTCAAGTTAGCGAGAAAAATCGTTACCAAAACTGCCTAACTTGGTCTAATCTTCAAATTGCAAGTGTCGTTTCCGATGTCTTCGGAAAGAGTGCTCAAGCTATTATTACAAGCATCCTTGACAATCCTGAAGAGAAACCAAACATTGAACAACTCGTTCACAAGAGAATGAAGGATAAAGTGCAAGACTTGGAAATCGCTACGGAAGGCGAATTAACACCTGAACAAGCTGAGAAAATCAGAGTCATCAAAGCCCACTATGATGCCCTAGCTATCTGTAAAGAAGACTTAGAAGCAATGATTCGGGAATTGGGAAAAGAATATCAAGAACAGGTCAAGTTAATTCAAACTGTGCCTGGTTTCAAAGAGAAACTCTCTGCACTCAGAATCATTTCTGAAATAGGGGACGATATGACTGTCTTTGATTCTGCTGGAAAACTCTGTTCCTGGGCTGGACTTGTCCCTGCCAACAATGAAAGTGCGGGGAAGAAATATTCTACTCGTATTTCTAAAGGTGGACAATACCTCAAACCTTTTCTCGTTCAAATTGCTAATGCTATTGTTAGGTCTGATAAACATCCTGAATTCAGAAACAAATATCTCAAGCTAAAGAAACGTCGTGGGCACAGAAAAGCTATCATCGCTATCTGTCGCAGATTACTGGTTTCTGTGTACCAAGTGCTACGGAAACAAGAAGACTACAATCCTGTTTTACAAGGACTGACCGAAATACGAAATCCTGATAAAACGATGTCTGTTCAAGACGCTGTTCGTTTTGCACAACAGCACGGATTCAATGTCGCTTAATCTCAAAAATCAGGTTTCAACACCTCTTTTTAGTGCGCCCAAAATTAGGATAAACAATAAATCAATTAGCTTTTATTTTTTTTCAAACTTGTCTCCTCCTATCACCATCGGATGATTGCCCTCAGGATTTTCTCTTCTTTTATTATATCATGATTCTAAGTCATTTGGGACATCTAACTATTTCCATGACATTTACATGATGATTTTCTTACTATTTAGTGTACCTATGTTTCCTTAAAACTAGCTGAATTATGAGTAGAAATGTGATACATTCTTGAAATCTTTCGCATCAAAAAAGGCTAGGTTGCCCCAGCCTTTGATCTCTAAATTATTTTGCACCCAAAGCTGCCATAGTGATATAGTTGTATGGCTTGTTGAAGTGTGGCAAGAAGAAGATATCAAGAAGCGCTAGGCGTTCGATGGTAACTTTTTCTTGAATCGCAAGTGAGAACATGTGGATCCCCATTGACATGTCTTCTTTAGAAGCCATTTGTGCTCCAAGAACGATACGAGTATCTTGATCGTAAACGATTTTAAGTGTTACAGGGAAGTTGTCATGTTCGATAAATTCTGGTTTTTGGTTGTCTGTAAATTCAGTCACAACAGCGTTGTAGCCAAAACGTTTTGCTTTTTCAAGCGTCAAACCAGTTGAAACCATCTTAAGGTCATAGATAGCAATACCGTTTGAACCTTGTACACCGATTGACTCAAGTTCTGTTCCACATACGTTGTGAGCTGCGACAATACCTGAACGAACAGCGTTTGTTGCAAGGGCGATGTAGTTAGTGTCTTCGATTGAGTTGTCATAAACAGTTGCACAGTCACCGATAGCATAAACATCTTTCATGCTAGTTTCTTGTTTTTTGTTAACAAGGAAGGCACCGTTGCGGAAGAGTTCAATTTTGCCATCTCCAAGACCAGTATTTGGACGGAAACCAACTGCCAAGATAACCATATCAACGTCAAAGCTTTCTTTATCGGTTACGATACGCTCTACCTTGCCGTCACCTTCGATGGCTTGAACAGTTTGTCCAAATGCCAACTTGATACCGTGGTCTTCAAGGTTTTTGCTCATCATGTCTGTCAAATCGCGGTCATAGTAACCTGCCAAGCAAGTGTCCACAACGTCAATCAAGATAACTTCTTTTCCTTTACGTTGAAAGGCTTCAGCAAGTTCAACACCGATGTATCCTGCACCAACAACGGCTACACGTTTGATGTTTTCATCTTTCAATTTTTCAATAACATCTGCTGAGTTTTGGTACAATTTAACAAATTGAAGGTTTTTAAGGGTTGCTTCAAATTCACGTGAACCTTCTTTGATTTCTGCACCTTTGATTGGTGGCAAGATTGGTTGTGAACCCGTTGCGAAAATCAATTTTTCATAAGATTCAACATGTTTCGTACCATCTTCTAAAAAGACATGTACTTCTTTTTTATCATAGTCAACAGACTCAACTGGTGAGTTCATGTAAACTTTTGCGCCCATGCTTTCCAACTGCTCTTTATCAGAGTAGAACAAACCTTCTGGTCCAGAGATTTGCTCACCAATCCATAGCGCCATTCCACATCCCAAGAAAGAAATGTTTGAGTTTTGGTCAAAAACAACGATTTCATTGTCTTTGCCATAATTTGCTAACATTGTTTTGATACAGGCTGTTCCTGCATGGTTTGCACCAACCACAACGATTTTACTCATGTAAATAATCCTACCTTTTTTATCTAATTTTACAAGTCCATTATAACACAAGCTGACAGCGTTTACAAGTTTTTTATCTTGAAAGTGAAAAAATCAAGAAATTTTCATGCAGTATATAGGCTTTTCTTGATTATTTTTCATGTGAAATTTTCACAATTTGTTTATTTATGACATTTTTTTCAATCTATGCTATACTAGCACTAAACTAGGAAAACGTTTTCTCTCAAGGAGTTCTCATGATTGAAGCACATCATTTATCAAAAACTTACGCGATTGTGGATAAGAAGGCTGGTTTACTAGGGGCGATTCAGTCTTTTTTCCGTCCCCAAAAGCGCTATATTCCAGCTGTTAAGGACATTTCCCTCTCGGTGCAGAAAGGGGAAATCATCGGCTACATCGGCTCGAACGGAAGCGGTAAATCAACCACTATTAAAATGCTGACGGGTGTCCTCTATCCTGACGAGGGGCAGGTTTTAATCAACGGTCTGGAGCCGTCCAAAGCTCGGATAGCGGTCAATCGACAGATTGGGGTCTTATTCGGCCAAAAATCGCACCTCAAATGGGATATTCCTGTCATCGAATCCTTCTTTCTCCATGCCAAGATTTACGATGTCCCAGATGCCATTTACCAAGAACGCCTCAAGCGGCTGACTGAACTTTTGGAATTAAAAGATATTCTCAACCAACCCGTTCGTAACCTCTCCCTTGGCCAGCGGGTCAAGTGTGAATTTGCGGCTATTTTCCTCCACCAACCTGCTGTGGTCTTTTTGGATGAGCCGACCATTGGGCTCGATGCCAGCGTCAAGGAGCTGATTCGCGACTTTATCCGCACTATGAATCAGGAATTTCAAACTACCTTTCTCATCACTTCCCATGATATGCAGGACATCGAAAGCCTCTGCGAGCGGATTGTGATTATTGATAAGGGGCAAAAAGTCTATGACGGAAGCCTGACGCACTTAAAAGAGAATTTCTCCAAGGTCAAAACTATCGCCTTTACCACACATACGGCTATCGAAGCGCCACTCACAGCACCACATTTGGAGTGGGTGCAGCTGGATTCACATCAGTTTGAGATTCATTACCAGACGGCACACCTCAGCAATGCCCAAATCATCCAGCTTGCCTTTGAACAGTATGCTATTAACGATGTGACCATGAAAGAGATTACGATTGAGCAGATTGTCAAGCGCATTTACGAGGAGGGACTGTATGACTAAGTATCTTCACGTGACGCGGCAGATGCTCATTGTGCAGCTGCAGTACAAGTCCTTTTTTGTGGCGTCGCTCATCTCTATGCTGGTGAAAATTCTCGTTTCCCTCTTTGTCTGGAAAACGATTTTTGCTTCCCAATCCGAGGTCAAGGGCTATACTCTTGCCACCTTTACCACCTATATCATCTTTGCCAATCTCTTGAATGGCTTAAATGGCTTTGGAATCGGACAAAGTCTAGGCAGCTCCATTGTCAAAGGAACGATTACAGGGGAATTACTCCAGCCCTATTCTCCCATTACGGCAATCTTTTTCAGCGACCTTGGACTGAAAATCATTGAAAGTGTCAAATTCCTGCTGGTCCTCATCGTCGTTCCCTTGGTCAATTCTGATTTTTACCTGCCTGATGTAAAAACATGGGGACTCTTTCTAGTAACCAGTATCCTCGGTATCTTTATGGTGCAGCTCATGGATTTGGGATTCGGACTGCTCTCTTTTTACACGGTCAACACCTGGGGACTCTTTATCTTACGGGAGGGACTTTTCAACCTGTCAGCAGGTGTCCTCTTGCCCTTGAGTTTCTATCCTGCACCGATTGCGAAAGTTCTCAGCTTTCTGCCCTACAGCTTTGCGGTCAATTTTCCCATCAACATCCTTTTGGGAAAAGAAGTAGACACCAGTCTCTTTTGGGTACAACTCATCTGGGTGCCCTTTCTAGCTGTGCTCATGTATGTCCTCTGGCAAAGAGCTCGGAAACGCTTGGTCATTTTTGGAGGGTAAGATAGGATGAAACGATATACAAGACTTTATTATTACAATATCAAGTCCTTTCTGATTGCCGCCATGTCCTACCGCATGGACTTCTTTATCGGGCTTTTGTCCTCTCTCATGGAACAAATGGTCTATCTCATTTTCCTCAATGTCCTCTTTGGAAATATCAAGGAAATTGCAGGTTTTTCATACGGACAAATGCTCTTTATCTACGGAATTTCAACCATTGGGCGGTCGGTGCATCTGATTTTCTTTGATAATCTTTGGATGTTTGGTAGTCGCTATATCCGCGACGGAGAGTTTGAGCGCCTGATGATTATGCCTGTCAATCCTCTCTTTCAACTGATTGCTGAGCGGGTTCAGTTGCAGGGAGTTGGCACCACCATCATCGGAATCATCGCAACGAGTAAGGCCTATCAGCTACTAGACCTCCATTGGAATCTTGGTGAGCTCGCCTTATTTGTCCTCAGCTGTATCTGTATCGGTCTCCTCTATGCCGCTATCCAGCTAGGCCCGACTGCACTTGCCTTTTGGATTATCGAGTCCTTCCCCATTACCGTGGGAATTTTCTCCCTCAACCAAATGGCCCAATACCCTATTAAGATTTACCCCATCACCATGCAAATCCTGCTGACCTTTGTCTTCCCCTACGCCTTTACCTCCTACTTCCCAGCCCTACACTTCCTCAAGATTAGCACAATCGGCCTCTTCCTCCCCCTCGTCGTCCTCATCATCTTTGCGCTTAACTACACCCTCTTCAAACACGGCATGAAAAAATTCAACAGTGTAGGGAATTGAGAGTGGGCCAAAAATCGGTAACTCCACGGAGTTCGATTTTGTCGGCCCACCTCCGCAAAGTTGAGTAGGGCTGACAAAGCTGATCAAAGCAGCGCATGTGAGCCCACTCAACCACTGCGTCAAGCTGTAAAACTATGCTATCTGGTGAATTGTAACAAACTCAATCATAAACAAAGTAAAGCTTGTGGACTTTTTCAACCCGAGCCCAAAAACGAGAAAGCGAGGAAGTCTGGGAGACTTTTTCAACCCGAGCCTAAAAACGAGAAAGCGAAGTAGTCCGATGGACTTGTGACTCAAATCTAAAACACGAAAGTCAAATTCGTCTGAGAGACTCTCAATCGCAACATTAGAACTCTCTAAATTCAAGATAGAAAAAGACTGAAAATCTTCCGTTCGATTTTCAGTCTTTTACTTAGCCACTAATCAATCCTTTAAAGAAATCAACAATGGCATTCCAGATATTGCTTAGGAAATTGCCACCCTCTTCTAAAGCTTGATTGGCATCAAAGTTCAAATTAATATTTTTAAAGGTATCACCTGCTTTTGAGACAATGCTGTCTTTTAAGCTATCAAGCGTCTTGATAAAATCACTATTGGTAATCACTCCACTGTTTGAAAGATTGACCGCAAAATTAACAATAAGATTGATTTGATCGGCTGTGACAATCTTGCTAAGGTCATAGTTTTTCAAGGTATCTTCGACAATTTTGCGAACATCAGCTTCAGTCAAATTGCTATTTTCTTGCTTAGCCTTAGCGACAGAGGATTTAATGTCCGCTAGAGCGACATTTAGCTTATCCTCATCATAGCCTTCTTTTCCTGTATTTTCCGCATTGATGCTTGATAAGGTGGACAATTCTTCCTGTGCCAATTCTTTATTTTCTTGTGGCACTTGCGCGCCATTATCCTCCAAAGAGTAATAAATCCCTGCAAGCGCGCTTTCGCCTGTCACGGCAATAGGTGCCGCTACGGTAATTGATGCATGCTCTACACCCAAGGTTACTGCCGCATTGCGGTACATATCTTCTGTAACCTTGGTGATATTTTGTGGGGTTACAATCTTGACTTCCAAAGGCTTATTATTGCCTAATTTTTGGATTTTCACCGATGAATAGAGCTGTAAACTCGGATCATTTGCCACATTCATAATCCCAGCATAAATATCTGGTGTCATGGTTTTTAGTGCCTTGGTGTCCTTTTCACTATTATACCCCAGTAAGTCCAAGGTTTGACCTTGCTGCGTTTCGTCCAGAGAGTAGCCCAGCACATACTCAGGCTGCACATAGGCCTCATCAATAACCTTTTGAACACTAGTATCTGCGGATACAAGTGGCAGATTTACCATAGTCAAGCCAAGCAATCCTGCTAAGGCTACTGTTTTCTTTAATCTCATCTTTTTTCCTCATTCACATTTCATTTCAAAAATAACTTGACTGCAAACAAGCTTTTTCACCCATTTTACAGTCAATCCACTATAATATACCAAACTTAAAGAAAACTTATCACTTATTTTCGCCATAAAAAGTCAATCAAGAGCGCATCCACTTCTGGATTTTCATGAAGTTGACTATGCTGGGCTAATTTGCCTGTGATTTTTTGTTCCTCATAATACTTAGCATGCTCCGCTACTAGGTATTTCAGACTACGAGAAGAGCTATTTAAAACAGAGCCATCACTCTCATCTCCCAAATCTCCATAGATATTGAGAATCTCAATCTGATTCTGAGGGAAAATTTCCTTTAGTCCTAACAACTTCTGATAGCTCTCACTCATTTCCTGTGGCTGTCCTGTCTCTGTGTCAGCTGTCGGATTAGCTGGTAAGTCTCTGCCTTCTAAGCCATTGACATGGTTGGCAATATTGACCTGCTTTTGAAGCTTTGGCAAATGCTCATCACTTCCATACTCAAGCATATAAAACAAAATCGACATATTGCCCATGGAATGGCCGACCATGTTCATGTCTTTAAAACCATACGTTTGCTGCAACTTACTCACCACTGCCTTGGCATAGCGAGCATCTTGCTGGTAATCAGTATTCCGATTGTCTTGGTAGCTCACTTCAACGATAGGATTGATAGCGCCTTTTGGAAGCTCCCCATCCAGTAGCACTTCACTTTCTGGCGTCACGGTTGCTCGGATAATGGTCTTTGTAACACCCGCTTTTTGAGCCGATTGAGTCATGTGCTTTTCTGCATTGGCACTACTTCCATAGCCATGAAAAAAGAGAGTAGGGGTTTCTGATTGGATGTAGGTCTTGGTATCTAGCAGCTCTTCTTTAGAAGTGAAAAAGAACCAGCCCAAACTTGCCAGTATCACCGCTCCTACTCCTATACTGATATATCTAGCTCTCATACAGACCTCACTTTCTCTTCCTAGTATAGCACGCTTTAGAGTTGCTTACAATCAACAGCACTCAGCGCTTCATTATGATAGTTATTTCTTTTTGATTGAATACAATGCAACGAGTCTCAGACAAGACGAGTTCACGACGTAATAAAAAGTCAATGACTGTGCCATTAACTAAAAAGCAAAGCCACACACTACCTGTGACTCTGCTAACTACTTAAGTCTCATCAGCTGAGAAGTTAGACATCTCGATGAATCATAAAGCCTGTGGCTTGTTTCGTCGCCATGATGGTCATATCTGAAATCTGCACATGGCGAGGTTGATTGGCAACAAATAAGACACTCTCAGCAATATCTTCTGCCTGTAAGGCATCAATCCCTTGGTAAACGCTCGCTGCTCGATCTTTATCGCCGTGAAAACGAACTTGACTAAAATCCGTCTCCACAATTCCTGGCTGAATAGTTGTGACCTTGATATTCTTATCAATGGTATCAATGCGAATACCATCACTCAAGACCTTGACTGCTGACTTGGTCGCCGCATAAACTGCCGCACCTGCATAGGCATAAATCCCCGCAGTAGAGCCAATATTGATAACATGCCCGTGATCATTAGCCACCATACTTGGCAAGATCTGACGAGTCACATAAAGCAATCCCTTGACATTGGTATCCAGCATAGTGACCATATCCGCCACGTCATAATCTTGGAACTTTTCAAGCCCTAGTGCTAGGCCTGCATTATTGACCAACACATCAACCTGTGGCACTTCCTTTAAAATGCGCTCGCAAATGGCTGTCACTTGCTCTACTTGCGTCACATCCATTGGGTAATAGAAAACCTCAATGCCATACTTTTCGACTAAATCTGCCTGAATTTCTTGCAGTTTTTCCACTCTTCGTCCGGTAAGAACTAAGTTATCTCCGTTTTTGGCAAATGCGTAAGCAATGGCTTTCCCAATCCCGCTTGTCGCACCGGTAATCATAATAAATCGCATGATGTTCTCCTTTTCTATGTTTATAAGAGGCTTTATTCTGAAAAAGGTAAGAAAATAATGCTTACTTTCCTACCTTTTCTCTAAAACCAGCCCAGCAATCGAATCAAATAAAGATTAAAACGGACTTGACGGGAATAGTAATAATTCCCTCCGTTGATATACAGTTCTGAACCGTGAAATAAAGCAATCGGATGGGCGTAAAAATAGGTTTTTCCAGTGACATTGCCAAGGCTTGGTGCAACAACTTCTCTGGAATATTCTTTTGCCAAATCAAGGGTGTTCTCACCCCCATGCTCAGCGATATAATCAATATAAGCAGAGCCAAAATTATAGGCTTGCACAGCTGTCCATACATCCACCTGCTTTTCTTCTGCTACCATCAGATTATCCGTCAAGGTTTGCACCCCTTGCTGAATACTCTCTTTATTGTCACGAATGGTATTTTTCTCTCCAGTCGCACTCTCGCTGGACTGCATGACATCAAGGGATTTCCCCTTGGTTTCAGTATAAATCATAGCCAGTACCAGCTCCTCATTTGCAGCTGTATCTTGTTCGTCTAGCACTTCTCGGACCATGGTCTGATAGGTCATGACCTGTTTGACATTTTTATGGGTTTCTAAAAGTTTATAGCCCACAAAAAGGACGAGGAGAAGCATCACGACTTTTCTTATCAATTTAAACATTACTTACTTGTGATATCTTCTATATTTTTGATCAAAATGGAGTAGGTTCCATTGTCATTTTGGATAAATTCCACAGACTCTGCATCTTCGTAAATATTGGTTGGCACAATCAGCTCAATCCCATTTGACAAAGACAGTTTCTGATTTTCAAATTTTTTCTTCTGACGACTACTATCAATCTCCTCAAAGCTAATCGGCTCTGGAATGCTCTCCTTGACACGGTCCACAAACTGCAAGCGAGCAGTCAAATTATCATCAAAAAGGTCATTTGCCAACTGCTCTGGCGATAAGCTATCATTTTCTTCCAAGTTTTTAAAAATACTAGACTTGACCTTAGATTGAAATTGAAAGTCATCGGCTTGAAAACTCTCAGCAATCTTCTGAGCTGTTTTTTCAATTTCCTTGATTGACTTTTGCGGAGATATTTTAGGATTGACCTGCAGCAGATTTTCTGAGAAATAGTTCAAAAAAGCCCCATTATACTTGATTCGCTTTTCAATCAAGTGGTATTTTCGACTGGTTAAATTGACCACCAAACCTTCATCAGGGCTAGAGCCAAAACCTGGAAGATTGTTCTGCGTCAGCTTAATTGGATTATCAGCCTCACCCCCTAGATGGGTCAAGGTTTCTCGTAAAGAAATCCGTAAGAAAGCAAAATGCTGAATGCCTTCCTTATCAAACTGCACAAAAATCAAATCATTGGTTTTCTGATTTTCGCTAATAGTAAACTCTTCCTGCCAGCGCTTGGCAATGGTCACAGATGTTTCCAGCAAATCTTCTGAAATATCGGCTAAAAAGATGTTTTCAGCCTCGAAAACACCTGTTTTAGCTTCGTCAGAATAAACCCGCTCAATCTTCTTGCGGAGGTATTCTTCGATTTTGGGCGTAATATTCAGATATTTATCTGCCAAGTTTAATTCTGTATCTTCTGGAGAAAATTGATGAATAATCGCCTTTTTAATATACAAATCCATAGGGATTATGCCTCATAGAGCGGGAATGCATCTGTAAGAGCACGCACTTCCTTACGTACTTCCTCAAGAATTGCTTCATTGTCCGCATTTTCTAAGGCTTTCACCGTTAATTCTGCCACTTTACGGGCTTCTTCCACACCAAATCCACGGGCAGTAATGGCTGCAGAACCAATGCGGATACCGCTTGTCTTAAATGGTGACAAAGTTTCAAATGGAATAGAGTTTTTGTTCAAGGTGATATGGACTTCATCCAAGAGATTTTGCGCTACTTTCCCATTTTCAACAACCTGAGTCACATCGACAAGGAAGAGGTGATTGTCTGTTCCACCTGTAATGACACGGAATTTATCATGCGCTAGAAAGACATCTGCCATCGCCTTGCTGTTGTCGATAACTTTTTGAGCGTAGTCTTTAAAGGCAGGGTCTAAAACTTCTTTAAAAGCAACTGCTTTTGCTGCAATGACATGCTCAAGCGGTCCACCTTGGATACCAGGGAAGATAGCAGAATTGATTTTCTTCGCCAAGTCTTCATCATTGGTCAAAATCAAGCCACCACGAGGTCCACGAAGGGTCTTGTGGGTCGTTGTGGTCGTGATATGAGCATGCGGTACTGGATTTGGATGCAAACCTGCTGCGACAAGCCCAGCGATATGCGCCATATCGACCATAAGTTTTGCGCCAACGCTATCTGCAATCTCACGGAATTTAGCAAAATCAATAATGCGAGAATAGGCAGAAGCCCCTGCAACGATGAGTTTTGGTTGCACTTCTTTGGCTTGTTCTAAAATGGCATCGTAGTCGAGCAAGCCTGATTCCTGATCAACATTATACGCGACAAAATTGTAGGTCTGACCAGAAAAGCTGACAGCAGCCCCGTGGGTCAAGTGTCCACCAGCTGCTAAGTCCATTCCCATAACGGTATCGCCTGGCTCAATCAAGGCCATATAGGCTGCGCAGTTAGCTTGGCTACCAGAGTGGGGTTGGACATTGGCAAATTTTGCACCAAAGATTTCTTTTGCACGCTCAATCGCAAGGCTTTCCACGACGTCCACGCACTCCGTACCACCGTAGTAACGGCGAGCTGGGTAGCCTTCTGCGTATTTATTGGTCAAGATAGACCCTTGTGCTGCCATAACCGCTTTTGACACGACGTTTTCTGAGGCAATCAACTCAATATTGTGCTGTTGGCGTTTCTCTTCTGCGGAAATAGCATCCCATAGTTCTTTATCGTAAGCTTTGTAATCTTCTTTATCAAAAATCATCTTGTGTCTCCTTATAATGTTTGATCTAATCTTTTTAAATGGCCGAGCTGACCATAGTGCAAAATCCGCAGGTATTCACCCCAGACCCGTCGTCGACCGATATCAGAATTCATCCAGTCCGAACGTCGAATGACTTGTCCTTTATAGGCTGTATCAAAAGTATAGGGAATGAGGTCAATAGAATCTGGAATATGCTGGGCAAGTGTTCGAAGCTGTCTGCCAGCCACATGACTTTTACAAATAACCATTATCTTTTGAACCTTAGAAAAGTCAAATATTTCCTTGGCAAATAGAACATTTTCTAAGGAATTGCTTGATTTGTCTTCTTGTATGATGGCGTCTTTTGGAACTCCACTAGCTAATAAACTTTCAATAATGACTTCTGCTTCACTTCTATCTCCTCCCTGCCAATCAGGATGAGCTTGCGCCGTCTTACTCCGTCAACCTGTCACTAAAAATTGCTGAACCAAACCATTCCGATAGGCTTCTACGGCTTTTCCCCAATGCCCTGGATGAGTACTCGAAAAAATGAAGGCTAAGTCACACACTTCTACTTCTGCTTTAATACCAAAAACCGTTTCAGTCAAAAAGGAAATGTCCTTTGGCTTCAGGATAGGCACTTCTGGCTCTCGTTCAATCATGTCACACCTCACACATCCTCAATCAAGGATTGACTGCCCTTCAAAATCGCAAGAAAATCGTTTCTCCTAAAAACGAATTTCAGGTACAGCTTTTAACAATGCTTCCTTGGTAATAGCGCCTTGGCGTAAAATCTGGGCTTTTTCCCCTGACAAGTCCAAAATGGTGGAATCTTGCCCAGTCAGAAATGCATCATCTTTTACTCCAATCACCTCGCTATGAAAATCTGCCATAATCTGGTCAAACAAGACACCGCTGGTCTTGCCAGAAATATTGGCAGACGGTCCAATCAAAGGCCCAAATGTTTTTATGAAGTCCAGTGTTACTGGGTGACTTGGAACTCGAAAACCGACAGTTGTCATGCCCGAATTCACCCAGTGCGGCACTTGTTCATTTGCTTGTAAAATAATGGTCAAGGGACCCGGTAAAAAAGCTTGGAAGAGTTTATCGAGATAAGCTGGCTGATTCTGAGAAAAGGCTAGAATGTCCGCTAAACTCGCCACATTCAAATTCATAGCTTTATCCAATGGCCGCTGCTTAAGCTGATAAACACGCTTGACAGCTTCTTCGTCTAACGCTCGTCCAAACAAACCATAAACTGTCTCCGTCGGCAATACCACGGCTCCACCTGTTTCCAAGGTCTTAGCGATCTTGTCCATCATCTACCACCACCATTCTATCTTGTCCAAATTGGTCTTTGAGGACTCGAACACGCTTGTCTGGGAAGACTGCTTGAAAAAGCTGTCTCACTTGCTCCCCTTGCTTATAGCCAATTTCTAAGTAAATTTTTCCTCGTTCTGTCAAGTATTCTTTCGTATCTTGGGCTAAGCGCTGGTAAATGGCATAACCATCATGGTCAGCAAACAAGGCTAGGTGCGGTTCTGAGGCTAAAACATTTTTTCCCACTTCTGCCTCGTCGTCTCGAGAGATATAAGGCGGATTGGACACGATAATATCATACTTACCTGTAATCGCATCCAAACAGTCTGAGTGAAGAAAAGAAATCGACAGCTCATGCGCTTTAGCATTGCTTTTTGCCAAATCTAGCGCATCAAGGGAAATGTCTGAGGCAACGACCTCCCAGCTTGGTTTCCCATGAGCCATCGCAATCGCAATCGCGCCACTCCCTGTGCCAATATCCAGCACCTTAAGATCTTCTTCCGTATTTTCAGCTAGAATCAAGTCAACCAACTCTTCAGTCTCAGGACGAGGAATCAGCACGCGCTCATCGACTTGTAAGGATAGACCGTGAAAATCTGCTTTTCCAATGATATACTGGGCAGGTCTGTGCGTTTGTAATTGCTCAAAAATCGCGCGAATCTTCTCTTCTTCCTGCGAGTTGACGTCTAAACGTAATCGCAAGACAAAGTCTGTAAAAGTCAAGCCTTCCAAAGTTCGATAAGTAAAGGACAAACTTTCTGGCTCTTCTCCTACTTCTAGTAATTTCTCTTCCAGTTCCTCTAACAGTTGAGCCAGTTTCATTATTTATTCAACTCTTCCAGTTTTTGTGTTTGGTCATACAGCACCAAGGCATCGACCACTTCGTCTAATTTCCCAGATAAAATCGTATCAAGCTTTTGAAGTGTCAAACCGATGCGATGGTCTGTCACACGGTTTTGCGGGAAGTTATAGGTCCGAATCCGCTCTGAACGGTCTCCCGTACCAATAGTTGACTTACGCTCTGCATCCTGCTCATCTTGGGCAATCTGCGCAAAATGGTCCGCCACACGCGCCCGAATAATCTTCATCGCTTTCTCACGGTTCTTCTGCTGCGTCCGCTCTTCCTGCATCTCGACCTTGATATTAGTCGGAAGATGGACAATCCGCACGGCTGTTGCAACTTTATTGACGTTCTGACCACCTGCACCAGAGGCATGGTAGATGTCCACCCGCAAGTCTTTTGGATCAATGTCGTACTCGACTTCTTCAATCTCTGGCATGATCAGTACTGTCGCCGTTGAGGTATGCACACGCCCTTGGCTTTCAGTCACAGGCACACGTTGCACACGGTGAGCACCTGATTCGTATTTCAATTTCGAATAAACGGATTGACCAGACACCATGGCAACCACTTCTTTGATCCCTCCGACACCATTGTAGGAAGCCTCCATGACCTCAAAGCGCCAGCCTTGACTCTCTGCAAATTTCTGATACATGGTTAATAAATCACCTGCAAAGAGGGCTGCTTCATCACCCCCAGCTGCCCCACGGATTTCCAAGATGATGTTCTTGTCATCATTAGGGTCTTTGGGCAAGAGCAAGATTTTCAAGCGCTCCTCGTAGCTTTCTTTGTCAGCCTTTGCCGTTTTCAACTCTTCTTTTGCCATCTCTTCCAAGTCCGCATCACCAGACGCATCCTTAATCATCTCTTCAGCATCCGTGATGTTTTGCAGTACTTTTTTGTATTCACGGTAGGTTTCAACCGTCTCACGAGTGGCTGCTTCTTCCTTGGATAACTCCATAAAACGCTTGGTATCACTCACCACAGCAGGGTCACTGAGTAATTCTCCTAATTCTTCATAGCGGTCTTCCACCGTTTGAAGCTGATCATAAATGTTCATGTGTGTTTGATTCTCCTTTTATTTCTGGGTTAAAATAGTGCTTGCGACAAACGGAAGTGTAAGTTTCATTTCCTCCGATTTGAATCTGTTTACCATCATAGACTGGCTGACCATGATTGGTCCGCAAGACCATGGTCGCTTTTTTCGAGCAATATTGGCAAATGGTCTTAATCTCGTCAATCTTATCGGCTAAAAGCAAGAGATACTTAGAACCTTCAAAAAGTTCATTGCGAAAGTCATTTTTCAAACCAAAAGCCATGACAGGGACATCCAGCTCATCGACCACCCTTGCCAAATCATAGACATGGTGGCGTTTCAAAAACTGAGCCTCATCAATCAAGAGACAGTAAGGCTTGGGGGATAGGGATTCGATAAAGCCAAAAATATCTGTCTCATCCTCAATCGCTAGTGCTTTCCTCTTCATCCCAATCCGACTGGACACAAGGCCGTAGCCGTCTCTCGTGTCTAGGGCACTGGTCATAATAACCACACCCTTGCCCTGCTCTTCGTAATTGTGGGCGACTTTTAAAATCTCGATCGTTTTGCCCGAATTCATCGTGCCGTATTTATAATATAACTGAGCCATAATCTTCTCTTGTCAGGTAATCACTACTCCCATTTTTTTCTTCTTTCCATTTTACCATATTCTGACCTGCTTTTAAACTAGATTTGTGATAAAATAATATTATCACACTTGATAGGAGGAACTTATGCCATTTGTACGCATTGATTTATTTGAAGGACGAAGCCTAGATCAAAAAAAGGCACTCGCAAAAGAGATTACAGCAAGCATCGTCAAACACACCGGTGCACCAAAAGAAGCAGTTCATGTCATTATCAATGATATGCCAGAAGGGACCTACTTCCCTCAAGGGGAGATGAGGATGAAATAAATCCAGCTTTTGTCTAAGCTGGATTTTCTTGTTTCTATTTTTCTTCTACCTATAACATCCTTAGTCTTTAAAGATTTTCGTGATATAGCTCAGCCTTGATTGGTACAAAATACCACTCACGACTAAGCTCATAATCAAGCCGATCCAGTAGCCATAAGGTCCCATGGTCGTGGTAATATCCAGCAAGAGCCCCACTGGAAGAGCGACACCCCAATAGCTAATCAAGCCCATATAAAAGGGAACGGTCGTATCCTTATAGCCCCGTAAAATCCCCTGCAAAGGCGCCGCAAAGGTATCTGCCAGCTGGAAAAAGAGGCTGTAAGTCAGAAAGACCGTCGTCATCTGGATAAAGGTCTCATCATGTCCATACAGATCTGCCACTTGATAGCGAAATAGATATAAAAATCCCAGCGTAAACAAGGCAAAGCTGGCAGCCGTCACACGCCCAATCCTGCAATAAGAGCGCACATCCTCAAAGCGCTTGGCTCCTACTTCATAGGACACTAAAATCGCCATTGAAGTTGAGATACTCATCGGAAAGGCATACATGAGCGTAGCAAAGTTCATCGCTGACTGGTGGCTGGCAATGATGACTGAGTTAAACTTGGACATAAACAGCCCCACGGCTGAGAAAATCGCGACTTCTGCAAATACTGTCCCACCGATCGGTAATCCTAGCTTTAAACCCTCTTTTAAAACTGCAAAGTCTAATGGCTGCCATTTCCAAAACTGATAGTCTCGTACCTTGGGATGAAAGGACAAGACAAGGCAGGCTAAGATGAGCAAGACCCAGTAGGCAAGCGACGTCCCAAGCCCTGCTCCTCTCCCTCCCATCTCAGGAAGCCCTAAAACGCCATAAATCAAAACATAGTTAAAGCTGGCATTTAAAGGGAGTAGCAAGAGCATGAGGTACATGGAGAGCCTCGTTAAGCCAAGCGCATCTAGGACTGAGCGAATCACGCTAAAGAGTAAAAGCGGAATGATGCCCAAAGCGAGGTAAAAAAGATAGGAAGTAGCCACCTTTGCCACCAAAGGCTCTAAGCTGAGCCGTGATAGGACATATGGCGCTCCCAAAAAGACCAGTAAAAATAAACAGACAGAAAGCCCCAATGCCAGATAGATAAACTGATAGACATCATTGCGAATACGATCTTTCTTGCCCTCGCCTAAGTGCTGACCGATAATCGGCACCAAGGCAGAGACAATGCCTGTTAGCAAGGTAAAAAATGGAGACCAAAGGCTAGTCGCCATGGACACACCTGCGAGATGAAGCGTATCGTACCGCCCTGTCATGGTTGTATCGACAAAAGCCGCCGAATAATTGGCAAATTGATAGATTAAAAGCGGTAGAAAAATCTGAAAGAAAAGCCGTAACTTTTCTTTAGTTGTATGTGTTTGATACATGAATCCTCCTAAATGATTGTTTATATGATAGTTATTTAATTTTCATTTATTCCGTCGTTAACTCATCTTACCTCATACTAAATCAAAACGAAACAACTATATAGTTCCATTCACAGACAAAGGAGTGGAACTTTTAGAGTTTCATCACTCTGATAAAGTTCCACCCCACTTGCTTGTTTAGGGATCTCATACTGATGATTTGGTTTGCGAGTTTCAATCTCTCATCTCTTGCGGTTCAACAAGAGATTCATCACAATCGCAACAAGACTTGCCATGACAATTCCATTTGAGAAAAACATTTGGAAAGCCGTTGGTAGGTTGATAAAAAGATTGCTTCCATTTAGCCCTACACCGGTAGAGATAGAAACCGCTGCGATTAAGAAATTGTGCTCGTTATGTTCAAAATCAACTCGGGCTAAAATTTGCATCCCTTGAACTGCGACCATTCCAAACATGACCAGCATGGCGCCTCCTAAGACGGGCGCAGGAATGATTTGAGCCAAAGCTCCGAATTTGGGCAAGAGTCCTAGTAAAATCAGAAAAGCAGCTGCGTAGTAAATCGGCAAACGTGTTTTGATGCCTGATAATTTTACCAAGCCTACATTTTGTGAAAATCCTGTATAAGGGAAGGTGTTGAAAATCCCTCCTAGTAAGACTGCCAAACCTTCTGCCCGATAACCATTGCGCAGGCGATTTGCATCCAACTCATCCTTGGTGATGTCAGATAGAGCTAAGTAAACCCCTGTTGACTCCACCAAGGATACAATAGCGATGATACACATCATCACGATTGAGGACCATTCAAAAGTCGGCATGCCAAAGTAAAAGGGTGTAGGAACGTGCACCAAAGGTGCTGCAGCAACAGGACTCATATCTACCAAGCCCATGAAAGCTGCTACAAGCGTTCCTCCAATCAAGCCAATCAAGATAGAAATCGACTTGATAAATCCTTTGGTAAAGATATTGATGAGAAGGATGATACAGACGGTCAGACTAGCCAACATCAGGCTTTCAACCGTAGGACTTTCTACATTATTTCCCATATTTCCAATCGCAACTGGAATCAGGGTCAATCCAATCGTTGTGATGACAGAGCCTGTAACAATCGCTGGAAAGAGATTGGCAATCTTTGAAAAAACGCCAGAAATCAAGAATACAAATACCCCAGACACCATCAAGGCTCCAAACATGGCGCCACTCCCATGATTTTGTCCAATCACAATGAGAGGTGCTACGGATTGAAAGGCCACACCTAGTACAACTGGCAAGCCCACGCCAAAGTATTTATTTAATTGTAATTGCAAGAATGTTGCTAACCCACACATAAAAATATCAGTGGAGATGAGATAGGTTAATTGTGCAGATGTGTACCCCAAGGAACTGGCAATCATAATAGGCACTAAAATCGAGCCAGAATACATAGCCAGCAAATGCTGGAGACCTAAGACAGCTGCTTGAGAGTGTTTTTCTTCATTCATCTTCATCATTATGCATCCGCCTCCTTAAAGACAAGACTGCCATTTTCAAAATGATCAATCCGCGCAAGCGACACCACTGTGTGCCCCGTAGCTTCAAGAAGCTTTCTGCCATCTTGGAAAGACTTTTCAATGACAATTCCAATGCCTTCTACTTTCGCACCTGCTTGCTCAATCATCTCAATCAAGCCCTTAGCTGCTTGACCATTTGCCAAAAAGTCATCAATGATGAGCACCTTGTCATCTTCGGTCAAAAATTTCTGTGCAATAGATACTGTACTTGTCACTTGCTTGGTGAAGGAATAGACCTCTGCGGTCAAAATGCCCTCTGTCATCGTGATATTTTTTGACTTCTTAGCAAAAATCATGGGAACGCCCATCGCTTCTGCTGTGTAGAGAGCTGGGGCAATGCCAGACGCCTCAATAGTGACAATCTTGGTAATTCCTGCATTTTCAAAACGTTTTGCAAAAACATTTCCAATCTCTTTCATCAAGCCTACATCGACTTGGTGGGTCAAAAAGGAATCTACCTTTAAAATGTTCTCTCCCACGACCTGACCAACCGTCAGGATCTTCTGCTCCAGTAACTCCATCTAAAACTCCTTTTTCTAAATGATAATTGATAAAGGTTATTGTACACTTTTTCGTTCGTTTTTTCAATTATTTCAATCTAAAAATAGGATAAAATTCTTGATTTGGGAGATTTTTAGATATTTATGCGAATTTTTTATAGTTTAAACAATAAAAATATTCGTTTTTTTGTTATTTTAAATATTTAACAACTCGTGCGGGATTACCAGCTAAGACAACATTATCCCCAAAGGACTTGGTGACTACTGCTCCTGCACCCACGACGACATTATCTCCAAGGGTCACACCAGGCAAAATCGTGACACCGCCACCAGCCCAAAAATGATCCCCAATGGTAATGGGCTTGCCGTACTCCATCCCTGAAATTCGCTCTTTGGCATCCAGAGGATGAAGCGGTGTTAGAAGCTGAACATTGGGGCCTAGCATGGCATGATCTCCGATACGAATCGGACATACATCTAAAAAGGTGCAGTTAAAATTCGCATAGAAATTCTCACCGACATGGATATGACAGCCGTAATCACAGGCAAAATCAGGTTCCATGTAGATGTTTTCTCCTGTTGTGCCAAACCATTCTTTGAGAAGTTGGCTGCGTTTTTTACCGTCTAGCTCCTGGTTAAACTCCATACGATAGGCGCGAGCTTTTGCTCGTAAGGCTCGTAGCTCTGTGTCTCCTGCGTCATAGAGCTCACCTGCTAGCATCTTTTCACGTTCTGTTTTCATCGTCTTTTCTCCTTATCCTCGAGAGATGAATGGTGAGGTAGAGCTGCTCATCTTCTGAGGTCTGGTAGTTTCGTCGCTGGTCTAAGTAAGCCACAATTTTCTGAGTGGTCTGATAAGCTTGCGGATAGGTCTGCTTCATCATCTCAAACATCTGACTGTCCTCTAAACTTCTCACTTCTTGATGGGTCAAAATCCTCTCGCAGAAGAATTTCAAATGGGTCATAAACCGAGCGACATAGATATCATTTTCATCCAAGGGAATCTCAAGGCTGTATTTGACAATAGTCAAAATCTCTTCCATCAGCATGGTTAAATCTCTAGCTGCTGATGCTCCTTGGTCCAGCTCGGCATTGACTAAAGTCAGCGCCATAAAGCCTGCCTCATCGACAGGCAAGTCTTTGCCTAGGTACTTACTGAGCAGTTCATTGGCAAAGCTTCCGACCTTGAACTCTTCTCCAAAAAAGCGCTTGATATCCCACATGAGAAAATTTTTCAGATAAATATCGTCCTTGACTCGCAAAGCTACCCCTTGCATGTGGTCTGCCATGGCTAAAAAAGCATGGTCATTGAGAGACTTGGTCATAGTCGCTCGTGCATAGCTAATGACCTTGTCGGCAATTTCCAGCAATTCCACAGGAATCTCTGCTAGAAGGGAGCGTTGGTCATTGTGTGAGAGAACATAGCGTTTTTCAATCAAACTGTCCTCTATCTCATCACCTGCTTTCTTGCCAAAGGCGAGACCTCGCCCCATGAGGATAAATTCCTTATCTCGGTCTTTAGAGATGATAACATTGTTATTGAGCACTTTGTCAATGAGCATCGTTTTCTCCTATTCTAGCATGGATTTGATAGGTTCAAAGCTCTTTCTGTGAATCGGTGTGATCCCCTTTGTTCGCAAACCCTCCAAGTGCTTGGCAGTCCCATAGCCTGCATTGTTTGCAAAATCATAACCTTGATACTCCTTATCAAACGCTGCCATCATCTGATCCCGTGTGACCTTGGCGACAATGCTTGCTGCTGCAATAGACAGGCTATTCGCATCGCCTTTGATAATGGAAGTCTGAGGAAGTGCCGTATCCAAGGTCATGGCATCAATCAGCAAGTATTGCGGTGTTTCAGATAAGGACTCTACGGCGTCTAACATGGCGAGTTTTGTCGCCTCATAGATATTGACCTCATCAATCACTTGGCTGTCCTTGATTCCAATACCAACTGCCACAGCTCGCTCCATTACTTCATTATAAATAGCTTGGTGCTTGGCTTTGGGAATTTTCTTGGAGTCGTTTAAATAGCGAATTTTGCAGCCTTTGGGTAGAATAACCGCAGCAGCGACCACTGGACCTGCCAAGGGACCACGCCCGACCTCATCAATTCCTGCAATCAGCTCTAAGCCTTGTTCATACAGGGCTTTTTCATAGGTCAGCATTTGCTCAAGGCGTGCATCTTCTGCTTCTTGGGCTTCAAAATCCTTGATTTTTTTCTGAAGCAAGGTTTGCACTCCTGCTCGTGCGTCCTCAGCTAGCTCTTCTAAGCGAGGGTCATTTTTATCAGTAATGGTCGCTAGTAGCTCCTTGATTTCCTTAATCGTTGCCATCTGCTTCCTCGACTGTATCCAGCGTATAAAGACCTAGCTTGCCGTCTCGCACTTCCTTGACAAATAAGCTATAAAAACGGTCATAATCTTCACGGAAACCGAGCTTTCTGGTCATATCCATGATGATTTCAGGCGCTTCATCTTCCAGATTTATCTGCTTGAAACGCTCTTTCAACGCCTCTGGGTAGTGATGTTTGAAATAATTCAACCCAAAAATCGTCACCTCATCCATGGGCAAGAGATTATCCTTAATCGCACCTGTCAGAGCCAGTTTTAGCGCCACTGCTTCATCTTCAAATTTTGGCCATAAAATCCCTGGGGTATCCAAGATTTCCAAGTCTTTGTTGGATTTGAGCCATTGCTGCCCCTTGGTGACACCTGGTTTGTTGCCCACAACGGCAATTTTCTTGCCTGCCAAGCGGTTCATGAGAGTTGATTTTCCAGCATTTGGAATACCGATAATCATGGTCCGCAGGGTCTCAATGTGAATCCCTCGCTCTCTTTGACGCTCGATTTTCTCCCGCATTAGTTTTTTCGCTGCTTCTGTGACTTTCTTGACCGTGGACTGCTCCTTGGAATTGACCATCAAAGTCGGAATGCCTTTTGACTCAAAATAAGCCCGCCATTCCTTGGTCGCAGCAGGATCTGCCAAATCCGCCTTGTTTAAAATGAGCAATTTGGGCTTGTCCCCCACAATCTTGGTCAACATAGGATTTTGGCTGGACAAAGGTAACCTTGCATCCACCAGAATCGTCACAAAATCAACAAATTTTAGATTTTCCTGCACCTGCCGTCTCGCTTTGGACATGTGCCCTGGAAACCATTGAATCGTAGCCATTATGTATATATCCTTTCCTATCAAGGGATTGAAATCTTTTTATCTTATATGATGGGATAAAAGTCCCTGCTCTCATTCAGTCGTATAAATTTAATAATTTGACACAGCCGTATCTAGCTTGTAAAAGGGTGAACAATCAACATTCGTCAAAATTTAGCGAATTGTTCTTTTTTAGCCCTACTTTCAGCCTCTCACAATTCTTAATGATGAACGCTAGTCAACTTGAAGGTATAATAGCCCCATAGACCATTAATACCTGATACTAAAAGTGAGAAAGCAAAAATTCCAATATCCATTTCTTCGAAATCTTGATTGAGTTCTACTTCCCATCATTATTGTATCAAATTTTCTACTCATTCGTAAGCATCATGAGACGGTATCGTACAGTCAGTGAATACCTTTCAAAAAATAAAGGGTGACCACTGCCACCCCCTCATTTGGATTTTTCATCATTCTATCTTCACTAAATACGATTTCTCAGTCTCATACACCTAAATTCTTACTTTCCAAGTATATCATTTTTTCATATCAAATTCAAGATTGCATAAAACATTTCTTCCATCTCTATTAGCGTTTACAAACTTCATTTTCTCTTTATTCGTAAACCTAAAAAACCAGCATCTTCTTTCGAAGATACTGGTTTTTCATTTCTACTGAAGTCCTACGATGATAGATATTCACGAAATCTATATACACATAGACTTTCAGTACTGATCAAAAGCCATGTTACAACTATTAGTCTTCTTGCTCTGATTTTTTCTTCATAGCTGCAAGAAGCGCTGTTAATCCAAGTGCTGCTGCACCGTAAACCAATCCGCTTTGATCAGCTGCATCACCTGTATTTGGCAAGTTTTCAGCTTTTGCCATATAAACTGGGGCTTCACCCTTCTCTAGTGTTGCTGGAGTTGCATCTCCTTTAGACACAACTGGAGTTGGGGTAACACTTGAGTTATTTGGCTGACCTGGGATAGATTTATCCGGAATGATTGGTTCTTGCGGACGTTGAGGTTCCTCAGAGCCATTTGGATTTGGCATTGGTTGCGGCTCAGGCTGCGGTTTTGGATTCGGTTGCTCTGGCATTTCTGGTGTCGTTGGCGGAGTATCCACCTTCAACTTGTAGACATAGGTCACATCGATATTGCCTTTGACAATCGTTCCTGTTTCCTTATCGCCCTCTTTCACACCGACTAGAACGTAAGTTTCCTTAGCCCATTGAATCTCAGTCGGGATTTCCTTACCGTCTTCGTTGGTGTTGTAGGTAGCACCCACTGGGGCTTTCACGGTATCCATAGTTGGAAGCTTGATGACTTCGCCGTCTTCATTCACATAATGAACGGTAACGCTACCTGCTGGCACATATGGAATCGCGGTTGGATTCTTCGGATCCGTTGGCGTTGGTGGAACATAGCCTCCATTTGGATCTTCTGGCAGTGGATTTGTTGGATCGTTCGGATCAACTGGGATGTAACCTGGAACATCTGGCAAGCGCGGATCATCACTTGGATCTGTCGGAGTCTCATCATACGGCACTTCTGGAATATGCACGTTTGGATTTGGATCTTTCGGATCTGGATTTGATGGATCTTTCGGTACGAATGGCACATAGCTACCTGGTTTCTCACCATCTGGTTGTGGTGGCAATTCACCCTCACCTGATTCTGGTTTCTCAGGAATTTCCGTTGTCGGAGGAGTATCCACCTTCAACTTGTAGACATAGGTCACATCGATATTGCCTTTGACAATCGTTCCTGTTTCCTTATCGCCCTCTTTCACACCGACTAGAACGTAAGTTTCCTTAGCCCATTGAATCTCAGTCGGGATTTCCTTACCGTCTTCGTTGGTGTTGTAGGTAGCACCCACTGGGGCTTTCACGGTATCCATAGTTGGAAGCTTGATGACTTCGCCGTCTTCATTCACATAATGAACGGTAACGCTACCTGCTGGCACATATGGAATCGCGGTTGGATTCTTCGGATCCGTTGGCGTTGGTGGAACATAGCCTCCATTTGGATCTTCTGGCAGTGGATTTGTTGGATCGTTCGGATCAACTGGGATGTAACCTGGAACATCTGGCAAGCGCGGATCATCACTTGGATCTGTCGGAGTCTCATCATACGGCACTTCTGGAATATGCACGTTTGGATTTGGATCTTTCGGATCTGGATTTGATGGATCTTTCGGTACGAATGGCACATAGCTACCTGGTTTCTCACCATCTGGTTGTGGTGGCAATTCACCCTCACCTGATTCTGGTTTCTCAGGAATTTCCGTTGTCGGAGGAGTATCCACTTTCAATTTGTAGACATAGGTCACATCTATATTGCCTTTGACAATGGTTCCTGTTTCCTTATCGCCCTCTTTCACACCGACTAGAACGTAGGTTTCCTTAGCTAGTTTAATCTCAGTTGGGATTTCCTTACCGTCTTCGTTGGTGTTGTAGCTTGCACCAACTGGGGCTTTCACGGTATCCATAGTTGGAAGCTTGATGACTTCGCCGTCTTCATTCACATAGTGAACTGTAACGCTACCTGCTGGCACATATGGAATAGCCGTTGGATTCTTCGGATCCGTTGGCGTTGGTGGAATGTAGCCACCGTTTGGATCTTCTGGCAGTGGAGTCGTTGGATCGCTCGGATCAACTGGGATGTAACCTGGAACATCTGGCAAGCGTGGATCATCACTTGGATCCGTTGGAGTCTCATCATACGGCACTTCTGGAATGTGCACGTTTGGATTTGGATCTTTCGGATCTGGATTTGATGGATCATTTGGCACGAATGGCACGTAGCTGCCTGGTTTTTCACCATCTGGTTGTGGTGGCAATTCACCCTCACCTGATTCTGGTTTCTCAGGAATTTCCGTTGTCGGAGGAGTATCCACCTTCAACTTGTAGACATAAGTAACATCAATATTGCCTTTGACAATCGTTCCTGTTTCCTTATCGCCATCTTTCACACCGACTAGAACGTAAGTTTCCTTAGCTAGTTTAATCTCAGTTGGGATTTCCTTACCGTCTTCGTTGGTGTTGTAGCTTGCACCAACTGGGGCTTTCACGGTGTCCATGGTTGGAAGTTTGATCACTTCGCCTTCTTCATTCACATAGTGAACGGTAACGCTACCTGCTGGTACATATGGAATGGCAGTTGGATTCTTCGGATCCGTTGGCGTTGGTGGAACATAGCCTCCATTTGGATCTTCTGGCAGTGGATTTGTTGGATCGTTCGGATCAACTGGGATGTAGCCCGGAACATCTGGCAATCGTGGATCATCACTTGGATCCTCTGGAGTTTCATCATACGGTACTTCTGGAATGTGCACGTTTGGATTTGGATTTTTCGGATCTGGATTTGACGGGTCATTTGGCACGAATGGCACATAGCTGCCTGGTTTCTCACCATCTGGTTGTGGTGGCAATTCACCCTCACCTGATTCTGGTTGCTCTGGAATTTCCGTTGTCGGAGGAGTATCCACTTTCAACTTGTAGACATAGGTCACATCGATATTGCCTTTGACAATCGTTCCTGTTTCCTTATCGCCATCTTTCACACCGACTAGAACGTAAGTTTCCTTAGCTAGTTTAATCTCAGTTGGGATTTCCTTACCGTCTTCGTTGGTGTTGTAGGTAGCACCAACTGGGGCTTTCACGGTGTCCATGGTTGGAAGTTTGATCACTTCGCCTTCTTCATTCACATAATGAACGGTAACGCTACCTGCTGGCACATATGGAATCGCGGTTGGATTCTTCGGATCCGTTGGCGTTGGTGGAACATAGCCTCCATTTGGATCTTCTGGCAGTGGATTTGTTGGATCGTTCGGATCAACTGGGATGTAACCTGGAACATCTGGCAATCGTGGATCATCACTTGGATCCTCTGGAGTTTCATCATACGGTACTTCTGGAATGTGCATGTTTGGATTTGGATTTTTCGGATCTGGATTCGATGGGTCATTTGGCACGAATGGCACATAGCTGCCTGGTTTCTCACCATCTGGTTGTGGTGGCAATTCACCCTCACCTGATTCTGGTTGCTCTGGAATTTCAGTCGTTGGAGGAGTATCCACCTTCAACTTGTAGACATAAGTGACCATCATTGTCTTACCAGCTACAATCATACCAGTAACAGAGTCCGTTCCCACTAAGTGACCGTCATTGTCAACTGTACCTACTTGATATGTACCTGCAGGAACAAGTTCATAGATTTCTCCAGAATCACTAAGGAGTTTTGTTGGACGATTATCTACTTTTGTATCATAATCACTATCTGCTGGCTGATTCTTTTCATCATAGACAGAAGCCTTGATTTCCTTACCTGTTTCATCTACATATGTGACAAGAACTGAACCTGGTGCTTTTGCGCTCTCAGATTCTGGGACTGGAATCGGTGTAGGTTGCTCTGGTTGTTTTTCACGGTACACATAAATCACATCCGTTACACCTTCAACAACCGATCCAGTTTCACCGCCGATGTGTGCATCCGATGGAACGACATCTACCTCGCCAACCGTATTACTCATTGATACACGAACAAGTTCATAGGTCTTACCGTTGTATGACAATATTTCTTCACGATGAGCTGTGTAAGGACTATCATAGTTGGTCTCCTTCACTACTGGCTCTTCTTGGTCACGGTAAATCGTAGTATCTTTCGTTTTCACCACAACGTCTGTCACTAACTTATTATTTGGTTGGAGTTGTGTTCCTGCTTCATCCACATAATGAACAACAACTGAACCCTTCACTTCCTCATGTTTTTCATTCACAATTCGTGGAAGATACTCATAAGTTACATCTGTGTTGCCTTCAACAACTGTACCTGTGCTATTGTTAGGAACAACAACTAATGCATACTCAACATTATCTTTTGTTAAGATAGCTGGTGCTAGTGGTACCGTATTGTAAGCTACCTCATAGTTCACATCTGTTGATGTGCTAGTGCCATCTGGACGAGTCGTTGTCGTTGTCGACTTCACAACAGTGTTCTTCATGGTTTCAACAGGGTCTTTCAGAACAGTTGTTGTACCACTAATAACATAGTGAACGGTTACTTGTCCTGTCACATCCTGCATACCTACTTTTGGTTTACGGTATTTATAGGTAATGACCGTTAGCCCTTCTTGAAGATCACCTGTTTCAGATTTATCAACTTCAACAAAGTAGTAAGTTCCACCATTTGCATCAATGGTTGGCAATCTCTTAGAACTACTATCATAAGTCGCTCCTGTTGGCGTGGTTACTGTATCATCCGAAAGCACTTGGAACAAGCCATCTTTATCTGCATAGCGTTTAATCGTCCGCGTCTCCGTACTTACGAGACCATCTGTCACAACCGTATCACGATTATGGATTTCCACATCAGTATCCATATCTACATAACGAACAATAACGCTACCTTTGGTTTCTGTCTTAATAACTTCTTCTTGAACTGGTGCATAAAGATAAATAACTTCTTGCTCATTTTCTTTAACAGTACCAGTCACTGGGGCAGAATTTGGCGCAATACCTACTAATTGATAGGTTACACCATCCACTTCTTCCATATCTTTGGCAGTAGTGGTGTACGAAACAGTGTTTCTTTCTGTTTCTTTTGAAGTTGAAGTCGGCGTTTTGATGGTTTTCTCTCTGAAGATAACCGTATCATCAATAACTGATGCTTTAGGCTTAATCAGCGTTCCACCAACGGTACGATAAGAGACAGATACACTACCAACAACTTCTTTTTCCTCTATCTGAGGAACAACCTTGTAGATATAAGTGATGTGCGTTTCACCTACTGGGACTGTATCACTTAATGCTACATTATCTTTCACTTCTTTAAACGTGTACTCAAAGTTTTCAAAGGTAATCGTAGCATCCTTATCCGGCTCTACATCATATTGTTCATTGGTTGGTGTTGTAACAACTTCTTTTTCTCGTTTTGGATAGGTTGTTGTCGTGATATGATTGACCACAACTTCATCATAAACCTTGTCAGCCTTAATGGTCTTCCCATTTTCATCCACATAGTGAACAAAAACTTGACCTTTTTCCTCTGTCTTCGTTACTGTTGGTACTTCATCATAATAGACATCAATCGTACGCACATGACGAGCTCGATCGTACACTCTGTATTCGCTGTTTGGATCATTACGAACTTCTTCTGCACGCTCATCACTCACCGCTTCTACAAATGGGAAGAAACCATAATCAACCGTAAAGCCTGATCCTGGGTAACCACTTGCAGCAAAGAATGGTGGCGCAACAGTTCCCATCGTTTCGGTTGCAGTAATCTCATATCTTACTCTATTAAAACGAATCTTTTCCCACTCATCAAAATAGAGATTTTCTTGTTTCAATTTGTAGATATACTGCTGATCTGTATGCTCAGCACGAATATAACGATATCCTTGCTCAAGAAGCTCTGATGCACCTTTTGTATAGTATTCATCCAGGCGAGTAATTGGTCCTTTTTCCTCTTCACGAATCAAGGTAGATCCATCATCAGATTTATTTCGAATCCAGTGGCGTACTCTAACATTAGGTACCAAGACAGCTGAACGAGCTGCCTGTGCATTCTCTAGATAAGAAGCAAGCTCCCTTTGAATCTGATTGCGAACGTCCGTACGATAAGGAAGATTATTGTTTCCATATAGATGTGTCGGATCATCCATATCACCTGGACGGCGAACAAGATTTAGATCTCTGTATGTAAGAAGAGCTGCTGCAATCCGATCTTTATCTGTCTCTGAACTTGCTCCATAAATCTTCTTATACAACTCAACAAGATAGGCCTTGTTCACATTGAAGTTCGCATCTGAAACAAGTTTTAGCAAGGGATTTTCAGAAATCGAAATGCCACCTTTTTCTGGTTCAGTTGCCCCTTCTGCCTGATTGAACTTCGGAAGACTCAGACCAATCATCTCTGCATTAAAGATGGTAGTGTTAGGATTCGTTGGTAACTCTGATGTCTTAATCTTTTCTTCGTTTAAGACAGAAACTTCACCCGTCTCTGGATCATACTTATAGGTAGTATTAATGGTATACTCACCCTCAGTTCTGGTCTTAGAAGAAATATCGATGGAGTAAAGATTACGATACCAGTATTTAGAAGATATAGGGATATAAGGGGTCGGTTCAGAACTATACTGACCATTTGTCGTTAGATACTTGATATGTGGTTTAAGCGTGATACTACCAATTGTCTCCCAAATATTTGGTTTACTTGGATCGTAGTTTGCTCCTCCCCAAACACCTGTATTTGGAGCCCCATTTGAGAAATTTGGTTTCTCTGCGGAATAGTAGTAACGATATGAAACATCTAATTTCATATCCTTGCCTTTTTCACCATTGTAGAAGTACAATTGGTTATCCATTGAACGATCTTCTGGGAAGTCTGGATTTTCTAAAGGATTCAAAACTTTAGTAAAATACTTATACAGACCAACTGTCAAGTCATTATCCAAACGTTTCCTATGCGCCCAAAAGTCTGTTGTTCCTGGAACACTGGTATAGGCTTTGCCAATAGCACTATTAATTGGGAAAGCAATAGTGTCCGTAAAGGTATTGCTACTTGCATCACGATAGATCAGATCATCCGGACGAATGCTACCGTCTGCTCCTGGAAAAACCCTAAAGTATGTGGTATTTCCAGCATCATCTGTGAAACGAAACTCTACCGCACGCTTTGTGTCCACGGTATTTTTATTCCAATCATTGCTGATAGGTTCCAGGAATTTATTTAGGTCTAATTTTCCTTCTTCACCAAATCCTTGTAGAATAAGAGCATCTTGTGGACCTGTATAATTTTTAACTGTCACTTCTTCATAAGGAATGACTAATTCTTTATAATTATCTGTTTTGGCAGCTTCTGTTGCCTCCACAACATCATTATTGGCATTAGAAGGTGTCTCTGCATTCAACAGAGGATAACGCACCATGTAGTTTGTCGTAGCGGTAACATCCTTACCATCTACCACCTTATCTTCAACAACTGGCTTAGTACCCACTTCAATCGTCACACGGCGATTAGCATTTGGTTCTGATGTATCACCTTGACCATATTCCTGATCCACATTTTCAGTAATCAGATAGTCTTTCACTGCTGCAGTTTCATAGGTATCATGATCATTGGGTATTTCTTTTGTCGTTGTAGTAGAAGCATCACCTGTCTCAGCTGCATAGACAGGTGTCATAACACCCCCTGCCAAAGCAAAACCAATCAGAACCGAGCCAACTCCCACTTTAAACTTACGGATACTATATTTATTCTTTTTTTCCATTATTTTTACCCCGTTTTAGATTGTTTCCAAAAGTTCTTTCCACTTTTGTTTCACATTTTCTTTGCCGTACTCTCTTGCTTTTAATAAGCTATTTCGTCGGTACTCTGCATGATGATCTTCTTTATAGAATTGCACAATCGCATTTGCCATGTTTTCTATCACCTCCTCGTCTGTCTCTCCTTCAACCAATAGACCGTTCTCGTTCCAAGCTTCTTGATTTCCATACGGAACATTCCGAAAGATAAAAGGCAAGCCTTGACTCAATGCTTCAAATATGGATAGACCAAAAGATTCACTTGGCGACGTACTGATATAGGCATCATATTGAGAATAGTATTTTAGGATATTCTCGGTATATCCTTTTAAAGAAATCTTATCCTCAATCCCCAAAGAATCAATCAACTCCTCATAAGGCGAAGGATTGCCACCGCCATAAATATCTAAATGGAGCTGAGGCAGTTCCTGACTGGCCTTGGCTATGGCTGAAATGAGTAAATCCAATCGTTTCTCAATAGCCAGACGACTGACTGTCAATAAACGGTAATCAAGTTCTTCTTTTAGATGATTCGGAGCCTCCTCCAAAAATGTCGGAGGAATAGCCACAATATTCTTATGGATACCTAACCTCTCAAAGTGCTCTTGTAACTGTTCTTTTTGAGCCTGTGTCATCACTCGAAAAACATCCACAAACTGATGATTCGTAAAAGTGTACTGATAATGCGGATTAAACACCAAACGCTCCGGATAAGCATCTCGCATAAAATGCTCGGCATGGATGATTGCAATAACCTTCGCGTCTCCCCTAAAAGGCAAAACATCTGCATCAATAAAGGTCGGACGATCCATAATGATGATATCTGAGCTGGTCAGCTGCAAACGCTCCATAAACTCCTTCATAAATTCGTGCTTAGACTCCCAGCGTTGCTCTCCCATTTCAAAGGATGAATCCCACTCTTTCAAAGTTTCTCGCAACGCACACGAACCGTCTTGATTATAAAATTCGATAGAAGCCAGTTGCCCTTTGTCATCATAAAATTCCGAATGAGATAACTGTTTCGTATAAGAATCTACACGAAGGACACGCCTATTTCTTACTGAGACAGCCTCGCTGACTTTACCTCCCACCAAGTAAAAAACCAGCTCTAAATCATCTCTCTGATAGAGAATCCGCTCTTTTTCACGCTTAACAAGCTCAAATCCTGGATAATAAGGGAGGACTTCTTCTGGTAAAAGGCTAGAAGGATAAAGAGGCAAGTCCGTAAAACTATGAAAGACCGACATGAGATGTTCTCTTGGATAGTTCATCTTATCCGAATAATCCATCAGACTAAACGGTTTCGTCCATCCCGTAAAAACCATACGAAAATCTAAGTTTAACTCTTGTAGAATCTGTAATAATTGCACTTCTGCATACTCTACACCACTAGCTATGGAAGTGAGACGCTCATTAAATATGTATATCATCTATGACTCATCCTATCCATACCACTCATCATGATGTGTAGCTCTTCTTTACTATTTCCATAGGCAGCACCATCCCTTTACTATTTTATTACCTCTATAATATCATACTGATACTAACTTTTCAATTTTTTGTATCTTTATTTCTATAAAAATAAGAATGATAACTCCCCCCTCCATTAAAATTGTTTCGTTTTTCTGAAAAAATGGACATATCTAGTCTTTTTGTAGTCAATAGAAAAATCATCCTATTTCTATTTTCTTAGTTACTCTTGTAATCAAGAATTGTTTAACGGAAATCTAGGTACATAAAAAAAACTAGCGGAAATTCCGCTAGTTTTATATAGATTAACGTACTGTACGGATACGCATTGTATTTGTACGGCTTGCTTCACCAAGAGGCACACCAGCAACGATAACAATGTTATCACCTGATTCAACCAAACCTTGTTCTACTGCGATACGCTCTGCAAGATCAAACATATCATCTGTTGAAGATGGTTTTTCAGTAACCACTGGAATGACACCCCAGTTCAACATCAATGAACGTTGTGTCAATTCATCAAATGTTACTGCCAAGATATCCGCATCTGGACGGTATTTCGAAATCAAGCGAGCTGTGTGACCAGTTTTTGTAATCGTTACAACCAATTTGATATCCATTGAGTTTGTTGCATCTTTAACAGCTGAAGCCATAACCTCAGTCTTAGAGTTACGTTCAAATTCAGCAGTTGACAATCGACCGTATTCGTTCAAAAGAGTTTGAGCGTTTTTGTCGATTGTAGCCATTGTTGTTACAGACTCAAGTGGGTATTTACCATTTGCAGACTCACCAGAAAGCATTGTTGCATCTGTTCCGTCAATAACAGCGTTAAAGACGTCTGATACTTCTGAACGAGTGGCACGTGGTTTTTCAGTCATAGTTTCAAGCATGTTTGTAGCAGTGATAACTACTTTACCTGCTGCATTGACTTTCTTGATGATCATTTTTTGGTAAACTGGAACCATTTCAAATGGTACTTCGATACCCATATCACCACGAGCAATCATGATACCATCTGCTGCTTCGATGATTTCATCCAAGTTGTCAATCCCTTGTTGGTTTTCAATTTTTGCAAATAATTGAACGTGACCATTTCCTGTTTCTTCACAGATTGCACGAACTTCGTTCACGTCTTTTGCTGTACGAACAAATGAAATGGCGATATAATTGATACCTTGTTCCAAACCAAAGCGGATATCTGCGTTATCACGCTCAGCAAGTGCTGGGAAAGGAATTTTTGTATTTGGAATGTTTACACCTTTTTGTTTTGCAATAACGCCGTCGTTTTCAACTGTTACTTCAAATTCACGTTTTGCATCGTCTTTTGCAAAAACACGAAGACCAAGTTTACCGTCATCGACAAGGATTTGTTGACCAACTGCTACATCGTCAAAGATGTCAAGACCACCAGCAACGTTCAAAGCAATCACTTCACGAGTTGATTGGATGCCTTGAGCAGTTGCCACACGGATGTTTTCACCAGTTGTGTAGCTGTATTCTTTTGCATCGCCTTCAAACAACTCTGTACGGATTTCTGGACCTTTTGTATCCAAAAGGAAGCCAACGCGTTGTCCAGCGATTTCTTCAGCGCGTTTTACAGTTGCCATACGAGCACCTTGCTCTTCGTGGTCACCGTGTGAGAAGTTGAAACGGAAAGTGTTTGCTCCAGCTTCGATCAACTTCGCAATGTTTTGTGCAGATGCTTCTACATCAAGTTTTTCACCCCAGTAGCCATCATCTCCAAATTTTTTACCGCCACGGATTTCGACCGCAGGACCCAATGTTGCAACGATTTTTACGCGTTTGTTCATGTTTCTAAAACTCCTTTTATACTATTAAAACTGATACGATAAGTTCTTTTATACTTAGCTTGAAATGCTACGGTTAAGCTCTGCCAATTCAAGATCTGCTTTGTGAGGATTGTTCACAATAATCTTGCCTTCATCTGTCAAGCTAAAGAGTGCCCCTTCCTCAGCTGTTCCCAAAATTGGATTTTCAACCATTTGCTCATTACGGATACCAACGGCAAGACCACCGCGACCTTCTTTAAGCAAGGTTACAGCATGTGCACCCATGCGAGAGGCAAGAACACGGTCACGCGCGGTTGGTGAACCACCACGTTGGATATGTCCAAGGTCAGTCACACGAAGATCACTCACATCTCCTGCTTCTTTGAGCAATTTCGCAAACTCAACTGCTTGCATCACACCTTCTGCAAGAACGATGATGTTGTGTTTCTTACCAAGCTCATAGCCACGACGGATGCTTTCAACGATTTCTTCAATTTTGAAACCTTCTTCAGGAACGATGATTTCATCTGCTCCTGTCGCAATCCCTGCCCAAAGAGCGATATCACCAGCATTGCGCCCCATTACTTCAATGACAAAAGTACGGCGGTGACTAGATGAAGTATCGCGAATCTTATCAATCGCATCCATAGCAGTTGTTACAGCTGTGTCAAAACCAATAGTGAAATCTGTTCCAACGATATCATTATCAATGGTTCCAGGAACACCAACAGCTGGGAATCCATGTTCTGTCAAGCGCATCGCACCGTGGTAAGAACCATCACCACCGATCACGACAACTCCTTCGATTCCATGCTTTTTCAACTGCTCAATTCCTTTAAGCTGACCTTCTAATTGGGCAAACTCAGGATAACGAGCTGAATGAAGGAAAGTACCTCCGCGAGAGATGATATCTCCAACTGAAGAGGCATCTAGGGGGTGGATTTCACCTGCAACCATCCCGGCATAGCCATCATAGATACCAAAAACTTCCATTCCTTCGGAAATTGCTTTACGAACTACTGCACGAATAGCAGCATTCATCCCAGGGGCGTCACCACCACTGGTCAAAACAGCAATACGTTTCATTTCGTTTATGCTCCTTTTTTCTTTTTAACATTCTTAGCTATTATAACACATTCAAAAACAAAATTCTTGCTTTTTCTGTAATTTTTACCGATAAATCGTTTTCATTGTCAATTTTTCTAACATTTGTTGTAATTCCGCTGATTTTTGGACCTTAAACTGAGGTGCAAAAACCGTTTTCTTCTCATTTTCATAGTGAATTACAACTGGGATAGCCCCTCTATACTGATGTAAGAGTTTCGAGATTTCTACATCATGCTCATGATCGAGTAACTGAATCCAAAATCGTTCATTGGTCGCTTCTTCTGCTTCATTAAGGAGCATCTGGAGTCGTCCTTCTCGCTCTTGCACGCGACCTGTCAGGTAGTAGAAACCTTTCTCATGAAGGATGGACTGGTATTGTCGAAATGCTTCTGCAAAAACAGTCACTTCTATCTTTTCCTTACTGTCTGATACCTGCATAAATGCCATGTTCTCCCCTGACTTAGTCCGAATAACCTTGATAGACTGGACCTCCACCAAAATCGTCTCACGAGTATTTTCCATCAAATCAGAAATAGCCGCAAAAGGACGAATAGCGTTCTTAGCTAGCTCTGTCAAGGGATGAGCACTCAGACCAACACCAATGATAAATTGCTCAAACTCGAATTTCTCAGCTAGAGTATAGTCTTCGACTTGTAACCAACTGTAAGTCGTGTCAGCAAATAAAGACCCCAGTTCATCTGCAAAAACAAAAAGATTGGGGAGATTTTCAATGATTTTCCGCCGATTGCTCTCAAAACTATCAAACAAACCCAGCTGAATTAAGGGAGTGAGTAAGGCTGCTTTATGGTACTGCTTAGGTAATCTGAGGATAAAGTCCTCAACGCTCTGAAACGGACGATTCTCAATCACCCAATAAGCAAAATCTCGTGGCAATCCCTTAATATTTTTTAGCCCCAGATAAATCTTTTGCTCTTGAAATTTATCCTTATAAGGAATGGTGTTGATGGTCAAGGGAGCGACTGCAAAGTTGAAATGAAGCGCATCTGATAAATAATCGCTGCTGGAATAATTTAGCATAATATCAAAAAAGACATCTGGGTAATGCGTTTTAAAGTAAGCAAGTTGAAAAGCTAGTGCAGAATAAGCATAGGCGTGACTGCGGTTAAAGCCATAGCCTGCAAACTTCTCCATAATAGCAAAGACTTGGCGTGCTTTTTCCTCTGAATGTCCTAGAGCCATAGCGCCAGTGACAAAGTCCTCTTCCATCTTATGCATTTCTTTGGCGTCTTTTTTCCCCATGGCTCGTCGTAAAATATCGGCTTTGCCAAGTGTAAAACCACCAAAACGCTGAGCAACCTGCATGACCTGCTCTTGATAGAGCATAATGCCATATGTAGGAGCTAGAATATCCGTTAGACTCGGATCAAGTACTTCTACCCTTTCCTGACCGTGCTTGCGTCTGACAAAATTATCAATATAATCACTCGCTCCTGGACGATTTAAACTGGTTGTAGCAACCACTTCCTCAAAGCGTACCGGATGCACGCGCCGCAAAAGATTGATCGCACCAGCCTGCTCAAACTGGAAAATCCCCTTGGTCTCACCACGAGCAAACAAGGCAAGCGTCTCCTTGTCTTCTAAATCAATCTCTTCAATCACAATGTCTTTTCCATATTTCTCAAAGACTGCCTCTTTCATCCGTTGGACAAATGTCAAATTACGCAGTCCTAAAAAGTCCATTTTCAAGAGACCATTGCTTTCTACACCGTGGGCATCGTACTGGGTGATATACATATCTTCCCCGTATTTCAGAGGGATATAGTCGGTAAGTTCATCATCACTCATCACCACACCTGCTGCATGGGTCGACGTCTGACGAGGATTTCCCTCGATTTTCTTTGCAATCGCAAAGGCTTTTTGGTACTCTAGCTTGCTATTAATCAGCTGACGAAAGGACATGTTTCGCTCGTAAGCCGAACTTAACGTATCTTTAAAGCTAATCTTTCGTGTGATATTGGTCAATTCATACTCAGCAACACCAAAACGCTTAAACACATCTCGAATCGCTTGCTTGGCTCCAAAGGTCGAATAAGTCACAATCTGAGCCGCATGCATCGTCCCATATCGATCTCTGACATAGCGAATAAACTCAAGTCGATAGACATCAGGAATATCAATATCAATATCAGGCATGGTATAGCGTTCCAAATTTAAAAAACGCTCAAAAAGAAGATTATTTTTAACAGGATCAATCCCTGTAATCTCAAGCGCATAGGCTACAAGACTTCCAACCGCAGAGCCACGCCCCATCCCCATATAGTAAGACTGACTGCGCCCGAAACGCAACAAATCCCAGACAATCAAGAAATAGTCATCAAAGCCCATCTTATGAATGACAGAAAGTTCTTCTTCTAAACGCTCTTGATAGACGCTATCCACCAAGCCTTTCTTGATTAGACCTGCTTCAGCCCTTTCTCGCAATTCCTCAACAGCTGGTCTTGCTGGATTAAAGCAGGGTAATTTCAAATCCTGATTGATTTCATAAGACACATCTTTGATGAGCTCTTCAAGATTGGTCAAGCTCTCTGGAAAATTCTCCTCAAAAAGAGTGGAGAAATCCTGCGGAGAGAGGAAAAATTCATCCTGTCTTGGCAATTCTGCCTCACGAAGACTCACATTATCGCGAATAGCCCTCAGCATTTGTAAGGTTTCCAAATCTCCTGTATCGAAAAATCGTACAGTAGCTAGGGGCAATGTTTTTCGACGGAAAGTCTGCTGAGGTGTTTTGGGAGTAACACCGATATAGAAGTCCACTCCCAAATCCAAATCATCAATCCCTTCGCCCACAGGAACAATCACCACCACATCCTCCAGTAAATGAGCGATATCCGACCAGTCTTTTTTTCCAGTCATTTTCAAGGTCGAAATCTTCATGAGATGTTGGTAACCACGAGTGGAGAGAGCTAGTAATCGGACATTAAGTGGCGTACCTTCATAGATAACAGTCACATCGAGACCAATCAAAGGTCTAATGCCATTTGCTTGAGCCACTTCTAAGAACTGATAAGCACCATACAGATTATCCTTGTCCATCATTCCCAGATAACGATAGCCCATATCCTTTGCTTTTTCGATATATTTAGGAATGGTGATCAAACTATCCATAAAGGAATAGACCGTCTTTGTATCCAGTTGCACAACCATCTTCCTCTCCTTTTTGTACTTTTCTTCTATTATACTAAAAATTTTGTCTAGCTGCTTGGGAAAAATTTCTACTTTTTCCCACAAAATCCTTGACATCTCTTATGTATTATTGTATTATATAGTTAGTACAAAAGAACAATGACAGAAAGGAGTTCACCATGGCATGGACATTTGATAATAATTTCCCCATTTATTTGCAAATTATGAATCGGATTAAGTTGCAAATTATCTCCAAACAACTAAAAAGCGGAGAAAAATTACCTCCCGTTCGTGAATTGGCAGCAGAAGCTGGGGTCAACCCCAATACGATTCAGCGCGCCTTGTCCGACTTAGAAAAAGAAGGATTTGTCTATTCACAACGGACTTCAGGACGCTTTGTCACAGACAATCACGACCTGATCTTACAATCACGGCAAAAACTTTCACAGGAAGAGTTGAAAAATTTCGTCTCTAAAATGGAAGATTTTGGCTATGACAAATCAGAACTACCCACCGCTTTGGAACAATACTTGAAAGGAGTTTAGGATGGTTACTCTTACATTTGAAAACGTATCAAAACGCTACGGCAATACACTAGCTCTGGAGCATGTCTCCTTTGAAATCGAATCTGGAAAAATCGTGGGACTGCTCGGTCCAAACGGCTCAGGGAAAACAACCTTGATTAAACTAATCAATGGACTTCTCCAACCAAGCGAAGGAAGCATTATCATCAACGGCATGGAACCCTCTCCTAAGACCATGTCTTTGGTTTCCTATCTGCCCGATACGACCTATCTCAATGAAAATATGCGCGTGAAAGACGCTCTTGCTTTTTTCAAAGATTTCTATGAAGATTTTGATATGGAACGTGCTCTTCATCTCTTGGAAGACTTAGAAATTGATACGAACGCTAAATTTAAAAAACTCTCCAAGGGGAACAAGGAAAAAGTCCAGTTGATTTTGGTCATGAGTCGCAAAGCTCAACTCTACGTACTTGATGAACCGATTGGTGGGGTTGATCCTGCAGCACGGGACTATATCCTTCGCACCATCATCAACAACTACTCACCAACAGCTTCCGTTCTCATCTCAACCCATTTGATTTCAGATATTGAGCCTGTACTAGATGATATTATCTTCATTGAAAACGGAAAGATTGTCCGTCAGGGGAATGTCGATGACATTCGTTACGAATCTGGTGAGTCTATCGACCAGCTCTTCCGCAATGAATTTAAGGCCTAGAAAACTAGAAAAGGAGATTAGCTATGTTTTGGAAATTAGTCAAATATGAATTGAAAACAGTGAACAAATGGTACTTAGGACTATATGCTGGTATCATGGCACTATCTGTTGTGATTGGTTTGTGGATTCGTGGTGGTTTAGAAACGGGTGGTTTTTGGTCAGCTCTATTTAGCGAGACTGCTGGCAACACTGTTGAGTATCCGTCGCATTCAACAAACGGCAATATTTTCCTTGAAATCTTTAGTATGGTCACTATCATTGCCTTCTTTAGCTTACTGGTAGCACTTTCTATTTCGACCCTCTTTCTGATTATTCGTCGCTTTAAACGCAGTGTCTATGATCGTGAGGGCTACCTAACCTTGACCCTTCCTGTCAGTAAGCACGAGATTATTCTTTCTAAATTAACAAGTGCTTTTCTCTGGACGATTCTTAGTACCTTGACCTTGATCATCAGTGTCTTATTGATTAGCCTCATCGTCGGAGCTGGTCATATTGATTGGAGTCTATTTAAGATTAACACTATTGACTGGATTGGGATCACACAAGGCTTACTGTACTTTTTCTTCTCAACGATTTCAAGCATTCTCTTGATTTACCTGGCTATTTCCATCGGTCAACTCTTTAATGACAACCGTGTCGCCTTTGGATTTTTAACTTACTTTGCGATTACCATCATCATCTCTATTCTTTCGTTAACCATTAGCACGACTCTAAACATTGGAGAAGATGGATTTCTTAGCTACGCTATCACGCAGGACATTGTCCTCTCACTTCTCTACTATTTTGGCACTTACTATATCTTGAAAAACAAGGTGAATTTACAATAGAAGCAGAAACCATAAACAAAAAGACTTGGAACATGCCAAGTCTTTTCTCATCTTTACGGAAGACATGGGATTCGAACCCACGCACGCTGTTACACGCCTACCGCGTTTCCAACACGGCCTCTTAAGCCTCTTGAGTAATCTTCCATTTCAAACTTTTTCTATTATATCATAGATTGAGGCTCTTGCCAAGACCGTGAGTTATTTTTTAAGAAAATAAGATTTCAGAAAACAATTTCAAGAAAATTTATCATAAAAATATGATAAACTAATAGTAGAATTCTCTATGTTTTGGAGGTTTATGATGAATAAAGGGTACCTATCTCTTCTTAAAAAAATAGGCTTAGGCTTTTTACTCTTTGTCTTGTTCCCATTTGTTGTTTTACTAAGCCCGATTGGTGTTTGGTATTTTTCCAAGAAAAAACCCGATACACTCAAACGAAATATCTCCATCGGTCTTTCAGCCCTAGCCTTATTTAGTATCTATTCTACTGCAACCAATCCTAATAAGTATCTCACATCAACAACACAAGTAGCTGATTCTAGCCTTGTCACCACTTCTCCTTCTTCAGATAAAAATGAAGAAAAGAAAGAGGAAGAAGCTAAAAAAGCTGCCGAAGAAGAAAAAAAGAAAGCAGAGGAAGCAAAAAAGGCTGCTGAAGCTAAGAAGAAAGCGGAAGAAGCTAAAAAAGCCGAAGAGGAAAAAAAGAAGGCAGAGGAGGCTAAAAAAGCCGCTGAAGAGGAAAAAAAGAAGGCAGAGGAGGCTAAAAAAGCCGCTGAAGAGAAAAAACGTGCAGAAGAAGCTGCTAAAAAAGCGGAGGAGGAACGTCTGATTGCCGAGGGAGAGGCAGCCGTCCAAAATCTCGAAGCCAATCAAGTGCCTGAAAATATCCAAGGAACTCAAAGTACTATTGATAAACTACCAGATTCTCCTAAAAAAGCAGACTTGCAACACCGAGTGCAAGCCGTTCAAGGAGCCATCGCACAACGCGAGGAACAAGCACGACAAGAGCAAGAAGCCCAAGTTGCAGCAGAACGTGCTGCCCAACTAGCCGCTCAGCAAGAACAACGCATTGTCTATGTGGCGCGCAACGGCAATTCAAACGCCTATTGGTATAGTTTAGATAACATGCCTTCAAATACACGATTTGATAGAGTTGTTCAAATGTCCGAAGCAGAAGCCATCGCAAATGGAAAACACCCCGCCAAGGGGCATGGATAAGGATACTCACACCAGACTTTGTGAAAACAAGTCTGGTTTTTTTCTGCTGAGTCTGTGATATCTTGATTTCTATAACAAGAAAAAACGCTGATTTCTCAACGTTTTTCGATACAATGGAGCCGGTGGGAGTCGAACCCACGTCCAAACACCTGCTAACATATTCATCTACAACCATAGGTTATGTCTTAATTTAACAAAGCAATGACACATAACTCAAGCCCTTGCTTTGCGAGTCTATATTTCTCTTATCACACGGCTAGACGACGAGCGATCGTAGCTTGCTACAAATAAAGACCGTTCATCAGACACAAGCAATCCGAATCAGGTCACGCCCGCTGGTGTTTAGGCAGCTAAAGCGTAAGAAGTGTTATTTTTTGCAGTTATATTTAACTGGCGTTTTACATCCGCTAGATGAGTTGCAAAACATGCCTCATAATGCCTGTCGAATCCGTAACGACCCCATGAGAGATTCTATTATACCATATTTTATCCAAATAGTAAAATTTCACCTGCTTTCTGAATTTTTTCAGAAGTGATTTTATGATATACTATTTTGTATCTATATATTGAAAGGATACATTTATGATTCTCCATCTCGTCTGGCTGATTCCAGCCTTGGTATTTCTCATCTCATTTCTAATAGAGCCAAGGCGTCTCTTCAATGCCTATCTCTTTTTGATTGTCCTTATCCTCTTTTCTTGTATCATCGCAGGATTCTTTGTTGTCCAGCTTAGTCTTTGGGACAAGCAAACTGCTATTATCATCCTTATCGGTGGTCTTTTGCTCATTCCACTGAGCGTGGTTCTCTCAACCGTCTATCTCCTCTTTAACGGCAAACAAATGATGACCTTTGAGGGGCGCAGACTAGCCAACCTTCTCTCGCTTTTTTACGGCTTAGCCATTCTCATCACTCTTTGTCTTCATTTCTTGAGCGGTTATTCCTTCATTGGAAAAATAACCGAATTACTGGACAACTTGCTCATCTACGGAAGTTTTATCTACCTCTCCTACGTCATCTACGGACTCTTTTACAATCTTTTTCCACTGACCTACCAGCCTGACTATATCATTGTCTTGGGGTCTGGGCTGATAGGGGACAAGGTTCCACCACTCCTTGCCCAGCGCTTAGACAAGGGACTTTCTTACTATGAAAAATTTGGCAAACATCCTACCATTATCGTCTCTGGGGGGCAAGGGAGCGACGAAGCCATCTCTGAAGCTGAAGCCATGTCTCGCTACTTGCTTGCTAAAGGATTACCAAGTGAAAAGCTGCTCCTTGAAAATCAATCTACAACCACCCTTGAAAATCTGACCTTTTCTCAAAATCTCATTGGAGAAGTCTCAGAAAGCGTGCCTCGTTTTCTCGTGGTGACCAATAGTTTTCATTCCTTGCGAGCAGGGATTTACATGCGAAAATTAGGATTGAAAGGTCGTAGCGTAGGTTCTAAAACAGCTCTCTACTACCTGCCAAGTGCTTGGATTCGTGAAACTGTTGGACTCTTTGTCATGTACTGGAAATGGCATGCCGTCATTATCGGACTCAATATTTTCACTTGGATTAGTTCATTCTTTTTCTAATCGTTAAGGAGGATTTATGTCAAACATTATCGCAAAACGCGTATCAAACTACGAATTATTTTACGATTTAGTCTTTGTCTTTACCACATCTAGTCTAACAGGGCTGCTCCATCATGATGGAGTATCTCTGCGTTCTATTCTAGCCTTTATTACTGGAAATATCATCATTTCATCCCTTTGGGTCACTGAAACCTTTTATCTCAACTGTTTCGGTGAGCGAGATGTATTGGACATTTTTACCATTATCGCTTCCATGTTTGTCATTGGACAACTAGGACTCCATGTCAATATGGACTTTAAAACACACGCTCTGCCCTTTAATTTCTTTTTATTCCTGGCTTATCTGATTATCCTCCTTCAGTATCTCCTGAGAGGCAAAAAGATGGGCTTTAGCACGGAAATACGGCAATCCATTTTCTTTACAGCTATCCTCGTTCTTTCTTTTCTAGCAATAACCATCGCCACTTTCTTTAACTTTTGGACCTATGACGAGCGGTCATTGCTTTTCTTTTTGATTCCTTTTGTTCTACCTTTTATCGTTCGCCCTAAAGGATTCTTCAAAAATTACAGCATGATTAATTTTCCTCACGCTGTCGAGCGGGTGCAGTTGATTACCATTATTACCTTTGGTGAGGCAGTCATTGCTATTTTAAAAACCTTCCAAGGCAATCATCTGCTGCTAGGAGCGCTTTTCTTTGTCGGTATGGCTTTTCTATTTATGTACTATATTTCTCATACCCATTTGAATATGAACCATCATCAAGTAGCGGACACTACTCTGCTCTTTTACGCCCATGCTTTTCTCATTCTCGGTCTCAACTTCTTCACTGTTGGACTTGAGATGTTGCCAACTCACCACGGAGCATCTGGCTTTGCCTGTTTCCTTCTAGGAATCATTCTCTTTTATAGCTCACTTCTTGCCCTCACCCCCTACTACGCAGAGGAATTTCTCATTAACAAACGTGAGAAATTGGAGTACGGAGCTTATCTCATTCTAGGAAGCACTTTGCTCTACTTCTTTCGAGAACAACTGCTCTTTCTTAGCATGATTTTTGTTGCTATGGGGTACCTAATGGTGACATTAACATTTCGGCATCGAAAGAAGAAAAATACATCTTCCTAAACATTTCTATACCAAAAAACCAGCATCTTCTACTGAAGATACTGGTTTTTTATTTCATCCTTGCATACTATCAGAGGATTCAGTCGAATATTACCTTTAAAGGGTTATTCTTCATTTTCTGATTTCTTCTTCATTGCTGCAAGAAGAGCTGTCAATCCAAGAGCTGCTGCACCGTACACTAATCCGCTTTGGCTAGCTGCATCACCTGTATTTGGTAAGCTTTCGCCTTTCTTCATGTACGTTGGTACAGTTTCCTTAGTTGGTTGATTTGGCATTGCTGGCTCAGCAGGTTTACCTGGTTGTCCTGGCATATCTGGAGTAGGGTTACCTGGTTTACCTGGAAGTTCAACACCTGGTTTGTCACCATCTGGATTTGGTGTTGGCTCATCTGTCACTTTCAATTTATAGATATAAGTAACATCTGTGTTACCTTTTGTAACTTTACCAGTTTCAGAGTCACCATCCTTGACACCAACAAGGATGTAGGTCTTACCATCTTTACCAGTGATTTCCTTAGGAATTTCTTTATCATTTTCATTGGTATTGTATGGTGTACCAACTAGTGATTTCTCAGTATCAACTGTTGGATCTTGAAGCACATTCCCTTTTTCATCCACGTAGTGAACCGTAACTGTTCCTGCTGGAAGATATGGTACTGGTGTTGGTTGCTTAGGATCCGTTGGCGTTGGTGGGATGTAGTTGCCATCTGGATCTTTCGGCAATGGTTTCGTTGGATCGCTTGGATCTACTGGAATGTAGTCTGGAACATCTGGCAAGCGTGGATCATCGCTTGGATCTTCCGGTGTTTGATCATAAGGAACTTCTGGAATCTTCTCACCAGTTTCTGGGATCGTTGGATCATGTGGATCGTTTGGATCTAACGGGTTCTTAGGATCTTGTGGAATGTATGGAATGTACACTTGTGGGGTATCTGTTGGTGGAGGGGTATCCTCTTTCAACTTGTAGACGTAAGTGACATCAATATTTCCTTTTTTAACGGTACCAATTTCTTTATCCTTGTCTTTTGGATCTACGCCAACAAGGATGTACGTCTTACCATCTTTACCAGTGATTTCCTTAGGAATTTCTTTATCATTTTCATTGGTATTGTATGGTGTACCAACTAGTGATTTCTCAGTATCAACTGTTGGATCTTGAAGCACATTCCCTTTTTCATCCACGTAGTGAACCGTAACTGTTCCTGCTGGAAGATATGGTACTGGTGTTGGTTGCTTAGGATCCGTTGGCGTTGGTGGGATGTAGTTGCCATCTGGATCTTTCGGCAATGGTTTCGTTGGATCGCTTGGATCTACTGGAATGTAGTCTGGAACATCTGGCAAGCGTGGATCATCGCTTGGATCTTCCGGTGTTTGATCATAAGGAACTTCTGGAATCTTCTCACCAGTTTCTGGGATCGTTGGATCATGTGGATCGTTTGGATCTAACGGGTTCTTAGGATCTTGTGGAATGTATGGAATGTACACTTGTGGGGTATCTGTTGGTGGAGGGGTATCCTCTTTCAACTTGTAGACGTAAGTGACATCAATATTTCCTTTTTCAACGGTACCAATTTCTTTATCCTTGTCTTTTGGATCTACGCCAACAAGGACATATGTCTTACCATCTTTACCAGTGATTTCTTTAGGAATTTCTTTATCATTTTCATTGGTATTGTATGGTGTACCAACTGGTGATTTCTCAGTATCCACGGTTGGATCTTGAATCACATTTCCATTTTCATCCACATAGTGAACGGTAACGGTTCCTGCTGGAAGATATGGTACTGGGGTTGGTTGCTTAGGATCCGTTGGCGTTGGTGGGATGTAGTTGCCATCTGGATCTTTCGGCAATGGTTTCGTTGGATCGTTTGGATCTACTGGAATGTAGCCGTCAATATCTGGCAAGCGTGGATCATCGCTTGGATCTTCCGGTGTTTGATCGTAAGGAACTTCTGGAATCTTCTCACCAGTTTCTGGAATCGTTGGATCATGTGGATCGTTTGGATCTAGCGGATTCTTAGGATCTTGTGGAATATATGGAATGTACACTTGTGGGGTATCTGTTGGTGGAGGAGTATCCTCTTTCAACTTGTAGACGTAAGTGACATCAATATTTCCTTTTTCAACGGTACCAATTTCTTTATCCTTGTCTTTTGGATCTACGCCAACAAGGACATATATCTTACCATCTTTACCAGTGATTTCTTTAGGAATTTCTTTATCATTTTCATTGGTATTGTATGGTGTACCAACTGGTGATTTCTCAGTATCCACGGTTGGATCTTGGAGAACATTTCCATTTTCATCCACATAGTGAACGGTAACGGTTCCTGCTGGAAGATATGGTACTGGGGTTGGTTGCTTAGGATCCGTTGGCGTTGGTGGGATGTAGTTGCCATCTGGATCTTTCGGCAATGGTTTCGTCGGATCGTTTGGATCTACTGGAATGTAGCCGTCAATATCTGGCAAGCGTGGATCATCGCTTGGATCTTCCGGTGTTTGATCGTAAGGAACTTCTGGAATCTTCTCACCAGTTTCTGGGATCGTTGGATCATGTGGATCGTTTGGATCTAGAGGATTCTTAGGATCTTGTGGAATGTATGGAATGTACACTTGTGGGGTATCTGTTGGTGGAGGAGTATCCTCTTTCAACTTGTAGACGTAAGTGACATCAATATTTCCTTTTTCAACGGTACCAATTTCTTTATCCTTGTCTTTTGGATCTACGCCAACAAGGACATATGTCTTACCATCTTTACCAGTGATTTCTTTAGGAATTTCTTTATCATTTTCATTGGTATTGTATGGTGTACCAACTGGTGATTTCTCAGTATCCACGGTTGGATCTTGAATCACATTTCCATTTTCATCCACATAGTGAACGGTAACGGTTCCTGCTGGAAGATATGGTACTGGGGTTGGTTGCTTAGGATCCGTTGGCGTTGGTGGGATGTAGTTGCCATCTGGATCTTTCGGCAATGGTTTCGTTGGATCGTTTGGATCTACTGGAATGTAGCCGTCAATATCTGGCAAGCGTGGATCATCGCTTGGATCTTCCGGTGTTTGATCGTAAGGAACTTCTGGAATCTTCTCACCAGTTTCTGGGATCGTTGGATCATGTGGATCGTTTGGATCTAACGGGTTCTTAGGATCTTGTGGAATATATGGAATGTACACTTGTGGGGTATCTGTTGGTGGAGGGGTATCCTCTTTCAACTTGTAGACGTAAGTGACATCAATATTTCCTTTTTTAACGGTACCAATTTCTTTATCCTTGTCTTTTGGATCTACGCCAACAAGGATGTACGTCTTACCATCTTTACCAGTGATTTCCTTAGGAATTTCTTTATCATTTTCATTGGTATTGTATGGTGTACCAACTAGTGATTTCTCAGTATCAACTGTTGGATCTTGAAGCACATTCCCTTTTTCATCCACGTAGTGAACCGTAACTGTTCCTGCTGGAAGATATGGTACTGGGGTTGGTTGCTTAGGATCCGTTGGCGTTGGTGGGATGTAGTTGCCATCTGGATCTTTCGGCAATGGTTTCGTTGGATCATTTGGATCTACTGGAATGTAGTCTGGAACATCTGGCAAGCGTGGATCATCCGTTGGATCTTCCGGTGTTTGATCATAAGGAACTTCTGGAATCTTCTCACCAGTTTCTGGGATCGTTGGATCATGTGGATCGTTTGGATCTAACGGGTTCTTAGGATCTTGTGGAATGTATGGAATGTACACTTGTGGGGTATCTGTTGGTGGAGGGGTATCCTCTTTCAACTTGTAGACGTAAGTGACATCAATATTTCCTTTTTTAACGGTACCAATTTCTTTATCCTTGTCTTTTGGATCTACGCCAACAAGGACGTAGGTCTTACCATCTTTACCAATGATTTCCTTAGGAATTTCTTTATCATTTTCATTGGTATTGTATGGTGTACCAACTAGTGATTTCTCAGTATCAACTGTTGGATCTTGAAGCACATTCCCTTTTTCATCCACGTAGTGAACCGTAACTGTTCCTGCTGGAAGATATGGTACTGGTGTTGGTTTCTTAGGATCCGTTGGCGTTGGTGGGATGTGGTTGCCATCTGGATCTTTCGGCAATGGTTTCGTTGGATCATTTGGATCTACTGGAATGTAGTCTGGAACATCTGGCAAGCGTGGATCATCCGTTGGATCTTCCGGTGTTTGATCATAAGGAACTTCTGGAATCTTCTCACCAGTTTCTGGGATCGTTGGATCATGTGGATCGTTTGGATCTAACGGGTTCTTAGGATCTTGTGGAATATATGGAATGTACACTTGTGGGGTGTAGAGGATCAACTGATCATTGATTCCAGAGATATTTCCATCTTTATCAATCGTTGCTGTTTCTAATGGAGCATTTTTATCAAATGTATATCCTGCTTTTTCAGGAGAATTGACAGCTGGAGCTTCAGAAACTTCTGGTTGCCAGTCCGAAATAGTTACCTTACCAGTTACATGGTCAACTGTCACTGTACGAGTAAAGCGAACTGTTTGAACCACTTCTTCAAATACTTCTTCCTGATCTAACCCTGGCTTATCAGCATAGCGATAACGGATTGTACGTGTCTTCTCACGAACAAGATCTGCTACTTCTGGAGGCCATACTGGTGAACGTGGATCATTTGGATTGATTGGCTCACCTGGTTTTGGTGGATTTGGAGTATTTGGATCAACTGGTGTGATCTTATGTTTCAACTTAACAACATATTGCTGTGTTGGCTTCTCTTTATCTGCGTCATCTTGATCATCAAATATAATCGGTGCTGGAACTTCATCTGAAACCAATTCCCAACCTTTATCAAGGTAATTTTGAATACGTGTTTCTGTACTATAATCTGACTCTTCTCCTGGAAGACCCTCTTTACGATCCACTGTATCCAATTGTTTCTTAGTTTCTTCGTTGATCTTGTTTGGATCATTTTCATCTGTTACATCATAGTAAGTAATGGTTGCATATTGTGTTTTTGGTGGTACTTCTTTTAGTCTGTAAACATAAGTTACTTTTGTAGTACCTTCGACAATATCACCTGTTTCAGAACCACTGGTCTTCTCTGGCACTAGCTCATATACTTTTCCATCTGCTGTGGTAATCGTATTTGGACGCTTGTCAGTAGTGTCATATGCTTGACCTGTCGAAGTTGCTGCAGTATCAATCGCTGCACCTTCAATGGCTTGTTTTTCTTCGGTTTCTGTATTTGAAAGATTTCCAATCTGCTGACCATTATCTCCAGTACCTGTGATTGGATTTCCATCTTCATCACGGTAAAGAACGACTACATCACCTTTGACTTCTTCATAGACATAAGTAACTGTTTGTTGTTTATCAGTGACCTTACCATCTACTGAAGCACTTGTCGTCAAATGACCATTTTCATCTACTTCACCAACTGGGTAGTCTGCTCCTTTTGGAACTAATTTATATGTCTTACCATCTTTGGTTTTCAGAGTTTCTGGGCGAAGTTCATCTGTATTTGTCGCATAGTCTGTTCCTGAATCTTGGTCTTTAGCAACATCTTGTTGACCAGCAACTTCTGTACCATCTTCTTTGACAAAGGTAATTGGGTTACCATCTGTATCTACATAAGTGACATCAACAGAACCTTTTTGAAGTTCGTAGTAATAAACAATCCGTGCTGTTCCTTCAGAAACGGTACCTGTTTCTCGACCACCAACTTTATCTTCGACAAGTTTATAAATTTTACCGTCCGTTGTTGTGATTGTTGTTGGTTTGTTATCTGTTGTATCGTAAGCTGTACCTGTTGAGGTTGCTTTCGTGTCAAAGACAGCACCTTCCCATTCTGAACGAGCGGTATCGTCATCCTTATCTTGGGTATCTGATGTTGAGACGTTACCAATCACTGTACCGTCTTTAGTTGAATCACTATAACCAGTCGCTGTACCTGTAAGTGGTGTACCTTTTCCATCATTGATACGGTAAAGAACAACGACATCACCTTTGACTTCTTCGTAGACATAGGTAACGACTTTCTTCTCTTCACCCACTTGTCCTGTCGGTTCGTCAGTTCCTTGTGTACCATCTGCTGATGTCGCAAGGTGACCGTCTTTAGCAACTTTACCTACTGTAAAGTCTTCATCTTCTTTGTTTACGACTAATTTGTAAGTTTTACCATCTTCTGTCTTAATCGTATTTGGTTTCTTGTCACCACTTTCAGCATCATAGCTTGTTCCAACTGGTGTGTCCGCTGGCTGAACTGGGGCAGAATCTTTGAGAACATTTCCTTCGGTGTCAATATAGTGTACTTCTACCTCGCCACCTTTTTTCGGAGCATATTCATATTGAATGACTTGTTTGTTTTCTGTAACAGTACCTGTCGTTGGAGCTGATCCTTCTTTAATTTTTGGAGTACCATCAGGGTTTTTAACCAATTCATAAACTACACCTTTGTCATCTTTCAATGTCGTTGGAGGTGTATCTTCGTACTTCGTTCCAACTGGTGTATCTTGCTCTTTTACAACGGTATCGGTCTTATCTGTATTATCTTCTGGATAGAGACGAGTTGTTGTTCCCTCAATATAATATTGAGCTGCAACTTCGCCACCTTTTTTCGCTGCATATTGATACTGAATGATTTGACCGCCATCTTCAATAGTTCCGTCTTTTGGAGCTGAACCATCTTTCAAGACTGGATTTCCTTGCTCATCAACGACGAGAGTATATTCAATACCATCTTTGTCGTACAAGGTTTTTGGTGGTGTATCTGTATAAGCTTCTCCAGCAATATCTTCTTTTACCAATTTTGGCTCTGGATTTTCTTTTGTATAATCTGCTGGATCAGGATAGAGGTGCGTGTCTGTATTTTCTACATAGTATTCTGCTTGAACTTTTTCAAACTTCGCATACTCGTAGATAACTGTATCTGACTGTCTCCAACCATTACGAAGTGTAGCAATACCTGTTATACCAGTACGAGAGTTAAACAGTGGTTCATAGATAGCCGCACGGTCAGTAGAATTTCCAACAAACTCAAATGGACGAGTGTTTACAGTATCATAGTAGAGATAATCAGTAACTCCCTCTTTTTTGAATTCAGAACCAGTTTTCTCTGCAACAGGTGCATGGTAGAATGCATCACGGTCCGTTGAGATAAATGACGAATCCTCTGCCATAATCTCTTTTTTATACTCCTCAAGTGTCTTACTTGAGTCTGCTTTATATCTTCTATCAGCCTCTGCATCTACGTTAGCCGTGTAATGCGTTCCTCCGTAGTATTTATAATCAAAGGTTGTATAGTTGTCGATATTGGTGAAGAATTCTTCTGCACTTGGAAGAGTCGCTGCATCATCTGGATTATTGGCACTTTTAGGACTCACGTAAACCGTCATCGTTCCATGACCTGTATTATTATCATACACGACTTTTCGATAAATCGTCATCGGACCTTCGGCTAGCGGAGCAACAATGCGTGAATAAGTCGTATCTCCTGCTACGATAGTCGGATTTGTTGTTACAATCCCACTCTTATTATCATTTGCTGATACGAGTTTGTAGCCAGGAATATCAAATGCTTCTGTTGTATAGTTAAACCCAACCCAGCCAGACTGTACATAGTCAGGAAGTAATGGTTTGTTGGTTTTGTACTCCACATACTTGGTAACTTGTTCCGTATAAGTCGGAGCACCCAAAACAGCTTCATTTAGGTAAACTACTGATATACGAGCTGGAGCAAGGAGATTTTCTGTAATTCCGATATTATTGGTATCACCATTTCTTACAGGGGCAATCGTAATTTGTCCAGTTTCTGTAACTGTAATAGTTGGATTTGCTGCATCAATCGTGCTAAAAGGTTGCGAATCGCCCGGTTTGCTAACATCTGCAACAAATGAATCTGCTAATGGCATCCCATTTGCATCAATAGGTGTCACATAAATCAAAGAAGGACGATCGCCACTTTCTGGTTTTGCCTCATCAATCGACAAAATGTATTTAATGTCAGGATTGTTTTTATATTCTAAGTTAGCATAAGTGTAGCGACCTGCTTGTGAGTCTTTGTACTTAACAGATTCTGGATCTCTTACACTGTAATTTTCTGTGATGACAACTTCATTGTCCTTACGAACCGCTTCTACATTGATATCTGAATCCGTAGAAGATTCTGTTGCACGAAAACCTGTATAAGAACGATCGCTCCCTGATGTTTCAGCTTTTACAACATTAAAGTTGAGAAGATTTTGGCGTCCTCCACGCTCCACAACAGCTAATTCCATAACTGCCGCTTGATGAGCAGCTAGTTTCCAACCATCTAGGGCAGGATTTGTACCAATCTCATTTCTTACAGAAACATTAATCGTTGCATGTTCTGATTTTGGAAGACTAGTCTTTTCAAGAACAGAGTAGTTATTTGAATAAACGACTTCATTCGTATCTGTATCTGTATAAGTAACTTTATAGACAGCTTCTACATTCCGTTTAGGAGCAAGAACAACTTCTCCTGTTTCTTGAATTGTAACCTCTTCTTTAGTAGCAGGTGTTGCCACCACTGATTCTTTAGGTTCAGATTTAGGAGTTGAAGTTTCTTTAGAGTTCTCCACAGTAGAGCTCTCTCTAGTGCTAGTTTCTTCAGTATTTACTACTGATGTAGTCTCTGAAGGCGCAGTGGTAGCTGGTTCAGCTTCTACGACTGGTGAGTCAACAGAAGGTACTGGTTCTACGGTTGTTTCTTTAGATACCGTACCTTCCGTTTTTTGTGTAAGTTCAGGGACAGTTTTTGTAGCAGTGACATCTACGATAGTAGATTCTACTTGATCTGCCATGGCAGAATCAACGCTAGCTACAAAGGCCGTTCCTAAAAGAACAGAACAAGTTCCAATCGTAAATTTACGAATTGAAAATCGTTGTTTCTTTTTGAAAAACATTATAGCCTCTCCTTGTGTTGGTTTATTGAGTATATTAGACTATACCATCTAAAAATATACACTTATATTATATACCCCCCCCCTAAAAAAGTCAATATATATGCTTGAGATTCAGTGCAAATTTATACATGTTTTAGTTATATGTCTATTTCACAGCTTCCTTGTGCAGTTTTCACATTCTGAGTGCAAATTCATTGACATGATTTTCAGTAAATGATATACTATCATCTGTAAGCGCTAACAGAAAATAGATTTTAATTAGAAAGTACATCTAGCTAGATTTAGAGGAAAACCGCATGGATTTCAAAACAAGTAACGCAGAAGGCCCAGTTGAATTTGTCAATGTCTTTGACCTAGAAAGAATGGCTCAAAAAGTAGTTCCAAAAGGTGCTTTTGGATATATCGCAAGTGGTGCTGGAGATACCTTTACTTTACATGAAAACATTCGTTCCTTTAACCACAAATTAATCGTACCTCATAGCTTGAAAGGTGTTGAAAATCCATCTACTGAGATCGTTTATGATGGAGACACACTCACTTCTCCAATCATCATGGCACCTGTTGCTGCTCACAAACTTGCTAATGAGCAAGGTGAGGTTGCTAGTGCCAAAGGTGTTCGTGAATTCGGAACTATCTATACTACTAGCTCGTATTCAACAACAGATATTCCAGAAATCGCTCAAGCCTTGGATGGTTCTCCACACTGGTTCCAATTCTATTACAGTAAAGATGATGGTATCAACCGCCATATCATGGACCGTGTGAAAGAGCAAGGTGTAAAAGCTATTGTCTTGACCGTTGATGCGACTGTCGGAGGAAACCGTGAAGTTGACAAACGTAACGGCTTTGTCTTCCCAGTTGGTATGCCAATCGTTCAAGAATACCTTCCAGATGGTGCTGGTAAAACAATGGACTTTGTTTACCGCTCAGCAAAACAAGCCCTTTCACCAAAAGATGTGGAATACATCGCTCAATACTCTGGTCTTCCAGTTTATGTTAAAGGTCCTCAATGTGCTGAAGATGTCTTCCGTGCTTTGAATGCTGGTGCATCAGGTATCTGGGTAACCAACCACGGTGGTCGTCAGCTTGACGGTGGTCCTGCTTCATTTGATTCTCTTCAAGAAGTGGCTGAAGCTGTTGACAGACGTGTTCCTATCGTCTTTGACTCAGGTGTTCGCCGTGGTCAACACGTCTTTAAAGCCCTTGCTTCTGGTGCAGACCTTGTCGCGCTTGGTCGTCCAGTTGTTTACGGACTTGCCCTAGGTGGAAGTGTTGGTACTCGCCAAGTCTTTGAAAAGATTAACGAAGAACTCAAGATGGTCATGCAACTTGCTGGTACACAAACAATCGAAGATGTGAAACACTTCAAACTTCGCCACAATCCATACGATTCTTCTATTCCATTCAACCAAGATGCTTTGAAATTAGACTAAGAAAAAATAGACTAAGAAAAAATAGACTAGGATATAAATCCTAGTCTATTTTTTATACGCTTATCTATCTTAAAACATCTGTCACACATACAAGAAAGCTCATTTCTAAGCACTTTCTTTATCCTTTTTTGAAAACTGACTATTGTAGAGATCGTAATAGAAACCTTTATCGGCTAAGAGACTTTCATGATTTCCCTGCTCGATGATTTGCCCGTCTTTTAAGACCAAAATCTTATCTGCTTCTTGAATGGTTGACAAGCGGTGGGCGATGACAAAGCTAGTCCGACCTTTCATCAAGTTCTTCATGGCTTTTTGAATCAAAAGCTCTAGACGGGTATCAACTGAACTCGTTGCCTCATCTAAAATCAGGATTTTAGGATCCGCTAGAAGCGCTCGTGCTATGGTAAGCAGTTGCTTTTGACCAAGCGAGATATTGCTCGATTCTTGGTTCATCTCCATATTGTAACCACCAGGAAGCGTGCGGATAAAGTGGTCTACATTTGCGGCCTTAGCTGCAGCAATGATTTCCTCATCTGTCGCCTGTAAATTCCCAAAACGGAGATTTTCCTTAATCGTTCCCTCATAGAGCCAAGCATCCTGCAAGACCATCCCAAATTGCTGGCGGTATTCCTGACGGGAAAGATTGCGAATATCGTGTCCATCCACGGTAATGGCGCCACTGGTCACATCATAGAAACGCATCAAGAGATTGATTAACGTCGTCTTTCCTGCTCCTGTTGGACCAACGATTGCGACCATCTCCCCTGGCTCAACTTCCAAATTAAAGTCTCGAATCAAGGGTTTATTTTCTACATATTGGAAATCGACATGCTTGAAGCTGACTTGTCCTGTCAAATCGTGCTCGAGCTTCTCTGTCACTTCCATTGGTTCATCCGGCTCATCTAGGACTTGGAAAATCCGCTCGAGTGAGGATTGAGCACTCTGCAAAGGACCCGCCAACTGGGTAAGAGTCTGAATGGGCTGGCTGACCTGCCAGACATATTGGACAAAGGCCTGCATATTTCCGATTGTCAAGCGTCCTGCAATAACCTGCAAACCACCGACAACGGCAACAATCAAATAAGTCAAATCAGATATTACATGTAGGACAGGCATCATCAAACCAGAGATAAAGCTGGCCTTAAAACCTGCCTTCTGCAAGGTATTGGTAATCTCTTGAAAATCCTCTGTGGATGCTTCTTCACGACCATAGAGCTTGAGGACATTGAAACCAGATAGGTTCTCCTGCACAAAACCATTGAGCCGTCCTAGAATAGCGGCCTGCTCCTTGAAATAAGGTTGCGATTTTTTGAGGATAAACTGGGCACCGAAGTAAGTCAGAGGAATGCTGACCATGACAATCAAGGCCAATTTGAGGTTCAAAAAGAGCATCATAGCCACTACGAGAGTAATGGTAAACACCGCATTGACCAACTGAAGGACACTTTGCTGGAGGGCATTTGACACCGTCTCCACATCGCTGGTAAAGCGTCCTAGAACGTCCCCAAACTGCTGCTTGTCAAAGTAAGACACCGCAATACGATTGATCTTTCGACTCAAATCATTCCGCAAATCCGCCACCGTCTGCTGAACTGCATTGGTCATGAAATAGTTGGAATAGTAGGCTCCGATTTCATAGAAGAGGGCGCGGATGAAATAGAGTAGCAGAATCCAGAAAATATAGGTCACGTTGATACCTGCTCCTGCCACGCCTCTTGCCATCTCCATAAGATTTTTGGTCAATTCAGTAATGGCAAGCCCCAAGACAAAGGGCTCTAATACGCTCATCACAACGCTAAGAATCTTGAGGAAAATGGCTGCAAAAAGTGCCAGCTTATATACTTTCAAATAGCTCCATAAACGAGCAAAACTAGATTGTTTTTTCATGTTTCCTCCTATTCTTCTGTTAATGATTGGCTATTCAGCTGAGAGTTCGCAATTTCGCGGTAGATGTCGTTATTCTCCATGAGCTCTTCATGCGTACCGCGACCGATGATTTCACCCTTATCCAGTACGATAATCTGATCCGCGTCCATAATGGTTCCCACGCGCTGCGCCACAATGAGAACCGTTGCGTTTTCTGTCACTTCTTTCAAACGACGGCGCAAGATAGCATCTGTCTTATAGTCCAAGGCTGAAAAGGAATCGTCAAAGATATAAATATCGGGTTCTTTGACTACCGCACGAGCAATAGACAAGCGTTGCTTTTGCCCACCAGATAGGTTGCTTCCGCCTTCTGCTAAGTGGGTTTCAAACTGCTCTTCCTTGCTCTCGATAAATTCGCGTGCCTGTGCTACATCTGCTGCCTGATGCAACTCCTCATGACTGGCATCTTCTTTTCCGTAGCGGAGATTTTCTGCAATCGTTCCGGTAAAGAGTAGCGCCTTCTGCGGAATAAAACCAATCTTCTGACGAAGTGCCTTGAGATTGTAGGCACGCACATCAACACCGTCAACCAGAATTTTCCCAAGCGTCACATCATAGAAACGCGGAATCAATTGCACCAAGGAGGACTTTCCAGAACCGGTTGAGCCGATAAAGGCAATGGTTTCCCCCGGCTTTGCCTTAAAGGAAATATTGTGCAAGACTGGGCTTTCTGTCTCTCCCGGATAGGCAAAAGTCACATTGTCAAACTCCAAATATCCCTTGGTCTCCGTTTCTGTAATCCCGTCTTCATTTGGGTTAATCGAAATCGGCATATCCATGACTTCCTTCAAGCGCTCGCTTGATACCGCTGTCCGAGGATACATGGTAAACAGATTAGACAAGAGCAAGAAGGACAAGAGAGCATGGAAACTATACTCGATAAAGGCTACCAAGTCTCCAATCTGCAAATCCCCACGACCAAGTGGCGCTAGGGCAAACCAGACAATCGCCACAATCATGGCAATGATAATCTGAACAAACAAAGGCTCAGTCAAACCAGTTAGTTTAAACAGACGATTGGAATTTTGGGCATAGATATCGTTTTGCTCCGCAAATCGGTCTTCTTGAAATTCCTCTCTGGCAAAGGCACGAATGACCCGCAGACCGGTCAGATTTTCCCGTGCGTACTGGTTGATCTGATCCAGTGTTTTCTGTTGCTTTTCAGATAAGGGACGGGTTTTGACCGCCACATACCAGACAACCATGGCTAAAAATGGCATGGCAAAAGCGACAATCCAAGCCATGGATGGACTTGTTAAGAAAATCATCATCACACTAGAGAACATCATCAAGGGAGTAATGACACCTAATTTTAAAACTTGTTCTGCAAATTGCATCAAGACAAAGGCATCACTGGTCATCCGTGTCACCAAGGATGACACCCCGATTTGTTCATATTCATGATGCGAATATTCCTGTAACTTGCCATAGAGGTCATTTCGCATATCACGGACCATGCTCGTGGTCAATTTACTCGCTGCATAAGACAAGATAACACGCCCAAACGTACCAAGAACAATCACGACTAGCATGACCATCGCCCAATAAGACAAACGGCTACTATCACTACGATTGATTCCCTCATCAATCATCCGAGCTAAAACCGTTGGCAGCCCAAGATTGACAACTACAAAAAAGATAGCCCCCAATAAGTCTAACCATAACCATTTGGGGTACTTCTTTAAATAAGACCAAATATAGTTCATCTCTCCTCCTTCTCATACTCGCTAAAAATCAGGTTGACCATCGTTAACTCAGTTTGCTTGAACAGTCCAGTGGACTGTTCAAGGTTGGAAATAAGGATAAGGATTATGTAATAATCCTCTGCTGATATTCAGTTCTACCTACAAGATAGCTACGCTAATCAGATGTTGATTTTTATAGAGTATCATAACAAGAAAAAAGCACTAAACAGCACTTTTTCATTTCTATTTTTCAGGCAAAAGCCCTCACTCATCTAGTATAGCAAAATCAAACTTAGAACACAAGGAAAAAACCAAGCAGAAAGCGCCTTTTAAAACTAGGAACCATTTTCTGGTACCAAAAAAACAAACCAGATAAAGAGGGCACTACCTAGCAAAATGATAGCAAGTAATATCCCTATTCCTACCCATCTCAGCAGGCGATTATGCAGACAACAGGCTAGTACTAAGAATCCCAAGCAAACAAGACCAAGAATCAAAAAACGCAAACTCATCACCCATCTCCTAGTCCATTATACACCATTTCATATTATTCTGTTAAACGAACCTATTTTTACTTGCTTTGTGCTTGATTGAGCTGTATAATATAGGCAAGAAAGGAGGGAATGCTATGCGGAAACGATTTTTCCCTGGTGAAGAGATTTTTTTCTTCTATCATTTATCAAGCGCGATCGCACTCTACCGTTGGCGTACTTTTTCCCCTGTTAAGCAAGAGGTTTTCTATTGGCTGGGAGGGGGACTTCTGCTGACCTTTTTGATGACACTGCTGGGTTACTTTTTCTACCCACGCTGGAAATGGTCTATCTGGCACCTTTTCTTCTTTTTAGTAGGAGTTTACCTACTTATCTTTGGAACTTATTCTCTTATTTTTGAAAAAATCATTCAGCTAGCCAGTTCTCCCGAGGATATTTCTAATCTACAAAGCTATCAAACGACGAGTTTATGGAGCTATCCGATGGCCATGATTGGAACTCTCACAGGCTATCACAACATGATGAAACAAGCCATCGCCCCGCAAGAAGATTCGCTATTTGGCATCAAAAATTTGAAAAAATAAGTTGACAACGTTTTTTAGATATGATACAGTAAGGCTAACAACACTCGGAGGTAAGAGGAGAATGAACAACTAAGTCTATTTGTTAAAGTTTGAAAGCGTAAATGAAGCAGTTCTTCTGCATTCTTTTGCGTGAGATCATCCTTTACCAGTAGGCTAAAGCTTGTTTGTATCTCCTTTTTGTGTGGACTTTTTAGCGATTTGCTTGTCAACATGTCTAAAACAATAATAGTCTTTTAGTTTTGATTTAGTACGAGGCAACGAGTCGCAGACAGAACTTAGGTTAACTGAGGATTGTTTCATAATCCCAATTTCCAACTTTTAACAGTCCACTGGACTGTTGAAGCAAGACGAGTTAACACTGTCATCAATGAAAAGATAACAACGAGATTCACACTAAAAAGACCATCAAGGTCCTCTGATACAAGCAAACAGTCCTACTGGTTAAGGTAGGACTGTTTGCTGATAAGGAGGATTTATGTTACAAATTACACATTTAACTATGACCCATGAAAAAGATTTGACAGACTTAGTCTCTGATTTATCTCTTGTCGTCAATAAAGGAGAGAAGGTTGCACTGATTGGAGAGGAGGGCAATGGCAAATCCAGTCTGCTCAAATGGATGATGAAAGAAGATCTGGTCAGCTCCTATATTCAATGCAGGGGACAGATACAGCGGGACTTTGCCCAATACAGCTATATTCCTCAGCAGTTAGCACAGGAGTTTGAAAGGCTCTCCCTCAACGACTATGTCTTTGGTCTCAGCGAGATTGACCTTAACTACGCAGCACTTTATCGCTACGCTAAGGAATTAGAGTTTGATAGCGAACGTTTTACTGATTCTCAACCGCTCTCTTCCCTCTCTGGTGGAGAAAGATTAAAAATCCAGCTCATCAAGGAACTAGCCAAGGAAACAGATATTCTCTTTTTAGACGAACCGTCCAATGACTTGGACTTGCCCACTCTCAAGTGGCTGGAACATTTCATCCAACAAACGCCTAAAACTGTGATCTTTGTTTCTCACGATGAAGCCTTTCTGAGCAAAACTGCCACGAAAATCGTTCATTTAGAACGTATCAAAAAACGCCAAGTAGCGCGGACAACTGTCCAATCTCTAGGCTATACGACTTACGCCCAAGAACGAGCAGACCAATTTGACCGTCAATTAAAACAGGCACGCAATGAACGACTGGCTCATCAAAAGAAATTGGATCGCCACCACCGAATTCACCAAAGTGTCGAACATAACGTCCGCAATACCCATGATGCGACCGCAGGGAGACTGGCTGCTAAAAAGATGAAAGCCGTGCTCGCTCAAGAAAAACGCTATGAGAAAGAGGCTGCTCATCTGACTGAAATACCGACCCAAGAAGACAACATTCGCTTGTATTTTAAGAATATCGAGCCACTTCCTGCCCACAAACCGGTTATTGAGCTAGCTGACTTTGCTCTCTGTGTAGAGCGCCAAACCTTGGTTCCCAACTTGAACTTCCGCTTTTTAGCCCAAGAAAAAATCGGCATTATCGGACAAAACGGTGCTGGAAAATCAAGCCTCCTTAAGCAAATTCATGCTCTTTTAGAGGCGCAAGCCAACTATCCGATTGGCTACATGCCCCAGCACTACCAAGACCTGCTAGATATGAGCGCTTCTCCGCTCCAATTTTTAACCACTTCTCCTGATAAAAAAGAAGAGGAGCGAGTCCTCACTCATTTAGCTAGCCTACAATTTAGCCGAGAAGAAGCTCGCCACCCCATTTCCTTTTTATCTGGTGGGCAACAAGGCAAGCTACTCCTGCTAAAAATGGTCTTGGATTCCTGTCCTGTTTTATTGCTGGATGAGCCTACGCGGAATTTTTCACCGACCTCACAGCCTCAAATCAGAAAGCTTTTTGCAGATTTCCCTAGCGCTATCCTCACTGTATCGCACGACCGTGTCTTTCTCAAAGAAGTCTGCGATAAGATTTACCAACTAGATGAGCAAGGATTGATAGAAGTTCGTAAGGAAGACTTGTAAATAGCTACTTTGTCTTTAATGGATGGTAGAGATAATACCAGATTGACAAACCTATCACTCCTAGCCCTATGATGAAAAAGCTTGCCAAATGGATACTTGGTAGCACCGTCATGAGAAAGGTTGCGATTGGCATAAAGAGAATGGCTAGCGTGAAAATGGTGCTAAAGACTCGTCCCAAATACTCTTTTTCAACCTTGGTCTGAACCTGACTGAAAAAGTGAATGTTAAAGACGGTCATAAAGAATTCGCAGATAAGATTTCCTAGAAAAGAAAGGGGCACAAGTTTTAGAGATAAGATAGGCAGAGCCATCAGACAGACACCAACACCTGTCATCGCAAGCATGAGGGATAGATCCTTCATGGAATCGGTCCATTTCTTTGCAAAAATAGCGCCTAGAATCGAGCCAAGAGCTCCCATGGTTAAGATTGTCGCATAGCTCCCTGCTTGCTGATAAAGACGGTCCACAAAAGGAAGCAGGTAATTAAAGGCTGCAAAGAAAAAATTGACAGCTGAAGCAAGCAGTAAAAGCAAGAAAATCTCTCCTTGCCCACGGATATAAGTCAAGCCAGCGCGAATATCTTCGAGGACACTCTTTACGGTTAATCTGCTACTTGTCGTTTCTGGCTCATGATTGGGCAGGAAAAAGACCAGTAAGGCTGCTAGGAGAAAGGTTGCCGCATCCACCAAGAGCGTTACTTGGAGAGTAGCATAGTGGAGCACGATAAAGGAGAAAATAGGGGAAGAGACGCTGATGACTTTCAAGACCATTTCTAGATGAGAATTATAGGTCACAATGTCCTCTTTCGCCACAATCTCCGTGATATAGGATTTATTAGCGGGTCGTGAAAAAGCAAAGGCAATTGCCTGCACAATGTTTGCCACAATCAAGCCCGTAATGAGTAGCCTTTGCTCCCTCAAAAACGAAACTCCAAGGCATAAAATAGCGCACACAATGTCTGTCGTTATCAAGATTTTACGACGGGAAAAACGGTCTGAAATCACCCCGCCGATGGGGTTAAAGAAAAGAGAGGTCAACAGGTCTGATAATTGATACACTCCCAAGACAGTCTCCCCTAGCTTACCTAATGAAGCTAGCCAGACGCTATTGCCATAGTCATAAAGCATGTTTCCAATTTTATTAATTCCTGCACGGGTGATGAGCTGAATAGCTTTCCAATTCATAAAAAAACCTCCTCAAATGATTTGCTTTTCATTATAGCAAATGACTTGAGGAGGTTTTTGTTTTTTGCATATTTGGGAATTTATACTCATTTAGTTTTAATCTATTACATCGTTAACTCGTCTTGCTCCAACAGTCCAGTGGACTGTTGGAGGTTGGAAGTAAGGACTACGCATAACCCTCAGTAGACTTAGTTATGCTTGCGACTCGTTGCCTCGTACGAAATCAAAACTAAAAGACTATAAAACCTGTATTCATAACCCAAGTCTTCTAATCGGGGGCTTATGTTCCGATTATCAAGGCCTTTTTTTGAAGGAATACTGACTCGATGAGTAGCATCAATAAGCCTTGAGTAAAGTTGCTGAGCTGTAAATACAGGTTCTTAGGTTGAAATCTTTACAAAGCGGTCAAAATGTTCTTGATAATAGGCGACTTGGTGCGGTGTATCTGTCATCTCAAAAATCGAGATGGCCTGTTTCATCTGGGTAATCCCAGTCTGCTCATCTCCTTTTTGATAAGCCGTAAAGCCCCTAACATAAAGGGCTATCGTCTTCTCATACATCCTATCAGTCCCTGCCAAGAGGTGGCACACTTGCTGCTCAAAGTAGAGTGCTTTTTCAAAATCACGATGTTCAGCGGCGTGCTGCCAAAAATTTAAAGCTCCCATAATGACAAGGTATTTATGCTTTTCGATATGTCTATAAAAGTCCTCACGCTCCAATATCTCTCGTCCCATTTTGTAGACATAGTCCACATCGTAAAAGGTGCAGAGATTAATGAAGAGGATAATTTCATACATAGACCACTCTTCCACTTGAAAGAGATAGTCAGCCACCAAGTCCAAATCAGATTGCTCCATCTTGAAGCTATCATCTAAGAGACAAATCGCTCCTTGCAGTAAGACCATGTTCAAGCGATGATAGTAGTGTTCAGGATTGGCTTTATAGAGTGCGCGCTCTTTTCTTTGCAAATCACAAAGAGCCCCGACATCCTTTTGATAGTATAGTTTCACCCAACTGGCCATAAAATGGCTGATATTTGACTTTTGAAAACCTCGTACAGCATCCATGAAATTTTCCATGGTGATATGGATATTGTCTAATAAAGGCAGAAACTTTCCCAAGGCAAGATCGGACTCCCCCCGCTCAAAGCGGGAAAGCTGAGAGACCGAAACTCCCTCTCCAGCTGCCTCTTCTAGCGTAAATTGCCCGTTTTGCCGAAATTTCCGAAATATAGCTCCTAAGTGTTCCATACTTTTCTCCAACTTCAGTCCCCCTAGCGTGTTCATTCTCTATTTCACTTGACCATAACAAGGCTGCCCCCTATGTAGCATATCTTGAGGCCTTCATCAAGAAAGCGTACATCTAGCTAGACACGTTCCGAAAGCTCTTCCCATTCCTGCATCAGCTCTTCCTGCTGGTGCGACAACTGGTCAAGTTCTTTTTGGAGGTCGGTCAATTCGCCCACGTCATTGGTCTCAAGCATGGCTGCTTGTAGCTGAGCAGAACGTGTCTCTAGCTGATCAATCTCTGCTTCAATTTGCTCAATCCTGCGAGCGATTTTACGTTGCTCTTTCTGATTTTCCTTCTGGGCTTGGTAGTCCGTTGCACCGCTAGAAGTCATTGTGCTGACCGCTTCTTTCTGCTCTTCTAGGCTTGCGACTTGCTCTGCTTTTTTCTCCAGATAATAATCGTAATCGCCCAAGTAGAGGGTGCTGCCTGTCTCTGACAATTCAAGAACCTTGGTTGCCACCCGATTGATGAAATAACGGTCGTGGCTGACAAAAAGGAGGGTTCCGTCATACTGAATCAGGGCATTTTCCAAGACTTCCTTGCTATCGATGTCTAGGTGGTTGGTCGGCTCGTCCAAAATCAGAAAATTATTGTTTTCCATGGACAGTTTAGCGAGCAAGACCCGCGCTTTTTCCCCACCAGAAAGCATGGCAATGGATTTTTTGACATCATCACCTGAGAAGAGAAAGGCTCCTAGACGGTTACGAATCTCCACTTCAGGGGTCGTTGGAAAGGCAGACCATAGTTCTTCTAGTACAGAATTAGACGGAGTCAGAGCAGACTGGGTCTGGTCATAATAGCCCACCTCAACATTGGCACCGAATTTCGCTTCTCCCTTGATAAAAGGAATCTGGCCGATGATGGATTTTAAGAGGGTTGTTTTTCCGATTCCGTTTGGCCCTACAATAGCAATGGCGTCGAGTTTTCTCTGATCAATGTGAATGGGCTCAGAGAGAATCTCCCCATTGTAGCCCACCGCAGCCTGCTCAACAGTCAGGACAATATTGCCAGATGTCTTGTCCGAATGAAAGGCCATATTGGCAGACTTTTGCCCCAAGGTCGGCTTATCCAGACGCTCCATTTTCTCCAACTGCTTGCGCCTTGCCTGAGCTCGCTTGGTGGTGGAAGCTCGGACGATATTCTTTTGAACAAAGTCTTCTAGCTTGGCAATTTCCTTTTGCTGCTTTTCATAGTTCTGCCATTCGGTCAATAGCTTCTGCTCTTTTAGCTCCACAAAGGTCGAGTAATTCCCTACGTAGCGATCCAAGGAAGTCGCTGTCAAATCAAGGGTAACAGTCGCTACCTTATCTAAGAAATAGCGGTCATGGCTGACAATGATGAGGGCTCCCTTATAATGCACCAGGTAGTTTTCAAGCCAAGCAATAGTTTCAATATCCAAGTGGTTGGTCGGCTCGTCCAGCACTAGTAATTCTGGCTTTTCAAGGAGCATCTTTGCCAAGGCCAGTCGGGTATTTTGCCCACCTGAAAGGGCTGAAATCTTCATCTGCCACATGGACTCATCAAACTTGAAGCCATTTAAAATAGCGCGGATATCTGCTTCGTAGGTGAAACCGCCTGCTAGGCGGAATTCCTCTGACAGACTGTCATAGGTCTGAATCAGCTGGTCTAAGGCTGAGCCAGTCAGCTCACCCATTTGCAATTCCATGTCCCGCAAGCGTTTTTCCGTCTGGCTTAGACTAGAGAAGACCTGCAACATCTCTTCATAAATGGTATTTTCCGATTCAAACCGGCTGTTTTGCGCCAGATAAGACAGGGACAAATCCTTCTTACGGTTGATTTCTCCGCTGGTCGCAGCTTCTTCACCCACCAAAATTTTGAGCAAGGTCGACTTACCAGCACCATTTTTCCCGACAAGGGCAATCCGGTCCCGTTCGTCCACCTGCAAATTGATATTTTCAAAGAGCACTTCCCCTGCAAAGGAGCGCTCAATCTTATTTCCTTGTAATATAATCATCGTTCTCGTTTATCATCAAATGTCCTAAGGACTAACTTTGTCTCAATCATTTTCAGATCTAGACTAGGAGCCATACTTACGGTAGAGTCTTACAACATCCTCAAACTGGTCTAGATCAACCTCCAGCTGATAGGTTTTTGCAAGCAAAAGCGCTTCTTGTCTAACGGCCTCCGTCAGGGCTTCCATATCCCTATTTTCTACTGGATACTTGCTACAAAGAGAAGCCACTTCCGCATCAAGGTGCGATTTTTGCCCCTCATACTTACTCCAATCTCCAAGACTGTTGGGTAATAGCGACTGATTGAGATAGGAAAGACTTACCAAAATGTGGCGCATTCCTAAAAGGCAATGGAGGGCATAGGTCTTCTCAGCTCGTTTTGTCCGCCTCACCCATTCATGTAAGTAGGCATAATACTTAGAAAGATACTCATCTAATTGGTCTTGCTCAACCGTGAATTCAAGGGCTTGGGAGGCTTCTTTTATGGTCTGTAAATAGTCCCCTTCATCTCGGAGAATCGCTATATCTTTCAACCATAAAGAGGGTTGGACCTGCTTTTTCTGATAAATAAAGAGATCCAACTTCACAAATTGTCTAAAATGGACCACTGCAAAATGAGCATACTGTTCTTCCATAAATAAACAGTCTGTCAATTCCTTAAAGCAATGAACCAGCACATCTGAGGGATTGATCACATCATCTACCACAATCCGAAAATCAATATCAGAATAAGCATCCGCTGTCTGATTGGCAAGGGAACCTCCTAGGAATATTCCCTTGATACCTTCTAACTGTTCTGCTATTGCTCGTATTTCTGCTAATTTTTCCTGCCGATAGCTCACCAATTCTTCCATTGCAAACTCCTCTAGCTTACTTAAGACAACCGCTCCTCTAGCTGAAAATCAATCGGTAGAAAAGACAATACCTCTTCCAACTGCTTATCCCAGTAGTACCACTCATGCCGACCAGGGGCTGTCTGATAATCCACCTCATAGCCCAAGTCTTTGAAAGATTGGGCTGCAAAATCATTAGCAGCGAGCAAAAAGTCCTGCTCCCCACACCAGATATACATCTTCGTGTCCTTGTCGGCTGTTTTTGCTAGATTGATAAGAGAATTCGGATTTTCTGGACTTTCCCAGTCTGTGATGTCTCCAAAGGTGCCTGTCCAATAGGCAGGATTGCCCAAACTTTCTTTTCTTGGGTCAAAGTCTTTAAAGCTAAGCGCCCCTGATAGGCTAGCAACGTGAGAAAAACGATTGGTCCCCAACGCCAAGCGCATAGCACCATAGCCCCCCATCGAGAGGCCTGCGATAAAGGTCTTATCACGTTTATCTGTCATATTTGGGAAAAAGCGTTTTAAAACATCTGGCAATTCCACTGCCAAGGCATCAAAATAAGGATAGCCGTACTGGGTATTGACATACCAGCCATTGTGAGTATCAGGCATAACGACGATGAGATTGGTCTTTCTCACCAAGCGCTCTAGGGCAGTCAACCGCAGCCAAGTCGTATCCTTGCCACCCATACCATGCAATAGATACAAAACTGGAATATCCGTATCATCTGGATTGTCCACTCGCCCCTTATCTGGGTAGAGGACTTGCACCGACAAATCCAAATCCATCACTTGTGAATAATAAGTAATGTTCATTAAAGCCATCGTTCTTCCTTTCTTATTTAGAAAAAGGAGAAAGATAAGCTTCTGCTTATGAAGCAGATACTTTTCTTACTCCCTTATGAGTCTTTTCCCTTACTAGCTCCTAGTCTCTAGCGGACTTCCATCACTACTGGTAGGATAGCTGGACGACGCTTGGTTTGGTCAAAGAGATATTTAGAGAGATTGTCACGCACAGCGCCTTTCAATTCTCCCCAGTCAAAGCTATCTTGCGACAAGTAATCTTCCACAGTTTTGTTAATCAAATCTGCACTTTCTCTTAGAATATCGCGGCTCTTCTTGACATAGATAAATCCACGAGTATGAACCTTAGCCTTAGAGACAATCTTTTTCTCACGACGATTGACCGTAATCGCCACGATAAAGATACCGTCTTCTGACAACACCTTACGGTCACGAAGAACGATATTGCCCACATCGCCAATCGCATTTCCATCAATCAAGACATCACCTGCTGGGACACTACCTGCTGGGACAAACTCTCCTTTTTCATAGGCCATCACACTGCCTCGTTTTGGCAATAAAATATGGTCAGGATCCATGCCCACCGCCATAGCTGCCTTGGCATGAGCCGCAAGCTCACGGTATTCCCCCTGGATAGGAAAGAGATAGTTCGGTTGCAAGAGATTAAGCATGAGCTGCAAGTCTCGTTCATTGGCATGACCAGACACGCGCAAGTTTTGCGTAATGAGTTTCACCACACCACCTGCTTGATAGATCATGTTTTCCACTCGTGCCACAACTGCTTCTTTAGCAATCGATGGTGTAGTCACGATATAAACAAGGTCACCCTCTTTAATCTCTACATAACGGTGACGCCCGATAGACATCTTGCGAAGTCCATTAATCGGCTCGCCCATTCGTCCTGTTTCAAGGATAATCAATTCCTGATCCTCGAATTGGCTCATTTCTTTTGGCTTGATAAGAATGCGCTCATCTGCTAGGGATAATTTCTTCAAGCGAAGGGCTGTTCGCACGATATTTTCAATATCAAATCCCGTCAAAACGACCCTGCGACCGCTTGCTGCGGCAGCATCAAAGACCTGCTGAATCCGAGAAAGATTGCTCGCAACCGCTGCCACAATCACACGTCCATCCCAATCTGAAATCGTATCGGTGATTTCCTTGCCAACTTCGCTATCGCTTGCCACCTGAACATTGCTATCAGCATTTGCCGAATCACTCAAGAGAGCAAGAACGCCTTCACGACCAATCTCACCCAAACGTCCAAAATCTGTCGCATAAGAGCTACTAGCAGTTTGGTCAAAACGGAAATCCCCTGTATAGACGATATTTCCTTCTGACGTTTTTAGCACGATACCCAAACTTTCAGGAATGGAGTGGGTCGTTCGAAAGAACGATACCACTGTACTGCCAAAGTCAATCTCTGTATTCTCATCAATGACATGAAAATCATTGAATTTCTTAACGGCATCATTTCCTTTGACAAAAAGCTTTGCGAGTTCAATCGTCAATTCTGATCCGAAAACGGGAACCTTCGCCTCTGCTAAAAGATACGGCAAAGCCCCAATCGCATCCGCATGACCGTGGGTCAAAAAGACACCTGCAATCCGGTCTTTATTGTCAAATAGGTAATCCATGGTCGGAATAACCACATCGACTCCTAGCTGTTCATTTTCTGGATACTTAAGTCCCGCATCCAGTACAAAAATCGAATCGTCCACTTCAGCGACATAGAGGTTTTTTCCATTTTCACGCACGCCGCCCAAAGCAACTATTTTAATGTTGTTCATGATTTCTCCTTCATGTGATGATTTCTTACTAACGGTCCTTGGAAGCCCAAGTCGAATTACAGTTTTGCAATTTCTTGCATATCTAGTCTATTATACTATTTTTTCAGAAATTTATCAAAATCTAGGATGGAAATCAACACATCAACTACTTTCCTATCTTTAGTTTTTTATGGTTGTTTCGTTTTGATTTAATACGAGGCAATGAGACTCAGACAGAACTTAGGTTAGGTAAAAATAAATGAAAACTAAATCGTTTAAAACATTAATTCCCCAGTCTCTCAACTGGGGAATTTGTATTATTCAAATAAGCGATAATAATCTTCCAATTTCATGGCTTTCTTTTCATCCTTATTCAAGTCCTTGATGATTTGACCGTCTTTCATGACTAGAAGACGATTGCCGTACTTGAGAGCATCTTCCATGTGATGCGTAATCATGAGGGCTGTCAGTTGGTCCTTGGTTACAAAGCGGTCGGTCAATTCCATCAGCGCCACACTGGTTTTAGGGTCAAGAGCTGCTGTATGCTCATCTAAGAGCAGCAATTCTGGCCGCTTCAAAGTCGCCATCAGAAGGCTCAAAGCTTGACGTTGACCACCTGAGAGAAACTCAATCGGTGTATCCAAATGTTTCTCAAGACCATTTCCAATCTGATCAATCGTCGCTTGAAATTCTTCCTTGTAACTAGCGAGTTTTCTAGGCACAAGCCCCCGTACTTCTCCACGGAACTTGGCAATCAAGAGATTTTCTGCAACGGTCATCCGAGGGGCTGTTCCCATTTTAGGATCTTGAAAGACTCGTGCTAGATATTTGGCACGTTTTTCAGGGGAAAGAGCAGTCACATCTTCTCCCAAGATACGAATGGTTCCGCTCGTGAGAGGCAAGGTTCCTGCAATCACATTGAACAGCGTTGATTTTCCTGCACCATTGCCCCCTAAAATCGTGATAAAATCATGCTCATGAATGGTAAGAGAAACTTGATTTAAGATGACTTTTTCTTCGCCAAAGCCATTATTGACCACCTTTGTGGCATGTTCTAATTCTACAATTGCTGTCATTTGCTAATGGTCACTCCTTTGAAGAATTTTGCTTTTAGGGTTGGAATCATGAGGCAGACGGCTAAAATCACAGCACTGTAAATACGGAGATAGCTGGTATTAAAGCCAAGTGCAATCACCGCCCAGATAAGAAATTGATAGGCGATCGCTCCAATCACAATGGTCATCAAGCGTTCTGCCAAGGTTAGGCTCTTAAAAAGAACTTCTCCGATGATGAGACTGGCAAGTCCAACTACGATAACCCCGATACCACGTGAGACATCTGCATAGCCTTCTTGTTGGGCAATCAGAGCCCCTGCTAGGGCAATGACACCGTTTGAGAGGACCAAGCCCATGAGCTCCATGCTATCCGTATTAATACCGAAACTTCTTGCCATATCGGGATTATCCCCTGTTGCGATATAGGCCTGTCCCAGCTTAGTATCAAGGAAAAAGAGCAGAGCTATAATCACAAAGGCTACAAAAATCAAGCCTGCAATCAGGTTATTGACCCCATTGCTAAAGGGCAAATAATCCTGAATCTGCTTTGTACCTAGAAGACCGAGATTGGCACGCCCCATAATCATCAGCATAATGGAATGACAAGAAGTCATGACCAAAATTCCTGAAAGAAGCGTCGGAATTTTCCCCTTGGTGTAGAGCAATCCTGTTGCAAGACCAGCTAGACAGCCAGCTAGAACTGCTATAAGGGTCGCAAGGAAGGGATTGATACCACTACTGATGAGGGTGACTGCAACCGCACCTCCCAGAGGAAAACTTCCTTCTGCTGTCATATCTGGAAAATTCAAAATCCTAAAGGTCATGTAAATGCCAAGTCCTAAAATAGACCAGACCAGACCCTGTGATACTATTGATACAACCATATTTTCTTCCTATATTGTAAGAAAAGAGTGAGCCATCCGTTGGCATTAGCCGATTCCCACTCTCTTCTCTCCTTTTTATTTCCCTTATTCTACGATTTCACCAGCAGATTTCTCAACTTCTTCAGGAATCTTAATTCCCAATTCTGCTGCGACTTTTTTGTTAATGATTGGTGCACCTTGATCCACCACATCAACTGGTGTGTCAGCTGGTTTTGCCCCCTTCAAAATCTTGGCTGTCATTTTTCCTGTTGAAACGCCAAGACCGTACTGGCTTACGACAACAGATGCTAAACCACCTTCTTTAACCATGGTGTCTGCACTTGGGAAGATTGGCACTTTGGCTTCTTTGTTACTTGCAACAACTGTCTTAAAGGCTGATGCAATCGCGTTGTCTTGTGGAACCCAAATCGCATCGACCTTGCTAGTCATGACTGCCATAGTTGAGGCAATCTCGTTGCTAGATGGTACTGGATAAGCAAGTACAGTGTAGCCTTCTTTTTCTGCCAATTCCGTGAATTTTTCAACATTCAATTTTGAATTGTCTTCATTGCTTGAGTAAAGAACACCGATTTTTTTTGCAGTTGGTGTGATTTTCTTAATCAAGTCAAGCTGTTGGGCAATCGGTTGTGGGCAGGCAACTCCTGTCACATTTGCGCCTGGTTTTTCAAGGCTTGCAACCAATTTAGCACCGACAGGATCCGTAATTGCTCCCATGATAACTGGCAGATCACTCGTCGCAGTAGCAAGACCTTGAGCCGCTGGTGTCGCGATACCGACCAAGACTTGGTTGCCATTTGAAACTAGTTGCTTACTCATGGTCGCAATTTTTCCTTGGTCGCCCTCAGAGTTCATAAAGTCAATCTTAATCTTGTCACCTTTGTAGCCTTCTTCTGCAAGTCCGTCTTGAATCCCGCGGTAAATCTCATCAAGCGCTTCGTGGGTCACGAACTGCAAGACCCCAACTTTTGCGACTTCCGCATTATTTTCACCTTTTTTACCCTTCTCGCTAGACAAGCTAGAAAATGCAATCGCACCGACAACTAAAATCACTAGAGCACCAACAATGGCCATTAAACGTTTATTTTGCATATCTTTTCTCCTTTAAAAATTTTTCCCAGCTTCATTTTTCACTCTTCATACGCCATCGTTTCATCATGACTTCTCCCTTCTTTTGATGAAATTTGAATACAAAAAAGCACCCACACACAGAAAAATATCTGCATGAGGGCGCTTACAGCGCGGTGCCACCTCTCTTATGGGTAGTCTTTACCCATCTCTCATCCTCGTCTTCCAACAAGTTGCACTGTAAGGTGTGCGCACCGAATTTTTATGGTTTCAAATTCATCAGTATCATTAGCCCAATTTCATAAATAACTGCTACTTGTTTGCACCACCCACAAGCTCTCTTGAAACAATTTCTTTACTACTTTTCTAATTTCTTATATTTTAAAGGTTTCTTTTTAAATTGTCAAGTAGTTTTTCTAAAAATTTTAAAATTTTTTGCACGGGTGGATAAAATAAGCCGAAAACTCTACTTTCATTGTCTGACTCAATAGTTCAACACCCAATTTGAGGATAAATTTTGATATAATTTTCTTTAATGATAGTACAAGGAGAGTGTTATGTCTTTTGACGGATTTTTTTTACACCACATGACAAAAGAATTGCAGGCAGAATTACTGTCTGGCCGCATTCAGAAAATCAATCAACCTTTTGAGCAGGAAATTGTCCTGCAAATTCGCAGCAATCGAAAAAATCAAAAACTACTGCTATCCGCCCATCCAGTCTTCGGGCGTGTGCAGTTGACGGATACAAGTTTTGAAAATCCTGCCATTCCCAACACCTTTATCATGGTTCTACGCAAATATTTGCAGGGAGCGGTGATTGAAAAGATTGAGCAAATTGATAATGACCGTATTTTGGAAATCTCCGTATCCAATAAAAATGAAATCGGAGATGACATCGCTGCGACCCTCAGCATTGAAATTATGGGAAAACACAGCAATATTATCCTGCTAGATAAGGCGACAGGCAAAATCATCGAAGCCATCAAACATGTCGGCTTTTCGCAAAACTCCTATCGGACCATTTTACCTGGATCAACCTATCTAGCACCCCCAAGCACACAAAGTCTTAATCCTTTTACCATTGCTGATGAGAAACTTTTTGAAATTCTCCAGAGAGAAAATTTAGAACCTCGTTCTCTCCAACAGCTCTTTCAAGGCTTAGGACGTGATACGGCAACAGAGCTTAGTCAACGATTGACGACCAATACTCTAAAGCAATTCCGAGCTTTCTTTGCTCAAGATAGGCAAGCGAATCTGACAGAGAAATCCTTCTCAGCTGTGCCTTTCTCAGATAGCAAGGAAGAATTTCCAACTCTTTCTGCTATACTTGATTCCTTTTACAAGGATAAGGCAGAGCGTGACCGTGTCAATCAACAGGCTAGCGAATTGATTCGCCGTGTGGAGACCGATTTGGAAAAAAATCGCAAAAAGCTTCTCAAACAAGAAGAAGAACTCATTGCCACAGAAAATGCTGAGGAATTTCGCCAAAAAGGAGAACTCCTTACCACCTTCCTCCATCAAGTGCCAAATGATAAAGACCAGGTCGAGCTAGATAATTACTACACTGGAGAGAAGATTACGATTGCACTGGACAAGGCTCTCACCCCCAATCAAAATGCCCAACGTTATTTCAAGCGCTACCAAAAATTAAAAGAAGCTGTCAAGCATTTGACTGGCTTGATTGAGGAGACCAAATCCACCATTTTATATCTGGAAAGTGTCGAAACTGCCCTTTCACAAGCCAGTCTCTCTGAAATTGCGGAGATTCGTGAGGAATTGATTCAGACCGGATTTATCCGCAGACGGCAACGCGACAAGCTCCATAAACGTAAGAAGCCTGAGAAATATCTGGCTAGCGATGGCAAGACCATTATCCTCGTTGGAAAAAATAATCTCCAAAATGAAGAATTGACCTTTAAACTGGCTAAAAAAGACGAGCTTTGGTTCCATGCCAAAGACATCCCTGGAAGTCATGTCGTGATTACAGGCAATCTCCACCCGACAGATGAGGTCAAAACAGACGCTGCTGAGCTCGCTGCTTACTTCTCCAAAGCACGCTTGTCCAATCTTGTCCAAGTCGATATGATTGAAACCAAGAAACTCAACAAACCAACAGGAGGCAAACCTGGCTTTGTAACCTATACAGGACAGAAAACACTTCGTGTCACACCTAGCGCGGACAAGATTCAAGCCATGAAACTCGACTAAGACAAATCCCTCTCTAGCGAAGCTAAAGAGGGATTTTACTATGTTTAATTTTTTATAGCTGCTTCGTTTTGATTTAGTGCAACACAAGCAGAACTTAGGTTAGTTGAGGATTATTTCATAATCCCTATTTCCCAAAAACTAAATGAGTATATTTACCAAAACCAGCCGTCTTCCTTGATAGGTTCAGCTTCTTTACGTTTTCTAGGTCCTGTTCCATACATCTCTGCTTCGACATCTTCTTTGTAGGGCATGACATTGGCAAGGATGATATAAATGACAATACCTAATCCGAAGTTAAAAACGGTAAAGAGGACGAATAAAAACCGAATGAGTCCCAAGTCTAAGTCATATTTATCGGCTAGCCCTGCTAGCACCCCAGATATGGATTTATTTCTACGGAGTTTATAAAATTTTGTCATAAGATTCACTTCTCTTTCTCTTCTTGATAGATTTATTCTACCATGTGAGAACATCCTCGTCATCGGACCTTAGGCGGATATTTCTTCTAGCACACCTCGACACTTACCGCAGCGGTATTTGGAGAGATCCATGCGTCGTTTTCTAGGATAATTTTGCCCACAATTTTGACACTGATAGTGGTAAGAATCGGTGCTGACAAGACTCGGTGCATAGCGCAAACCATCTACGGCTTTCAGTAATTCCTTAAAATCCTTGTCCTTGTGCCGATAGCCTTTTTTCTGAAAATAAAGATGATAATGGCAGAGTTCGTGACGGACAATTTTTCGAAAAATCTCTAAACCGTGTTCTTCATAGATTTTGGGATTGAAGTCCAGATGCCCATCTTTTGGGAAAAATCGACCACCAGTTGAGCGCAAGCGCCCATTCCAATGGGCTGTATGCCGAAATTCCCAACCGAAGTCTTCTTGCGACACTTTTTTGACGTACTCAGTCAGCTTCACGAGGCGCCACCAAAGATAGGTTGAGCTTTTCACGCTCGACATCCACCTTATCGACCCAAACGGTCACAATATCCCCAACAGAAACGACCTGCCTTGGGTGTTTTGGCTTTTGCTTGCTCATTTTGGAGATATGAATCAAGCCATCTCGGTGAACGCCAATATCGACAAAAGCTCCAAAGTCCACGACATTGCGAACAACGCCCTCTAGTTTCTGACCAATCACCAAGTCTTTTAATTCTAAGACATCTTGGCGAAGAACAGGCGCGTCAAAGGAATCTCGCAAATCTCGGCCAGGCTTGAGTAAATCCTCTAAAATATCCCGCAAAGTCGCTTGTCCAATGTCTAGCGTCTCTGCCACGCTTGCCACATCCACTTGCTTGAGTTGCTCCTCAGCAGCCGTATCTAGCTCTTTAATTCCTAGCAATTCAAATAATTGCCCCACCGCTTTATAACTCTCTGGATGCACACCTGTATTGTCCAAGATATTGCTACTTTCAGGAATTCGCAAGAAACCAGCAGCTTGCTCAAAAGCCTTGGCTCCTAAGCGTGGAACCTTGAGGATTTCTGCGCGTGAGCGAATCAAACCTTCTTGTTCACGATATTTGACGATATTTTCAGAGATAGTTTTGTTTAATCCTGCCACGTGAGACAAAAGGGCGGGGCTTGCGGTATTGATATTAACACCAACCTGATTCACCACGGTATCCACGACAAAGTCCAAACTCTCAGACAATTTCTTTTGACTAACATCGTGCTGGTACTGCCCAACTCCAATCGACTTCGGATCGATTTTGACCAATTCTGCTAGAGGGTCTTGCAAACGCCTAGCAATAGAGATAGCCGAGCGTTTCTCTACGGTCAAATCTGGAAATTCCTGCCGTGCTAATTCACTCGCCGAATAAACCGATGCTCCGCTTTCATTAACAATGACATAGCTGACGGTCGGATGGTCTTTCAAGACCTCAGCGACAAAGGCTTCACTTTCTCGGCTCGCCGTTCCATTCCCAATCGCAATGATTTCTACACCATACTGAGTCAAGAGTTGGGATAAGTCTTTTTTTGCCGCCTCAATCTGATGGGCTTTTGCAGGATGGACAGGGTAGATGACCTGTGTTGTCAGCATTTTTCCAGTCTCATCTACCACAGCGAGCTTCGCTCCTGTCCGAAAGGCAGGGTCAAAGCCCAAGACTACACGACCTTTCAAGGGAGCAATCAAGAGTAGATGACGGAGATTGTCTGAAAAAAGCTCAATCGCACCATCTTCTGCCACCTCGCTCAATTCCGTGCGAATCCGACGCTCCATAGCTGGCAAAATTTTCTTTTTGAGGGCTTGATGGATCACGTCTGAAATATAGGCATTTTTGCGTTGCAAACGTAGTTCAAAAAAGCGACTCATCTTATCAAACTGGTGCTCAAAATTGATTTTTAAAATATCTAACTTTTCACCACGGTTGAGCGCTAAGGTCTGATAGCCTTGTAGGCGCTGGATTTTTTCAGAAAAATCATAGTAGATTTCAAAAGTCCCCTTCTCGTCCAAGGTTTCATCTTTCACCGTTGAGACGAGACGCGAATGCTCTCGGATTTCCTGATAAGTCCAAGCACGGAGCTTGGTATCATCTGAAAGCGCCTCAATCAAAATATCAACCGCTCCTGATAAAGCCGCTTCCTTTGTTGGAAAATGTTCATTGGTGAAATTTTCTGCTTCTGTTTCCAAGTCTTTGGCATCTTGTAAAATCAAGCGAGCCAGAGGAAACAGACCATTCTCACGCGCAAGCGTAGCCTTAGTTCTGCGCTTTTCTTTAAAGGGCAAATAAAGCTCTTCGACTTCTGCTAGCTTTGTCGCTTCAAGAATGGCTTGCTTTAGCTGATCTGTGAGCTTGCCTTGTTCTTCGATTTTAGCAAGAACCGTTTCTTTGCGCTCTTTTAAATTGGTCAAAGACTTGTCTAAATCCAAAATCGCTTTAATCGCAACCTCATCGAGATTCCCAGTCCGCTCTTTCCGATAGCGAGCAATGAAAGGAATGGTATTTCCCTCTGCTGTTAGCTCCAGAACCTGCTCAATGCTTGATTCTTTCAGATGTAATTCCTGTGCAATTTCAATAATATTTGTATTCATAAGAAGTATTATAACACATTCATCCATCTATCTCAATTTGCTCTTTTGAAGCAAGAGAAGGGTGATAAATCAGCTGAATCAGATAATTCACGAGTAAAGTAAAGAGAATCATCAAGTGATAAAAAGGAAGAATCCCAATGGTACTCAAATCAGCTGAGCTACTACAAAACATCAGACAGATACAAAGAATACCCACGGTCGTACCACCCATCAATAAGGAAATATTCTTATGCTTGTCTCCTAAGGTCGGAATAAGCCAGGAAAAAAGAGGAATCCTATCAAACCTATCGAGCCTATCAATAACACTGGAAACAATTTAGTCGTGATAAGAAACAACTCAGCAAAAGCCAAGAAAGCAGACAACCCTAAAAACAGCACGACCCACGGTCGATAACAGTCCAATCTCGGCTTTAATTTTCTTAGGGAACTACTAAAAGAAACAAAAAGCACATGCAAGCCTATCATAGAACCTAAAAAAGTTCCTATCGCAAAAAATCCTACTAGCATGACTACAACCATCTCTTATTCCCCTTTCACACCATAAATTCTTGACTCCAGTATATCATACTTCACTTTATTTCCCCATATTTTCCAAAATGATAGTATAATAGAAAATAAAAAGGAGGCTTTTATGGCTATTAAATTTACCAAAACAGATGATTTAGATAAGATGTTTGAGGAGTTTGCAAAGCTGCCTGATCTGGACAAGGTTAGCTTTCCAGATGACAAGGAACAAGCAGAGAAAAAAAGTAAGGGAGATGAAAAGGCATGAGTGTCTTTTCACATCTCCCCGAAAGTATCTTGCAGGCAGGGGCGATTTTTTTATCTATTATGATTGAGGCTCTGCCTTTTGTGCTGATTGGGAGTATCATTTCAGGATTTATCGAAGTCTATGTGACACCTGATCGAGTTTATCGGAGCCTCCCTAAAAATAAATGGGGACGCATTTTCTTTGGAACCTTCATTGGCTTTATCTTTCCTTCTTGCGAATGCGGTATTGTGCCAATCATCACGCGCTTTTTGGATAAGAAAGTACCCAGCTACACAGCCGTTCCTTTTCTAGTGACTGCTCCTGTGATTAACCCTATCGTGCTCTTTGCGACCTTTTCTGCCTTTGGAAATTCTCCTAGAATGGCGATTCTACGAGCCTTAGGGTCTATTCTTGTAGCAACGATATTGGGGATTTTCTATGGCTTTTTAGACACGCAGTCCATTCAAAAAAATGGCAGAAAACCTATTCATCAGCATGATTTTTCCCAACTCAGCTCTTTTCAAAAGCTCTTTCAAGTCTTTGTTCAAGCCGTTGATGAATTTTTTGATACAGGCAGGTATTTGGTCTTTGGTTGCTTGTTTGCCAGTATCGTACAGGTCTATGTACCCACACGGATCTTGACCTCTATCAGCGCAACACCCCTCTTTGCGATTGTACTACTCATGCTCCTTGCATTTTTACTATCTCTATGTAGCGAGGCGGACGCCTTTATCGGCAGCTCTCTTCTTTCGAGTTTCGGTTTAGCGCCTGTTTTAGCCTTTCTCGTTATTGGACCAATGCTTGATATTAAAAATATTCTCATGATGAAATCCAATCTCACCAACCGTTTCATTTGGCAATTTATGAGCATTACCAGTGTAACAGTGCTCCTCTATGCCTTTTTAGTGGGGGTGATGCTATGATTCGATTTTTAATCTTAGCCGGCTATTTTGAACTCAGCATGTATTTGCAATTATCTGGTAAGCTCAACCAGTACATCAACATGCACTATTCCTACTTAGCTTATATTTCGATGATACTATCCTTTGTCCTTGCTGTGGTACAACTGATTGTCTGGATGAAGCAAATGCAGGTTCACAGCCATTTAACAAGCAAATCCGCTAAATTCGCAAGTATCTTCTTACTGATCCTGCCTCTCTTTATCGGACTATTCTTTCCGACGGTTAGTCTCGATTCGACAACGGTCTCTTCCAAAGGCTTTCATTTCCCCTTAGCAGAAGGCACTTCCAAAACCGTCCAAGACGAAGAGGGAACAACCAATCAATACCTGAAACCTGATACCAGCTCCTACTTTACAAAAGGTGCCTACGAAAAAGAAATGAAGGCGGCTGCTAAAAAATATATCAACAAAGACCTCATAACTGTGACAACAGAAAATTACATGGAAGTCATGGAAGTCATCTATGACTATCCTGAGGAATTTGTCGGCAAAGACCTAGAATTCACTGGATTTGTCTATAATGACCCGAGTGAGAGCGAAAAACAATTCCTCTTTCGCTTTGGAATCATCCACTGTATTGCCGATTCTGGAGTCTATGGACTTCTCACCACTGGAAATAAGGAGCATTTCCCTGACAATACATGGATTCATGCCAAGGGGAAAATCGAGTTACATTATCACAAGCAATTAGGGCAAAGTTTGCCAAGCCTTGCAATCACAAGCTTTGAGAGGGTTCATAAACCTGACAATCCCTATGTCTATCGTGTGTTTTAATAAAAAAGACGATTGGAATGTTCAAACAATTCCATCGTTTTTCTATTTCATCGGATAAAAAGGCAGAAATTTTCGATAATCTATGATAAAATAGAACAAATATTAGAAAAAGGTATCCGACATGTCAGCAAAAGTTATCGTAACAATTTTCGGTGCGAGTGGTGATTTGGCACAACGCAAGCTCTATCCCTCGCTCTTTCGCCTTTATAGATCTGGCAATCTCTCTAAGCATTTTGCGGTGATTGGTACAGCTCGCCGCCCTTGGAGTAAAGAATATTTTGAATCCGTGGTGGTAGAATCCATCTCTGACTTGGCAGATAGCCCCAAAGAGGCTCAAGAATTTGCCAGCCACTTCTACTATCAAAGCCATGATGTGGCAGACACGGATCACTACATCAAACTGAAAAAACTCCAAGAAGAGCTCAACGAAACCTATCAAGCTGAGCATAACAAGCTGTTCTTCCTCTCTATGGCACCTCAGTTTTTCGGCACCATTGCCAAACACCTCAAATCAGAACATATCGTAGATGGCAAAGGTTTTGAGCGTTTGATTGTCGAAAAACCTTTCGGGACTGACTTAGCAACGGCTAGCAAGCTCAATGAGGAGCTTCTTGCTGCCTTTCATGAAGAGCAGATTTTCCGCATTGACCACTATCTTGGAAAAGAAATGATTCAAAGTATCTTTGCTCTTCGCTTTGCCAATCTTCTGTTTGAAAACATCTGGAATCGCGACTATATTGACAATGTACAAATTACCTTCGCTGAAAAATTAGGAGTTGAAGAGCGTGGGGGCTACTACGACACATCTGGTGGTGCGTTGCGTGACATGGTACAAAACCATACCTTGCAACTACTTTCTCTTCTTGCTATGGATAAGCCTGCTACCTTTAGCAAAGACGATATTCGCAAGGAAAAAATCAAGGTCTTCCAGCAACTTCGTAAACCAAGTACAGAGGAACTCAAAGAGCTCTTTATCCGCGGTCAGTACAAGTCTGGAACTGTAAATGGCAAGAAATATATCTCCTACCGCAGCGAGCCAAACGTCGCTCCTGATTCTACGACAGAAACCTTTGCAGCAGGTACTTTCTTCGTTGATAGCCCACGTTTCAAAGATGTTCCTTTCTTTTTCCGCACTGGAAAACGCTTGAGCGAAAAAGGAACGTTGGTCAATGTGACCTTTAAACAAATGGACTCCATCTTTGGACAACCACTTGCTCCAAACGTCTTGACCATTTTCATCCAACCAACAGAAGGATTCTCCCTCAGTATCAACGGCAAAGAGGTCGGTGAAGCTTTCCAACTAGCAGCAAATTCTCTGGACTACCACACTGATGCTACTGCATCTGGTGCCTCTCCTGATCCTTATGAAAAATTGATTTACGATGTTTTAAACAATGACTCTACCAATTTCAGCCATTGGGAAGAAGTCCGTTCCAGCTGGGAATTGATTGACCAAATCGAAGAGACTTGGGCAAATGACCAAGCTCCTCTTCACTTCTACCAAGCTGGTAGTATGGGACCAGACGCCAGCTTTGAACTCCTGCAAAAGCATGGGATACAGTGGATTTGGCATCCTAAACAAGAGAAAGAGTAACGTAAAAGACGACAGAATTTTCTCTGTCGTCTTTTTGGCTTAGTGATTCACTTCTTCTAAGGTTGAAAGTGAAATCACGCGTACTGTACCTGAACTATCTGTCAGTGAAACTGTGCCATTTTCTGGATGGTAGCTGAAGTTTTCTAGACTCATCTTATATTTAAAAGCTAGAGTCACTAATTTTTTCTCAAAATCCTTCAATTCCATTCCGAATTCTTTGGCTAGCTTGATCCGAGCGAGTTCTTCTTCGTCTAGTTCCTCCACTTCTTCTTCCGTCGTTTCAGCTTCTTCTTTGCTTTCTAGTATGGATTGTTTCTCTTCTTCTGTCACCTTGCCATGGTCACTTGAAATCCCAAATCCATCGTCAGATGTCGGACGGTCTTCTGGATGTGTGACATAGTATTTAACCGTTGCCAAGAATTGCTCCAAGGTATAGCCTGCTGGTGCCTCGAAATCTCCCTTGTCAAACCAAGCAAGAGGAATATTATGGTAATGATCATGATGTGGAATAATCATCTGTCCATCTCTGAAATCAACCACATAGGCTGCATGATACGGCATTGCTTCGACTGGTATCAACTTCGCAGGCGTCACGCGATTGTAGATATCAATGGCTTTTTCACCTGTTGTTTGCGGAGTTACCTCTTCTTTCTTGTTCGCTAGCCCTGCATCTGCCACATAGCGACGGGCTTCCTCTTGCTCTTTTTCAGACAAATCTGCCTTTGGAATATAGTGACTATGGCTCATATGCGGTACAAGATAGCCATCTCCAAGATCTTCTACAATATCCTTGGCATCAAAGATATAACCATCTGAAGTGGTATAACGACCTTGCTCCTTAGCTGCTGCAATCTCCTCAGGCGTATAAGCAATTTGTGAATTTGGCTTGCCTTCGCGCTCTGGATGGGAAATTGGTGCACTTGGCTGACTCTCTTTTGGCGCTTCTGTATCTTTTTCTTCCAAAGCTCCCCAGCCGTATTGGGAATACGGACGCTCGGTTGGATGACTAAGATAATATTTCACCGTTGCAAACAAATCTGCCAAACTATAACCACTTGGTGCCTTAAATCCTTCAGGATCATTAAACCAAGCAATCGCAATATTGTGGTAATGATCATGGTGAGGTATGATAACCTTGCCATTGAGAACCTTAGAAGCGTAGCCTAGATTGTAAGGAATGCGCTCAAATGGAACGATTTTTTTCGCTGTCACCCGCTCAAAGACCTCTTCTGCACTTTCTTTGCTAGCATCAAAATAGGAAATATCATCTGCTGCCGGAGCTTTAAAGCCCTTTTTTTCACAAAAAGCTCTTGCTTCTTCCTGCTCAACCTTAGAAAGATCTCCCTTATACACCCAATGCGTGTAATTGTCTCGGAAAAGGAGATAGGTATCGCCCTCATCACTGATAATATCCTCAGCCTTGAAGATATACCCATCTTCAGCCGATGTGTAGCGCCCTTGCGCTCGTGCAGCTGCTAGTTTTTCTGCAGAATACATGGTTTTCTTCTGGCGCTTCTCTGCTTGAGGCTGTGTTGGCTCTGATGACTGATGTTCTAAACTTGGTTTTTCAACCTCTGGTTTTACCTCTGGTTGAGTAGCTGGTCCAGATGGAAGAGTTGGCTTATCGCTTGGTGTGGTTGGCAAAGCTGGTTTTGGTTTCTCCATATCTGGCTTAACAGCTTTTCCAATCTCAATCATCCGCGCAATTTTTGCTTCAAGGGGTGACATCTGAACATAGGGAATAAAATGGAAATGATCACCATGCGGAACAGCTACCCCTTTGTCGGTTCGGCTAATAATTTGTGCAGGGTCAAATACTAAACCATCAGACTCAACATGTCGCTCACTGAGCGGTGTACGGTATAATTCTTGCAAGAGCTGGAACAGACTTCGTTCTTGACTGGCATGAGGAATGACATTCGGTGTCGTTGCCACTCCCAAACTTGGTCTATGCCCAATTGTCTCTGGCTGGATGGTTGTGCCGAGTGATACATCTTGTCTACTTTCAGGAATATAGGTTGATGAACCTTGTGTAGCAGTATTTGATTGAGCATAGGAAGGCGCACTGCCACCACCTTTTTTGCTATTCCAATAATTCTGCGCTGCTTGAAGCTCACTCGCTGACAAATCACTCTTAGGAATGTAATGGAAGTGATTGCCATGGGGCACAATAAAGGCATCACCTGTATCTTCAATGACATCTGTCGGATTAAAGACATAGCCATCATCTGTCGTATAACGTCCCTGAGCTTTGGCAGCCTTGAGCGCAGGAGACGCTGCTTGATGACTTCCCCCACCACTAGCTGCCTTACTCTCTATATGCTCTTCCCTCTGACGGGTGATTTCTTCCTTGGTTCTAACATTGGTGGTCTGACCAGGATGTTTCAGATAAAGATAGTATTGTCCATTTACTTTTATAATGTACCCATCTTTGACTTCATTGACAATATCAGACTCCTGCAACTGATAGGAGGGATCTTTCATAATCAACTCTTCGCTAATAATGGCATCAAAAGGAACTTTCCCATTATAGTAATGGTAGTGGTCGCCATGTGAAGTCACATACCCTTGATCTGTAATTTTGATAACAATCTGCTCTGCCTTGATATTTTCCTTGGCATTGATTTGCTCAGGGGTAAGATTTTCAGCTTTTTTGACACCTTTTTCTGTGCTATCTTTCTGATCAACATAGGCGATATGATTGCTGTCTTTCGTCTCACTTGCTTGATGCCGTCCCAGCTCATAGCTACACAGGCTCAAAGCAAGAACTGCTACACTACCGATGATATACTGTTTCTTTTTCATTTACTCAATTCCTTTTCTAATATAGCTAAATTTTCTTCTAAGTTTTCCAAGTAGGATTTGTCATTGTCTGGAGCTGCTTCTAGGGGATTTAAGGTTTTTAGATCAACACCTGTTGATTTGACCAAAGTTTCAGCTACTTTTGACGAAGCGTTACTTTCGACAAAAATCGTTTTCACCTTGTAGCGTTTGACAAACTCCTCAATCTCTGCCAACTGCCGCGGACTTGGTTCCTGTTCAGGTGAAATCCCAGCAATCCCTAATTGTTCCAAACCAAAGCGTTTGGCTAGGTAGGAAAAGGCAGTGTGTTGTGTGACAAAGGTCTTTTGAGAGACGTTTTCAAACAAGGGCTGATATTTCCTGGTCAAGCCTTGCGCATCCTGACTGAGCTTATCTGCCTTTTTTTGATACAGTTCCTTGTGGTCTGGATCAACTTTTGACAATTCTCGCGCAATGATTTGCGCCTCTTCTGCTACTTTTTCAGGATCAAGCCAAGTATGAGGATCGTACAAGGTCTTTTCATCCACACCTTCACCTGCCTCCATATCTTCCAAACCTGCTACCTTATCCAAACTCATCCCTTGCGAGGCTTCAATAACCTTGACCTTGGATTTCTGCAAATTTGGATCCAGAGCCCCTGCCCATGATTCTAGGGTTCTCGAATGATAGACAAAGACATCCGCATCATAGATAGCTGCCACATCATTCGCAGAAGGTTCAAAAGAGTGAATACCACTGCTGGATTGGATCATCCGCACATCATTGACTTCTCCAGCAATTTCCCTAACCATGGAATAAATAGGGTAAAAACTAGTGACAATCTTCATCCCCTGCTCTTTCTGACTAGACGCTTTCTGACAACCAATCAACAGAAAGGCTGACAGACAAACTAAAAAAGTCATGACCATTTGTTTCTTTTTCATACAAACTCCTTTACCGATTATAAACTAGTTAACAATCTATCCAAAAATAAAAAGAATTGTTTAACCAGTTTCTTAACTAGTTAATAATATAACACTCTCTCACTCTTCTGTCAAGGAATTTTTGAAAAAATAGAAAAAAGTGAGAAAAACATTTTCTCACTTCGTCGTCTGTTGTTTAATTTCTTCTAGCATTTTTGCCTCTTCATCAGACAGCTCATAAGTCGCAAGCAGGTCTGGTCTGCGTTCATAGGTTTTTTTGAGACTTTCATAGAGACGCCATTTGCGGATATTCTCATGATGACCGCTCATGAGGACATCTGGTACGACCATGCCACGAAAATCATAAGGGCGCGTGTATTGAGGGTATTCCAATAAACCGGATGAAAAGCTATCATCAGTGTGACTGGCTTCTTTGCCAATCACCTCTGGAATCAAACGCACAGTCGCATCAACCATGGTCATAGCAGCAAGCTCACCACCTGTCAGCACATAATCACCTAGTGAGATCTCATCAGTCACCAAGGTCTTAATCCGCTCGTCATAGCCCTCATAATGACCACAGATGAAAATCAGATGCTCTTCTTTCGCCAAATCCTCAGCATAGGCTTGGTCAAAGCGCTTGCCTGCAGGGTCCAGCAAAATCACACGAGGATTTGTCTTTTCAATCTGGTCATAAGCATCAAAAATTGGCTGTGCCCGCAGTAACATGCCTTGACCACCTCCATATGGCTCATCATCGACATGGCGAGATTTTTCCGCATTTTCTCGAAAATTATGGTACTGAATATCTAGCAAGCCCTTTTCCCGAGCTTTCCCAACAATCGAATGCTCCAAGGGCGCAAACATTTCTGGAAAAAGGGTCAAAATATCAATCTTCATCGTCTAACCCTTCTGGAATCTCTACTTGGACGCGACCCTCTGTCACATCCACATCAAGGACCACAGGGGGGATATAAGGTAAGAGCAAATCACGCTTGCCTTTTCTTTTAACCACCCAGACATCATTGGCTCCTGGCTGTAAAATCTCCTTGATAGTCCCTAGAAACTCATCCCCTTCATAGACTTCTAATCCAATAATCTCATGGTAGTAAAATTCGCCCTCATCCAAATCTGACAAGTCTTCTTCTGCCACCTTAAGGGTAAAATCACGGTATTTTTCAATATCATTGATATGATACATCCCCTTAAACTTAATAATATCAAAGTTTTTAGCCTTTCTATGGCTCGCAATCTCCACATTCATGACAAACTGGTCTTTTTTGTCAAACAAGACTAGGTGATTGCCTTTTTTAAATCGTTCTTCCGTAAAATCCGTTACAGACAAGACACGCATCTCTCCTTGCAGTCCTTGGGTATTGACGATTTTTCCAACATTAAAATAATTCATGTGCTCTCCAAACCTGTATAGTATGCTTTATTTTATCATGTTTTCAAGATTTTCTCAAGTAAGCAAAAAGCCGCCCATAGGCGACTTTCTTACTGCTCATCAATAACGATGCGCACTTTTTTATCTTCAGTTGGGACAGAGTAAACAATCGTTCTTATCGCAGAAATAGTACGACCTTTGCGACCGATTACACGCCCAACATCACTTGGGTCCATCTCTAAATGATATTCCAAAAATTCTGGCGTATCTTCAATTTTGATGGTTAAAGACTCTGGTTGTGAAATCAAAGGTTTCACTATTGCAATAATCAGATTTTCAATCGTGTCCATCTATCAACCTACGACTTATTTAGAAAATTTTGAATCGTGGAATTTTTTCATAACTCCAGCTTTTGAAAGGATGTTGCGAACTGTGTCAGATGGTTGCGCACCGTTTGCCAACCATGCAAGAACGCGGTCTTCTTTCAATGTTACTTGGTTTTCAGCAACAAGTGGGTTGTAAGTTCCAACTGTTTCGATGAAACGTCCATCACGTGGTGCACGTGAGTCTGCTACGTTGATACGGTAGAAAGGTTTCTTCTTAGAACCCATACGAGTTAAACGGATTTTTACTGCCATTTTCGATAAATCTCTTTTCTTTTTTAATGTTTGAGGCGACAATCATTCGCCAACAGTATCTATGATACCATAGCTTTTTCTAGCTGTCAAGAAAAAAACTTGACAGCTAGAAAATTTTTAGTTCATCTCAAACACAGTCGCACTTAGATTGTCTAAAATTGTCTCTTCTTCATTGCGACTATTGGTAATAAGGATTTTAAGATTTCCTGCATTTTCATAGATAAAATCTTCCCCACTAGCGTTAAAGACGATGAGATAGGTTTTTTCATCCTTGATTTCAAAGATAATCAAGCCACTTCCTGCTTGTGCTGTGTGGACAAATACATGGTTATAAATATCCTCATAAGTCTGATAAGAAAAGGCTCTCTCCTTGGTCTTTAGAGCGATAACTTGCTTGATAAAGTCAATACTTGCTTGATGCTGATTCAGCAAGTCCCAATCGACTTGGTTGACTTCATCAGGGGCATTATAGCTATTCATAGCCCGCTCTCTGTCACTAGGAGTCAGTTTCCCATGTAGTCCTGTGGCAACTAGCTTGGTTCGTGAAAATTCTTGCCCCAGCTCCATAAAGGACATGCCTTGCAGCAGCAGATTCATGGCTGTGGCAAGCTCAATTCGCTTGGTGAGTGTTTCTTTATCTTCATTTCCATGTAAAGTAGCAAGTAAATCATGGAGATTGTAGTTATCATGGGCTTCAACATAGTTCAGCACTTGCTGAGGAACTTGGTAGCTTCCTAATTCTCGACTAGCTAGAATGCTTTTAGCCACAATTTCCTCTGTAGCTTCACCACTGACAAATCCTGCTTTCAAGCCACCATAGACTTCTGCCCCCTTGATGGCATCTCGTTCATCATCATTGAAAAATCCAATACCTGCCAAGTGATAGGCATTGTCTTTTTTTGCCTTGTCTTCAGCTGCTAAGCCTAAGCCCATATCCCAGCCTTCACCGTAAATCAAAATCCGAGGGTCAATAGCATCCAAGGCTTCACGAATCGCCCTCATGGTTGCTACATCATGAATCCCCATGAGATCAAAACGAAATCCATCTATGCCAAACTCTCTCACCCAGTAGGTCAGCGAATCAATCATATATTTTCGAAACATCTCATGCTCACTTGCCGTCTCAGAACCGACACCTGTTCCATTTTGGAAAGAGCCATCCGGATTCATTCGGTAGTAATAATCTGGAACTGTCATTTGAAAAGGAGAGTCAAACGTCGAATAGATATGGTTATAGACCACATCCAAAACCACAGAAATCCCTGCCTCGTGATAACGTTGCACCATGGTCTTAAAATCACGAATGACTTGGGCTGGATCACTTGGATTACTAGAAAAACTGCTTTCTAGGGCATTGTAATTTTGCGGGTCATATCCCCAGTTATAAAGGACATTTCCCTTTTCGTCATAATCCTTGTGACGGTCTGATACTGGCTGGAGCTGGACGACATTGACCCCTAAAGAGCAAATATAGTCAAAAGCCGTTGCTTGCCCGCGAGGGTTTGTCGTCCCTTTCTCACAAGCCCCTAAAAACGTACCACGAAGAGCTGGACTGACACCAGACGTAGCTGACTTGGTCAAATCTCTGATGTGCATTTCATAAATGACTGCTTGACAAGGATTGTCTAGGCGCCATGGCGCTGTACTATCTTCTTGCTTTTCTAGCTGACATTCTGCTCTTGATACGATAGCCGTTCGCTTGCCATCTGGACTGGTCGCCACGCTATAAGGATCTCGTGTCAACTCCATTTTATGTCCAAAATCTAGCTGATACTGATAAGCATGACCTGACAAATCTTCTGGCAAAGTTAGCGACCAGACACCAATTGTATTGTCTTGATGGTTTAAAGAATAGTTCTGCCCTCGTTTTAGGGAATAGACAGTCTTTAGAGGAGCTTTATTTTCCGCCGTTTCATAGAGATACAGTTCAACAGCTTTTGCTGTCGGTGCCCAGACCTTAAAGGTTGTTTGATTATTATCTATTTCACAACCTAGCCAACCATCATACCCCCAATAGCGATCAAAAGCCTGACTATCTAATGCCATATCAAAGGCATGAGGATTGCTATGCATATAAAAAGGACTCGTTTCAGCTGCTTGACGTGAATAATAGAGACAATCATCCCCCTCAATCACCCAAACCTCGGTCACTAAGTGAGCAGGTAAGAGATGAATCTGGTAATCCACCGACTTTTGCGCCCAATCAGGACTCTTGATAAGGGCATAAGCCCAGTCTAAACGCTCGTTACTGGTATAGTTTAGCAGTACACGCGCCCCAAAGTCATCTGCTGCTTCAAAGCTGACATCTTGACCATGCTCTCCTGTCATCCATTGCCACACTTGGTGATCTAGCTCTTGTCCAGTCTTTCTATGATAGTGGAGTAAGACACGATACTGAAACATCTAGCCACTCCCCTCTTCTGACAAGGCGTCATTGCTAATCTCATCCATATTGACAAAGAACTCCAAATGATTATTCAACACTTCCAAGGTCACTGGAGTATCACCGCCGTATTCTCCATCAAGATTGAGCATAAAGGGATTATCAGGGTCTAGTACCTCAAGAGTTAATTTACTCGTTTTGAGGTATTCGACATTGCTATCTGTGACATGCTGACCACCATTCATGGCTTGAATCATGAGACTCAACATATCAAAGACCTTGGCTGTCTTGACCAAAATTAGGGTAAAATTCCCGTCATCAAGCTTGGCATCGGGTGCCAACTGCTCAAAACCTGCAATAGAATTGGTCAAGCCGGCAAAGATTAGGGATACATTGCCCTCAAACACACCATGGTCATGTTCAATCCGCACCGGACGACTCTTGGTTTTGGGCAACATTTCTGCACCTTTTGCGACATAGGCTAGATAACCCAGACGTGATTTGACCTCACTTGGCACGCTATAAGTCAGCTCGGTAAGTGTTCCTGCTGCGGCAATGTTGATAAAGTATTTTTCACCATAAGCGCGTCCAATATCCATCTTAATTGTTTGGTTTTTCTCAATGATTCGAGCTGCGGCAACGGGATCTCCCATAGGGATTTTTAGGGCACGCGCATAATCATTGGTCGTTCCAGTCGGAATAAAAGCAAGTTTAGGTCGGTTTTCCAAACTAGCCACTCCATTGACCACTTCGTTAATCGTGCCGTCCCCCCCTGCTGCGATAATCAAATCAAAGCCTGCTCTAGCTGCTCGCTCTGCCTCTTTTTGGGCAGACAAGGGCTCTGGTGTTGTTTGATAAGCGCTGGTTTCATAGCCCACATCTTCTAACACATCCAGCACTTCTGCTATATTTTTCTTAATAATCTCCTGACCTGACGTCGGATTATAAATGAGCCGTGCTCGTTTTCTACTTGTTTCCATCCTAACCTCTATAAGCTCTCTAACCAGGCTTCATCACGCACTTCAATACCTAGTTCATTGGCTTTTGTTAATTTACTTCCAGCGTCTAGCCCTGCGACAACAAGACTGGTCTTTTTAGAAACCGATCCTGTCACTTTTGCCCCTAGACTCTCCAGCTTTTTCTTAGCTTCTGAGCGTGTCAGACGCTCTAGCTTTCCAGTCAAAACAATGGTCATTCCTGATAAAGCCGCATTTTCAGCCACTTTTTCACCCAAATATTCGATATTCACTCCTGCATCTTTTAATTCCGCAAACAGAGTCTTTGTGCCTTCTTGGGCAAAATAGGTCGTCAAACTTTCCGCAATCACCATGCCGAGATTGTCAAGAGCAGCGATTTCTTCCTTGTCTGCCGCCATCAGTGCCTCTAAACTATGAAAATGCTCTAGTAGCACTTGACTAGCCTTAGCTCCCACATGACGAATCCCTAAACCAAACAAAAGTCGCTCAGCAGAATTGGACTTGGACGCTTGAATCGCTTGATAAAGCTTATCAGCTGATTTCTCCTTGACCTTGTCTAAGGTTAGGAAATCCTCTACTGTCAGCCGATAAATATCTGCCACATCACGAATCAAATCTTTCGCAAAGAGTTTTTCAATGACATTTGGTCCTAAACCAACGATATTCATAGCATCTCGTGTCGCAAAATGAATCAATTTTTCCTTCATTTGTGCAGGACACAAAGGATTGATACACCGAAGCGCCACCTCATCTTCAAAATGAACCAAGTCACCCTCACAGCTCGGACACTGAGTTGGAACCCAGATTTTCTCTTCTGAGATACGCTTACTTTCTACCACACGCAAGACTTTCGGAATGATATCACCTGACTTATACACAATCAGGGTATCCTCTTTACGAATGTCTTTTTCTGCGATGTAGTCTACATTGTGGAGCGTTGCCCGACTGACCGTTGTTCCTGCTAACTGAACTGGGGTGAGATTGGCTGTTGGCGTCACCACACCTGTCCGCCCCACAGTCCAGTCCACTGACAAGAGCTGAGCTTCCTTTTCTTCTGCTGGAAATTTATAGGCAATCGCCCATTTCGGCGCTTTAATGGTATAACCTAGCTCCTCTTGCATAGCCAAGTCATTGACCTTAATCACAATGCCATCAATATCATACGGCAAGTTTTCTCGTTCTTCTTGAATGTTCTCGATAAAAGCCCACATCTCATCGACGGATTGAACCAAGGCATATTGAGAATTAACAGAAAAGCCATGCTCCACAAGAGTTTGTAAAATTCCTTCCTGAGTGCTTGCTCCTGTGCTCTCCACTTCTTGGTAGAGAAAAGTTGCAAGATTGCGTTTTGCGACCACACTGGTATCTAGCTGACGAAGCGTTCCTGCTGCGGCATTTCTCGGATTGGCAAATTCTGGCTCGCCATTTTCCTGTCTGGCTTGATTAACCGCTTCAAACGATGTACGTGGCATATAACACTCCCCCCGCACGGTCAAGGTCAAGGGCTGCTCCAAGGTCAAAGGAATATCTTTGACACGTTTGAGGTTTTCCGTGATATTTTCCCCCACAGAGCCATCTCCTCTGGTCGCTCCTGCCACCAAGACCCCATTTTCATACATAAGAGAAATGGACAAGCCATCTATTTTTAGTTCACACAAATAAGAGACTTGGGGAAATTCTCGGCGAATCCGCTTGTCAAATTGCTCCAAATCTTCGCGTGAAAAAGCATCCTGCAAACTATAAAGCGGATACTGGTGTTGGTATTTTTCAAATCCCTCTAAAATCTTACCGCCGACCCGATGAGTTGGACTATTGGGTGCGATTAAGTCGGGGTGGGCTTCTTCTAAACTCACCAACTCATGGTACAGCTTGTCATACTCACTATCAGACACCAAGGGGCTATCTGCTGTGTAGTACGCTTCTGCATAACGATTTAAGGTTTCAACTAACTCTAAGATTCTATCTTTCATACTTCCTATTTTACCATAAATCCACTTATTTAGAGTCTAGGAAAATCAAAAATCATGAGTAAAAACGCCTGCTCCATTCAAAAAAAGACCTGCTCGATGACGAACAAGGTCTTTAACGTCTTAATCTTCAGCAACGATTAGCATCGATTTAATCTCTTTACGATCTGCCATGTCTTGATAAGCTTGGTTGACATCCTCTAGTGCATAGGTCTTGGTAAAAACACGACCTGGGTTGATGTCCCCATCAAGCACAGCTTTGAGCAAGACTTGTTTGTTATAGGTTGTCACAGAGGCTGAGCCACCTGCAACAGAGATATTTTGGGCAAAGGTTGATCCGAGTGGACGGCTATTGTAATGCGGAACTCCGACAAAGCCGACACGTCCGCCATTATGAAGAACGCCCAAGGCTTGCTCGATTGCAGCTTCTGTTCCCACACATTCAAGCGCTGCGTCTGCCCCACCACCTAAAATCTCACGAACTTTGGCAATGCCTTCTTCACCGCGTTCTGCGACCACAGCTGTCGCACCAGATTCGAGAGCCATAGCCTGACGATCAGCATGGCGGCTCATCAAGACAATCTGAGAAGCTCCCATCATTTTAGCCGCTATGACTGCACATTGACCAACCGCACCGTCACCAATGACCACGACCTTGTCACCACGCTGAACATTTGCAACACGGGCTGCATGGTAGCCTGTCGGCATCACATCTGCCAAAGTCAAAAGAGACTTGAGCATACCTTCTGAGTAGTCAGAAGGCTGACCTGGCACCTTAATCAATGCCCAATTTCCATAGTGGAAACGCAAGTACTCAGACTGGAAACCACCGCCCCAGTTGGTCGGTGCTGGGTGATTGTCACATGTCCCGTCAAATCCTGCACGGCAGGCATCGCAATGCCCACATCCATGGGTAAATGGCACAATGACAAAATCACCTGGCTTGACTGTGGTAATCTCGCTTCCCACTTCTTCGACAATCCCCAGTGCCTCGTGCCCTGAGTTCATCGAATGCGCTTCGCGCTCATCTCCGTGCGAATAAGACCAGAGGTCTGATCCACAGACACAAGCCCGCACAATCTTGATAATCACATCATCATTTTCCTGAATCTGAGGCTTATCCACCTCACCGATAATCATCGAACCAGCCTTTTCAAAAATCGCTGTTTTCATCACATTTCCTCACTTTCTTTGCTGGAATAGTTCCAGTATAACACTTGGAGTGCACTCCAAGTCAAGTATTTTTTATGATTGATAGTGGATTGAACAAAAAGTAAGACATCATTCAATCACTTTGATGAACTTCAACTCTATCTGCAACCCTTTGTCGTGTCTTATACCTTTCTCACCCCACTATCTAAAAAAGTTGAGCCTCGCCCAACTTCTATTACTTACAGGGTTAAATCAATCCGTTTCCCTAATTTATCCATGATAACTCCTCCAACAAGGAGCGAAGCAAATTCGCCGATAGCCGTTGTGAACCATGTCAACCAAAATGGTGCCTGTGCCACAATCGTAAGCTCAGCTGCAATCGTCACCATAGACAGGGAGAAAAAGACTGCAAAATAGACAAAAGCCTTATTGAAAACTCCACCAAACAAGCGCTCATTCATATATTGGCGGAAGAAATAAACACCTAGACCTAAAAAGACCAAGGTCGAGCCTCCTCCGACAAAGACATCAATCAGACCAAAACTAAAGAAATTAGCAATCATACAGCCTAGAGTCACCCCAATGATATACTTGGGTTTATAAAAGGCCATAAAATTCATCATCTCAGAAATCCGAAACTGATAAGCCCCATAGCTAATCGCATTCAACGGTGGGGTTAAGGTCAAAGCGACATAAATCGCAGCAACAATGGCAATCTGTGCCATATCACGAACAGTATTTTTCTTCATTTAAACTCCTTTGGCGGCTAAACCGCGTGTAATATGCTTGGCTAAAGGATGGAAGTGCCAAGGGTTGTGAAAGACAAAAAAGCCTAGATTTCCTAGCTTTTATCCTTACAACGTTTTCTAGTATAGCATAATTTTCAAAAATATGATAGACTTAAAGACATGAAAAAATTGATAAAAGCTTTTTTTGACAATGAAATCTTGTCCTATCTATTCTTTGGAGTTCTAAGCACACTGGTTTACCTCCTCACGCGCCTTACCATCTTTACGATTAGTAAAGATTCCTTTCTTGCTACTGCTGTGGCAAATATCACCGCTGTTTTATTTGCCTTTATCACCAACGACATCTTCGTCTTTAAGCAGGCAAGATCAGGTTGGTTGATGCGCTTGGTTAAATTTGGTGCTGCACGACTCGTGACCTTTGTCTTTGATTTAGGCATGACCTTTCTTTTTATCAAGCAATTTCCGCATATCATCGGGCAATTTGTCCACGATGATCCAGCTGCGATTGACTTTATCGAAAGCTTGATAGCCCAGGTCAGCATCATCGTCCTCAACTATATTTTCAGTAAAGTATTTGTCTTTAAGACTCGTAAATTTTAAAAAACCAAGTGAAATGACTCACTTGGTTTTTTAAAATTCTTCGACATCTTTTAGATAAGAAGCTAAATACTCGCTATAATAACGATTTTGATTGCGCTCATCAAAGTAAGCTGCCCATTCTCTCGCACGCTCAAGATACTCTTCGCCTAATGGGGAAGTCGCAATAAAATACTTCATTGTCGTCAAGTCGCGTGCCAATGCCAAAATCTCACCTTCGTGTGCTACCATCAATTCCTGAGCCAAGAGTTCATCTCCCATCCGCAGGGCAATCTCAATAATATCTGTCAAATTAGACAAGAGATTTGCCTCCTCTTCGATACTTTGGATAGCTGTTGGGAGCAAGTCCTCTACCGCATCTAGTCTTCCTAGAGCATACAGGCTTTTTAAGACCGAGCCATAGATAGTATGTGGAACCTCAGCACACTCGAGCTGCCCCTGTAAAATAGGCTCAGCCTTTTGTAGGGCTTTCTCATGCTTACCTGCAAAGCTCAAATAATTGACCTGCTCTGCGACTTCACAAGCTTCACAGTCACTCATAGCATCTCGCTCAAACGCACCTTCCTGCCAAGCCCTATAATGCTTAGCTGCATCTACCTTGTCCCCCATTGCCATGGCCTCTAGCATAAGAGTTTTATCATACATGGCTAAACTGAAATCCAGCTCTTGGTACTGTTCAAGCATCAACTGATTTGCCTGCTCAATCACATCTCTAGTCAAAGGAAGACTGGTCGGCAAAGTCGGCAGCACCCACTTTAAATACCACATGTAATCATACATATGATAGTACAAGCGCATCCGTTTTTCCCCTTCGTGGTCCTCGGTCTGCTCTATGGCACGACCAATTTGATGGATCAACCAATGCAGGGCGCTCATTTTTAAAGAAGGAGAAAAATGCTCTGCAACGCTTTCGCCTGCCACGATATACTCAGATATTTCTGCTAAAAGCGGGAAATTTCTGACCTCATCGATTTCTTTGATACAAGCAATCATATAGGCTTCTCTTTCTTGCGCAGTTTCAAGACCCTCTAAGTGATCCTGTAAATCTGCTAAATACTCTTCAACGGAATCCATCTTACTCTCCTTTTCCATCTTTTGCAAAAAGCCGGTGTTTGCCCACTTCTTTAGCCTTGATGTTTTCTTCCTTGCAGCTTTGGTAACTGGCATTTAAAATCGCCCCATAAATCAAGATTTTCGACAACAGGATAAACCAGACCATTAGACCGATCACCAAAACAGAACCCACCACACGCACATCTAAAAAGTGACTAATGTAATTTTCCAAATAAGTGGAAAATAGATTTAAAATCGCAAAGAGAATAGTCATGCTAAAGACGGTTCCTGGCAAAACATAGCGAATCTTTGGAATGGCAACATCTGGTAAAAAATAATACAGCATGGTGAGCGATAAAAACAATAATAAATACATGGTCGGCTGGGTCATACTTTGCAGGCTTTGATAGATTTGGTCATTAAAGGGAAAAATCCCATGAACAACATTCAATAGCATCCGCCCAAACAGTGTTAATCCGAGAGATAACACCAATAAGACTTGAAGAGCTATACTGACTAAGACGCTCAACAAGCGTTGCCAGACCATTCCTCGACCTTTCACGATTCCATACGCCTTGTTAAAGGCTTTTTGTAAAAAGGTCATGGACTGAGAAAAGGTCCACAGAGCCGAAATCACCGAGAAACTCAAAAGACTATTTGATGGCTGCGTTAAGACCTTTTTAACCGTACTTGCTACCACCTCATAGATAGAATCTGGCAAAATCTGCTGTAAAGTCCCTAAAAAATCCTCCATCGGAATATGGAAATAAGGCAAGATATTAGTCACAATCAACAGAAGCGGAAAAATGGAAATCAAAAAATAATAGGCAACCGCAATACTAGTCACATCGCTATCAGAGCTTCTATAAAAGGTCAAAAACGCCTGAATAAAGGTATTGTCCTCAACCCATTGACGAATCTTTTTCATCATACCTCCTCATACAAAAAGAAGATAGACCCAAAAATGATCGCCTATCTACTTTTGCCTCCTTTAATAAGTTCCTTCTTCACCTTGACTGGTCAAAATCACTGGTCCGTCTTTTGTGATGACAAATTGGTGTTCGTATTGGCAAGACAAACCACCGTCAAGCGTTTTATGTGCCCAGCCAGTCTTTTCATCGGTATCGATTTCCCATGTGCCAGTATTAATCATAGGCTCAATGGTCAAGACCATCCCTTCTCGTAAGCGAAGTCCTCGACCTGCACGACCATAGTGAGGCACCATTGGCTCCTCATGCATGGTTGGTCCAACACCGTGTCCGACCAAGTCACGAACCACACCATAGCCCTTGCTTTCAGCGTATTCTTGAATAGCAGCACCAATATCTCCGATACGGTTACCAACACGAGCTTCTTGAATACCTCGGTAGAGACATTCCTTGGTCACGTCCATAAGATCCTTGACTTCTTGGCTCACCTCACCAACAGCGTAAGCCCAGCAAGAATCTGCTACGCCACCTGCATAAGATTCAGTGTGTTTTTTCATCATCTCTACATTGTTGAAGTCTAATTTCGACACATCCAAAACAGCTTTGTCAATCGGTTCACTCAAGACCATATCGACCTTGAGCAAATCTCCTTCTTTCAAGATATAATGACGTGGAAAGGCATGCGCCACCTCATCATTCAAGCCGCAGCAAGTTGCGTAAGGATAGTCCATCAAGTGACCATCAACGCCAATTTGTAAAGGCAAAACATTTTCTTCCTTACAGCGTCTGCGAACATACTCTTCTACTTCCCACATATCAAGCCCTGGCTTAATCAGGTCACGAAGACCAATATGAATGCTAGCAAGCACATCACCTGCTCGCTTCATAGCATCAATTTCTCGTTGTGATTTTAAAGTAATCATCTTCTCTCCTTAGTTAATTTTTACGGTAATCGTTGCTTTTGCAACAAGGGTTTCTGCTAAACAAACTTGGTATTCAATAAGGGCGGATCGTCTAGTCTCATGAACCACTTTTGGGCAAATCCATAAGGTGTCATCGACCTGCACAGCGTGCAAAAAATAAACGGTCAGCTGTTCAATCATTAGATTTCTCTGACCTAATGTTGGTAGTTGACCAGTCGCAAGCATGAGCATTTCTGTCAACACACCGTGCGATAAGACGCCATTACTTTCCAACATAGACGGCTCAATGGTCAGCTGGTAGCCGTCCTTTTCTTGGCTTAATTTTTGGGCTAATTGGTCACTAAAGGTCGGTAGGCTCGACACCTGCTCACGGTTCATCTTATCCATCACATCTCGTCTGGTAATCACTCCCATGAGGGTTTGATTGTGGCGAATGACAGGAACCATCTCAAAGTCTTCTGCAATCATTCGCTGGCTGACATTGGCAATACTGGTATTAAGACTAACCGTGTAAATGTCTTTAGACATGACTTTTGAAAGCAGTGTTTGAGGGGATTTATCTCCTGCATCCCGCATGGTGACAACCCCAACCACCACTTGCTGATCATTGAGAACAGGAAAACGGCTATTGCGATTTTTCCGAACCAAGTCCAGATAATCACGAACCGTGTCTCCTTGGTATAAAAAGCCATAATCATGGGCAGAACGATAGACCTGCTCAACCGTCAAAATATCGGTTTTAATTTGAATATTGGAAAGCGCACGATTGATAATGGTCGCAACGGTATAGGTGTCATGGTGACTACGAAGAACAGGCATGGCTAATTGATCAGCCAAGCTAAGAACTTCCTCATCTACTTCCAAACCACCTGTCACGAGCACCGCATTCTCGTGCTTTAAAGCGAGCAGCTGAATTTCTCTCCTATCTCCGACAATCACCAAGCCTTCTGCAGTCAGATAGCGTAGGAGATTTTTCTCGGTCATAGCACCGATTGAAAACTTGCTAAACTCTTTTTGCAATCCTGCTTGACCTGCCAAAACCTGAGAGCCGGTAATCTCAACGATATCTTGAAAGGTCAAATGCTCCATATTCACCTTAGCAGATTTGATTCGAACCGTTCCACTACGAGGTCTCGTTTCTACCAAACCTCGATTTTCAGCTTCTTTAATCGCTCGATAAGCCGTTCCTTCGCTCACATCAAGGAAATTTGACACACTACGCACACTAACTCGCTTGCCTATTGGCAAACTCTCTAAATAAGCCAAAATCTCTTGGTGCTTACTCATGGTCGTCTCCTTTTTGGTAGCAAAACTCTAAATAATCCCGCATTTTACGCGTGTAGCGATCACTCCCTTTGAACTGCCTTGACAGGCGATAGCCTGCTTTTTGCGCTACTTTTTGACTAGCTATATTTTCTAAATGGGTAATGATGCTGATCTTTTTCAAGCCGAATTCCATCATCGATAAGTCCGTTATGGTTTTAACAACCTCGGTCATTAATCCCTGTCCCCAGTAGGCTTGATTAAGAAAATAGCCTAACTCAGCTTCTTTTTTTATCTCATCTAGCTTTTCAAATTTAATAGCTCCTATCATCTTATTCGTAATAGGGTCGCAAATCGCCCAAACTCCCAAAGGAGCTTTCATAAAATAATTGGCGAGCGTAAATTGGCTTTCTTCTAAGCTTGATTGACTAGGAAAGATAAAGGTGAGGTTATGGGGATTGCTAGCAATGGCAAAAAAGGCTTCTGCATCATCATACAGAAAAGGACGCAGATAGGTTCTCTCACACTCCACACAGGCAAAGGCTGCCAATTTGGTCCAAATATTCATATTGTTTCCCTTATGAATCGTGTCTTTTACTCCTCAATCAAGGCAATGTCAGCTCCTAAGCTGGTTAATTTTTCAATAATATTAGAGTAACCACGCAGGATAAATTCGACATTGGTAATTTCCGTCTGTCCTTTTGCCATCAAACCTGCGATAACTAGGGCCGCTCCTGCCCGCAAGTCCGTTGCTTTGACTGGTGCTCCCTGCAACTGATTTGGACCTGTATAGATAATTTGTCCACCTTGTGTTTCAATATTGGCTCCCATATTTGCTAACTCAGGCACATGATTGACCCGTTTTTCATAGATGGTATCCATAATGCGACCGCGTCCTTGTGCTTTTAACAGCAAGGGTGTCACAGGTTGCTGCAAATCGGTCGCAAAGCCAGGATAAGGAGCTGTTTTAATCGTAATAGCTTGAAGATTATCTTGCTTTTCAACGTAAACACTGTCCTCAGATACCGTCATGCGGACACCCATTTCTTCTAATTTAGCAAGAAATCCTTCTAAATGCTCGTATAAGACATTCGTAATCTTGATGCCTTCACCTACTGCTGCAGCAAGTGCAATATAGGTCCCAGCCTCAATGCGGTCAGGAATCACTTGATGACGAGTGCCATGAAGTGTCTCCACTCCTTCAATCGTGATAATATCTGTCCCTGCACCACGGATATGAGCACCCATATTGTTGAGAAGAGTTGCTACATCAATGATTTCAGGTTCACGAGCCGCATTTTCAATCACAGTCCGACCTTTTGCCTTAACCGCCGCAAGCATGGTATTAATAGTAGCACCTACGCTGACTGTATCCATATAGATACTTGCCCCTATAAGGTCCCGTTCACCTGTCGCAAGGCGCATAGAATTGCCCTCATAAGACATATCGGCTCCCATCGCCTTAAAGGCTTTCAAGTGCAAATCAATGGGACGAGGCCCCAAATCACAGCCCCCAGGTAAACCAACCGTTGCTTCACCATAACGCCCAAGAAGACTTCCGTAGAAATAGTAAGAAGCTCGCAAACTATTGATTTTTCCGTATGGCATAGGCACATTTTTCACCCCACGAGGGTCAATCGTCAAGGTTTCGCCTGAACGCTCTACACTCGCTCCCATGTCTTGCATGATTTCAACCAAACTATCTACATCCGAAATGGCTGGAACGCCGTCTAAAATAACAATATCATCGGCTAAAATCGTCGCTGGAATCAAGGCTACTACGCTATTTTTGGCACCACTAATGGCCACCTCTCCACGCAAAGGGCGACCACCATTTATTACAATCTTATTCATATTCTTCTCTTTCAGGTAAATTCGTCAAAAGACCAGCTTTTATTATACCATAATTTTTCTAAAAGAACCATTTCCAATCCCCGAACTACAAAAAAAGAAGCCCAGACAATAGCTGCGCTTCTCTATCTCATTTTACTGAGATACATGATTTTTCAATGCTTCTACCTTGTCCAAACGTTCCCACGGCAAATCAATATCGGTCCGTCCCATATGACCATAAGCCGCTGTTTGGCGATAAATTGGCCGTTTCAAATCAAGCATTTGGATAATGCCTGCTGGACGAAGGTCAAATAATTTCCGAACAGCTGCTTCGAGACGGCTTTCAGCCACCGTACTCGTACCAAATGTATCAATCCGCACCGATACCGGTTGCGCCACCCCAATCGCATAGGCTAACTGTACTTCTGCTTTCTTGGCAAGTCCTGCTGCAACGATGTTTTTGGCAATGTAGCGCGCCGCATAGGAAGCCGAACGGTCAACCTTGGTCGCATCTTTTCCAGAAAAGGCACCGCCACCGTGGCGAGAGTAGCCACCATAGGTGTCCACAATGATTTTGCGACCGGTCAAACCAGAATCTCCCTGCGGTCCACCGATGACAAAGCGACCAGTCGGATTGATGAAATACTTGGTCTTCTCATCCAGATACTGGGCTGGAATGACCGTTTGAATGACTTGCTCGATGACGTCTTTGCGAATCGTTTCCTGACTCACTTCTGGATCATGCTGGGTTGAAATGACGACAGTATCCACGCGCAAGGGTTGATCTTGTTCATCATATTCAACTGTGACTTGGCTTTTGGCATCTGGACGAAGGTAGGAAATGCTACCCGATTTCCGTAAATCCGCCAATTTCTTCACCAATTGGTGACTGAGTGAAATCGGTAGCGGCATCAATTCAGGAGTTTCATCTACCGCAAAACCAAACATGAGCCCCTGGTCACCTGCTCCAATCTGATCGAGCGGGTCTTGGTCACCATTTTCACGGACTTCTAAGGCTTCATTAACCCCTTGAGCAATATCAGGTGATTGCTCGACCAAGGACGGATGAACCCCTACCGTTTCAGCTGAAAAGCCATATTCCGTATTGGTATAGCCAATCTCTGCAATCGTATCCCGGACCACGCGGTTAATATCCACATAAGCCGTTGTTGAGATTTCCCCAAACACATGGACAGAGCCAGTATAGACAGCCGTTTCCGCCGCTACATGGGCCTCACTGTCCTGCTCCAAAATCGCATCCAAAATCGCATCGGAAATCTGATCCGCAATCTTATCCGGATGCCCCTCAGATACCGACTCAGAAGTGAAAAGTTTACGTTCTGACATCTTCATGTCCCCCTTTAAATAAAAATGATACTAGAAAAACAACCACTTATCGCCACAACCTACAAACTCCCCTAGCAGAAACCAGTTTTCGTAGCACAGTCACGAAGAAAAAGTCTTTTTAATGCCACCACCCTTATGTGCTTTCGGACATCAGCGACTGCCTTCGGCATTCCATGATTAATCTTCGAGCCTAAGGTCTCGAAGATTCCGAGTGCCAGTAAATGTTATTGTATTAACATTTACTGGCACTTTTAGCACGGCGGTGGTGGCGGTATTGTGCTCGCCACGCTCGCAAATTTTCTAACCTTAAAACTACAGAAACTTAAATATCGATGTGCACTTTTCTGAATTTGAGGGTTGTCTTCAGTCTAAGAGTAACGAAGTTAGTTGACATCACAACCGTAGAAAAAGGTGCGACGAAGGAGCCGTTTTTCTTAGCTCAGTTACGACGAATGGGAAAAGGATTCGATATTAAGACCTTTCCCATTCTAGTAAGTTGGCTAAGAACCCTACTATGTATGTTACGACGGTTTCTCCAAGCGAAAATATCGTTCGCTTGGAGAAAGCTAGTAAGTCGCTTAGCTTCAAAGGTCTAGTAGACCTTTGAAGGTTGGAAATCAGACTAACGAAGTTAGTTGACCTAACAACCATAGAAAAAGGTGCGACGAAGGATCCGTTTTTCTTAGTTCAGTTACAACGAATGGGAAAAGGATTCGATATTAAGACTTTTCCCATTCTAGTAAGTTGGCTAGGCAGACCGCCCCATAGCGACTGCCGTACAATGACGAGTAGCTTCGCTACCGACATTGTTGCCGAGTTAAAAGTTACAAAGCACCGACCACCCAATTTCTCAAGTAATCGCCTTTTCGGGACTTATAACGCTTTTTATTATATCACATTTTATGAGAACTTTCAGATTTTTGAAAGCATTTTTTCGACTTCTTCTGCTCCAATCTCATCTCCTGCTTGTCGAAAAAGTAGCAAACTCTTCTCAAACGACGCTTTACTCTCTTCAATATTCCCCAAAACCTGATAGATCTCACCTAAACCACGGTAAGCACAGGCTTGTGCTATCCAATCATCCGTTTTCAAAGACCAGCCTAAACTTTGCTCCATATAAGCAAGACCTTCTGAACTTCTTCCTAATTTCATACGAAGATAACCTTGCTCATAAGCATTAACCGAAAGGCGAAGCGCATCGTCTGAAAAATGCTGCTGGATAATCTTCTCTTCTTGCGCTATCAAATCCAAAGCATGTTCACATTCGCCCATCTCACGCGCCACCATCGCTTGTTGATGAAGCGCTACATGTAGATCTGCGTGATTGTTGACAAAAAGAGCTTCCATGCGATTTTGCTCATATAAATCCATCGCTTGCTGGTAATTCTCTTTTTCCAAGGCTAGATAAGCCTTTAAACTGCGGCTACTGCTATCATCCATTTTTAACATAGAAACAAGTTGCTCTGCTTCAAGGATATTGCCGTCTATAAAAGCCTGCCAGGCTTGATCTAATACTGACATTCTATCCCCCCTATATTAAATCCGTCTGGGCAATCGCTTCTTTAACAGTTTCAATCGGCAAATGCACGAGCTCACAGCCTTTTTCTTGATACAAATACTGGGCATAGTCATCCATGCGGTATTCATTGATATAGACCACGCGCTTACAACCTACTTGGAGGAGCTGCTTGGAGCAATTTAAACACGGAAAATGTGTCACATAAGCTGTAAATCCTCTAGGAATCCCTCGCTCTGCTCCTTGTAAAATAGCGTTGACCTCCGCATGCAAGGTGCGCACGCAATGTCCGTCCACGACCAAACATTCCTGATCCAAGCAATGCTCGGTTCCTGAAACAGAGCCGTTGTAGCCTGTTGCTACAACTTTGTTGTCCTTGACCAAAACCGCACCAACCTTGGCACGCTTACAGGTCGCACGATTGGCAATCAAGAGCGCCTGCGCTGCAAAATATTCATCCCATGCTAAGCGTTTTGTCATTTTTTCCCTCCTTTAGACTTCTTTTTCGCCTTTTGAGGCAAGAGTGGCATGCCTAGAGCCGCTACTTTTTCAGCAGGCACCTTCATACCATCAGAAATCCACTTGATTAAGACCGAAACAATGGCTGAACTCCAAAAAGAGTTCATATAAGAAGAGGCTGATTTCTTTGAGCTGGTTCGTTTTTCTAAAAAATCAAACACAGCACTGGTCAAGACCTTCTCCAGCTGATAATCCACAGCCAAACTAATCAAACGAGATTCTTTCTTTGCCTCTTTTAATAATAGCAACCAAATATGGTAGAGATCCGCTCGCCGATTGAGCTTTCCTAATTGCTCGGTAATCTTTCGCACACGTTCGGTAAAGACTTTTTCTAGTAAATCATCTTTAGAGCCATAATTGCGATAAAACGCTGCTCTCGACACTCCGGCTCTCTCAACAAGCTCTGAAATCGTGATTTTAGCCAATTTCTTTTGTTCCAATAATTGAAGAAAAGCCGTTTCTAAAGCCTCCTTTGTCAAATGGTTGACTTCTTCATTTGCCTTGCGCAAATTTGCCAGAGATTTTTCAGATATTCTTCGTTCAGACATAACATTTTCTTTCTACTTGTCGCAACTGAATGTAAAGGATTTCAAATTCACAATATTTATGATATAATTGTAAAAAAAGACAGAACCTTTGTCAATGGTTGTTCCGTTGACAAACGTAGGAGAACCCATGACTTGGAAAATTATTGCCGACTCAGGCTGCGATTATCAAACACTTGAAAAATTGGCTATTGATACACAATTTGAAAGTGTCCCTTTGACCATTCAGATTGGTGAGGAAGTATTTGTCGATAATAGCGATTTGGATATAGATACTATGATGGAAAAGATGTATGCGACATCTACCGCTTCAAAATCTGCCTGTCCTAGCCCAGATGACTACATGAAAGCTTATGAAGGTGCTGATAATATCTTTGTCGTAACCATTACAGGAACGCTTTCAGGTAGCCATAACAGCGCCCAAGTGGCGAAAAAAATCTATCTGGAAGATCACCCAAATGCCAACATTCATGTCATTGATAGCTTGTCTGTTGGTGGTGAAATTGATTTAATTGTTGAGCAGCTCAACTTCCTCATTGAACAAGGTCTCTCTTTCGACGAAATTGTTCAAGCTATTGGCTCTTACCAAGCTAAAACCAAGCTGCTTTTCGTCCTTGCTAAGGTAGATAATCTCGTCAAAAATGGACGATTGAGTAAACTCATCGGAACCGTCGTAGGTCTTCTCAACATTCGTATGGTTGGAGAAGCCAGCAAGGAAGGGAAGCTTGAGCTCCTCCAAAAAGCAAGAGGCGGTAAAAAAGCGCTCTCTGCTGCGGTTGATGAGGTCCTAAAAGCGGGCTACAAAGGGGGCAAGATTACCATTGCCCATCGCAATAATCTTAAATTCTGCCAGCAATTTTCAGATTCTATAAAAGAGAAATTCCCGCAAGCGCAAATCGCTATTCTCCCAACATCTGGCTTATGTAGTTTTTATGCCGAAGAAGGCGGACTGCTCATGGGCTATGAAATTGACTAATATCGTCATTTCGTTTTAATGTAATACGTTGTTCACTCGTACTAAATCAAAACGAAACAACCATAAAAAGGAATAAGTAAGAAAATATGATTCTTATTTATTCCTTTTTTATTTTCCTTTACAATCTACTCTACCAAATCGCTTTGGAGGTAGCTATCCACCATTTTCTCAGTCGCCATAACAGAATCCAAATGGGTCCGCTCATACGAGTGACTAGACTCAATACCAGCGCCTAAAAGGGCGTGCTTGACCTCTGCTCCTGCTCGCATGGCTGCTGACGCGTCACTTCCATAGTAAGGATAAATGTCTAATTTATAGGGAATTCCTTGCTCTTTTGCCAAAGCTACCAAATGCTTACGAAATTCATAATGATAGGGACCAGACGCATCCTTCACACAGATAGACACCGTGTACTCATCTGTCGCTTGGTCATCTCCCATCGCGCCCATGTCAACTGCCAAATACTCCACTACCTGCTCGTTAATGCTGGAGTTCGCTCCATGTCCCACTTCTTCAAAGACGCTAAAGGCAAAATGGGTCGTCACTGGAAGCTCCACTTCCTCTTTTTGATAACGTCGTAGAAGATTCAGCAAAATAGCCGCCGATACCTTATCATCCAAGAAACGAGATTTGATAAAGCCTGTCTCTGTCACAGTCGTTCTAGGGTCAAAAGAGATAAAATCCCCTACCTCAATGCCTAAAGCTCGTGTTTCGTCAGCTGATGTGACTTTCTCATCCAGTCGTACTTCCATATTATCCTGCGTTCGCTCCACAGTCCCCGCATCACGATAGACATGACAGCTCGTCTGATGGACTAGAATCGTCCCTGAGATGGTCTTCCCTGTACTGGCTACGTGGACAAGGCAGTTTTCTCCCTCGATCATATTCCAAGGAAAGCCTCCGATTTTGTCCATTTTCAAGCGCCCGTCTGGCTTAATCGCACGCACAATAGCTCCCAAGGTATCCACATGTGCGGTCACAAAACGCTGCTTGTCATCATTTTTCCCTTTGAGGGTCACTATCACGCTACCTTTATTGGTCTTTGTAGGCTCATAGCCCAAATCCTGTAAGGTCTTCATCAGATAATCCGCCACCTCTTTGGTAAACCCAGTCGGAGATGGAATTGCTGTTAATTCTTTTAAATAATCAATCGTTTGATTCATCACATCACCTCATTTTTCTATCCTTATTATACCACAAGCCAGATTTTTTATCGCTTTCTAGCTGTACTTCTTCATTTTTTATGGTAAAATAGAAAGGAAAACCTTTGGAGGAATGAAACGACTATGTCAAATGAACATTTTGAAGAATTAAATGACCAGCAATTAGTGCGCCGTGAGAAAATGGTTGCCCTTAGCGAAAAAGGGATTGACCCATTCGGAAAACGCTTTGAGCGCACGGCAAATTCCGCAGAATTAAAAGCACAATACGAAGATAAGACTAAGGAAGACTTGGCTGAATTAGGCGCTACTGCTGTCATCGCAGGACGGATGATGACTAAGCGCGGAAAAGGAAAGGCTGGCTTTGCCCACATCCAGGACCGCGAAGGTCAGATTCAAATCTACGTCCGCAAGGATGATGTCGGTGAAGAAAACTACGAACTATTCAACAAGGCTGACCTCGGAGACTTTATCGGGGTTGAGGGAGATGTCATGCGGACCAACATGGGAGAATTATCCATCCATGCCCGCAAATTGACTCACTTGTCAAAAGCCCTTCGTCCACTCCCTGAAAAATTCCATGGCTTGACAGATACTGAAACCATTTACCGTAAACGCTACTTGGACTTGATTTCTAACCGTGAGAGCTTTGAGCGCTTTGTCACTCGCAGCAAAATCATCTCAGAAATCCGCCGTTACTTGGACGGACTTGGATTCTTGGAAGTGGAAACACCTGTCCTTCACAATGAAGCGGGTGGTGCTGCTGCCCGTCCATTTATCACCCACCACAATGCCCAAAACATCGACATGGTCTTGCGGATTGCAACGGAATTGCACTTGAAACGCCTCATCGTCGGTGGTATGGAACGTGTTTATGAAATCGGACGCATCTTCCGTAATGAAGGAATGGATGCTACTCACAATCCAGAATTTACATCGATTGAGGTCTACCAAGCCTACGCAGACTACCTTGACATCATGGACTTGACCGAAGGCATTATCCAACACACCGCAAAAGCTGTTGTCGGAGACGGACCTGTCACTTATCAAGGAACGGAAATCAATATCCACCTGCCATTCAAACGGGTTCACATGGTTGATGCCATTAAGGAACAAACAGGTGTTGATTTCTGGCAAGAGATGAGCTTTGAAGAAGCAAAAGCTGTTGCGAGCGAGCATAAAGTCCCTGTTGAAAAGCACTATACAGAAGTTGGTCAAATCATCAACGCCTTCTTTGAAGAATTTGTCGAAGATACGTTAATCCAACCAACCTTTGTTTACGGTCATCCTGTTGCTGTATCCCCACTTGCTAAGAAAAATGATACAGACCCTCGCTTTACAGATCGCTTTGAGCTCTTTATCATGACCAAAGAGTACGGAAATGCCTTCACCGAGTTGAACGACCCAATCGACCAATTGGAACGCTTCAAGGCGCAAGCCAAGGCTAAAGAATTGGGAGATGATGAAGCGACTGGTATCGACTACGACTACGTAGAAGCACTTGAATACGGTATGCCGCCAACAGGTGGACTCGGTATCGGAATCGACCGCCTCTGCATGCTTCTCACGGACACCACAACTATCCGTGATGTGCTTCTCTTCCCTACTATGAAATAAGCCTCAAAACCAGAGAATTTTCTCTGGTTTTTCTATTTACATTTTCAGAAAATTCTAGTACACTAAAGTAGCAGGAAATCCTGCAACAGAGTAGGTGGTTTGCGTTAAGTGTGTATGGATGGGATGTTGCCATACAACGAAGCGAAAGCGCGGTAAACCATTGCATCCGCTGTCTTAGGACAGCTCCACGATTTGTAAAGGAGCACGATATGCTTTCTAAAAAATCCCCTAAGTTTGGGGTTCAACTCATTGTTGTCCTTGCGATGTTAATCGCTATTCGTTATATCTTGGGGCAATACTTTTCTTTTTGGATTATTCCAAATGTCCTCAAGGTTAGCCTTTCTTTTATCGCTAATACCTTGATTGGTACGATTGCTGGTCCTATCATTTCCCTCATCGTCTTTGTGGTCAATGATGTGGTGACAGCTCTCAACTCAGGCTATCCGTTTATTATTTGGTTCACTGTGTTAGAAGCTATTCAAGGATTTTTATATGGGGCTTTCTATTATGGGAAAAAGCTTGATAGCAAAAATAAAAAAGATTGGCTCTATGTCATTCTAGCAACCACAGTCATCATGGGGATTGGAACTTTCTTTCTCACCCCCATTCTCAATCAAATCTATCAGAACATTCCTATCTCGGTGCAGTTCTTTGCCCAAGGGCGGATTTTTAAAATCTTTGAGATTCCATTTCGTGTCGTTGTCACGATGATTCTCGTTCCACAATTACAAAAAATCCCAGAAGTTAAAAAACTCATGGGACTCAAATAGTGAAAAAACCTTTGACTTAACATCCGTCAAAGGTTTTCTTATTGTATAAGTTATTCGTAACGCAGTGCTTCGATTGGGTCAAGTTTTGAGGCTTTATTAGCCGGTAAAATCCCAAATACAATCCCCACAACCGCTGAGAATAAAAGACTACCCACGGCTGATGAAATCGTAATCACTGGTGGTCCTGCAAATAGCGCATCTAAGGAATGCCCAATAGATAAAACGATAAGATAGGCAAGACCTAATCCAATCATGCCGCCAATCAAGGTCAAGACAATGGATTCAATGACAAACTGCGTCAAGATGTTGCTCCGTGTAGCTCCAAGCGCTTTTCGAAGACCAATCTCGCGCGTCCGCTCTGTCACCGATACCAGCATGATATTCATGACTCCAATACCACCGACAAGAAGGGAAATCCCTGCAATAGCTCCAAAGACCAATTGGAATACCACGACTTGTCCCTTGACTTGCGCAAGCTGGCTTTCCACATCGAGCACCTGGTATTCGCCATCTGTTGCTCCTGATAGCTTGGTCAATAGCCGAGCCGCTGCTGCCCCATCTTCCAAGGAATTCTCAAGATTTTTCGTATGAACCGTCACATTTTGAATCTCATCTCCCCCAAACTCTGCTGCGAGCTGGGTATTTGCCATGACGATATTTCCATTTGATGGGGCTACCGCCTTGATTTTTTCAAGCTCTGGATCACGGTAAACTCCAATAACTCGATAATCATTGTCTCCCAAGCGGACAATTTTATTCAAGGCTTCTTTTGGACTATTGAAGAGGATTTCAGCTAGTTTCCCATCAATCAAAATCGCTCGAGAAAAACTGCGATAGTCTGCATTGGTCAAAAGACGACCTGCAACAACTTCATAGTTCTTGGCTTGAAAATAAGAGCGATTGACACCGGTAATCGGAATATTTTCAGCTTTTTTACTGCCATAAGAGACAGCTGTCGTTGAATTGTTAGTAGCATAATATTTATCAATGCCATCTAATTCTCGAACCAGCTGCTCCAACCAAACTTCCTGAATTTTTGGAGGCTCAGTATAAACTCCAGAACCTTCATCTATTTGAGATTGGAGTTCCTCGACTGTTTGAATTCCACTTCCATCCTTACTTTTTGTAAAAGAGTAGAAAAGATTGACATCTTGACGGTTAGCTCCGACAATATCTGTAAAGGCACGCTCAACCCCACTTCCTAATGCCACGATAACCACAACGGACATGACCCCGATGATAATCCCAAGCATGGTTAGAAAGGAGCGCATTTTGTGCCCTAAAATCGAGCTAAGGGCAAATCTAAAATTTTGCATCAAGTGCCTCCTTTCACGCGACTATCAGATGAGATTACCCCATCTCGAATGACGATTTGTCGTTTGGCATAGGCTGCGATTTCAGGCTCGTGCGTGACCATGATAATGGTTTTGCCTTCGGCATTTAGATCAAGCAACAACTCCATGATCTGCTCACCTGTCTTGGTATCCAAGGCTCCTGTGGGCTCATCTGCAAGGATAATAGAAGGATTATTCACCAAGGCACGTGCAATGGCAACCCTCTGCTTTTGCCCCCCGGAAAGCTCAGATGGCAAATGATGCATACGCTCCGCCAACTCGACCTTCTCCAAAAAACGCTCTGCCAATTTCTTACGCTTTGAAGGAGCTACCCCTGCATAAATCAAGGGCAATTCCACATTTTGAAAAGCATTTAGTTTTGAAAGGAGGAAAAACTGCTGAAAGACAAAGCCAATCTGCTGGTTACGGACCTTGGCTAATCTTTTTTCACCAAGACTTGCGACCTCATCTCCTGATAAGTGGTATTCACCGCTAGTCGGTCTATCCAACATCCCAATGATATTCATCAACGTAGATTTCCCCGATCCAGATGGTCCCATAATCGCGACAAACTCGCCTTCTTCTACTTCTAAATTGATGTCTTTTAGAACTCTTAATTCCTGGTCCCCATTGCGATAGGTTTTATTGATATTTTGAATACTAATCAACTTCGTCATAAGGTTTCACCTCTTTACCCTCTTCTAAATCCGCGGATGGGTTGGTGATGACTTTGCTTTCTTTGGTCAATCCAGATGTGATTTCTTGATTTTCAGCATCAGCATTTCCAAGGGTAACTTTTACTTTCTTTGCAAGACCCTTGTCATCAATCGTCCAGACATAGCTCTTATCCCCGTCCGCTAAAATCGCCGTTACTGGAATGAGCAAGCCCTTGCTATCATTTTTCACTTCCATATTGACCGAGAATCCTTGTTTCAAGTCACCGATTTCACTTGTGATTTCTACGGTAAATGGATATTTGGCACCCGATTGAGCGCCTGTGTTAGTAGCTGCTCCTTGGCTATCTTTTGGATAATCAGAGATAAAGTTAATCTTTCCTGTCCAAGTCTTGTCTGGGTAAACTTTTGAGGTGATGGTCACTTCTTGACCAACTTTAATATTGGCAAGGTTAAACTCTGACAACTCACCCTTGACTTGAAGATTGCCGTTGCTGACAATATGCACAAGAGTTTGATTGCTGCCTGTGTTGGATTTGGATACATCGTGGTTCACCTCGACAACCGTTCCTTCACCAGTACTCAAAACCGTGGTATTGTTAAGAGCCGTTAAGGCTTTATTGAGATTATCAACGGCATCTGCGCGATTGTCTTGGAGTTCACGCAACTGAGAATCCACAGAGCGTTGAGCGGTTGCGACACTATTTGTATCAGCTTCAGTATCCCCTGTCTTATCAACGGTCACTCCATAGGTATTTAGGTCATTGATTTGACGGTCGATTTTATTAACCGCACGAGCAGCGGCATCGTAGGCTGTTTGGGCATCCACACTGGTGTACTGAACCAAGGCTTGACCTTCGCCTACCTGCTCACCCACACTCACATAAATACTCTCTAAATCTCCTTTGGTCGCATCGAAATAAACGTATTGCTCACGCTCAGCAGCGACCGATCCTGCTAGAAGGACAGATGAAGCAACAGAGCCTTCCTTTGGCTTTTGAACCATCGGTGTTGCATTTTCAACCGCATCTCCACCTCCTGCGCCTCCGCCAAAGAGGAGAAATCCTCCTGCTGCTAACACGATGGCTGAAGCAGTTCCAATCAAGCTATACAACTGCCATTTCTTTAATTTTTTCATTCTTTTTCCTCCTGAAAAATAGTTAGTTTTATTTTATCATAAAATAAACGTTTTCAACGACAAAATTTTAGGTTTCTCAACTCCTTTATCTGTACTATCTATATAATACAATAATACATTTTAAAAATCAAGCCTTTTCCTCATTTTTCTTGTGAACATGACTCCAACGTAGCGGATTTTTGCATTCATGCAAGAAAAGCGATACAATGATAGCAACGATACTAAAGGAGAAAACCATGAGAGAATATGATTTAATCACCATTGGCGGAGGGAGCGGCGGTATCGCGACCGCTAACCGTGCCAGTCTTTATGGTGCAAAAGTGGCTGTAATTGAAGATGATCTGCTCGGGGGTACCTGTGTCAATCGCGGCTGTGTCCCTAAAAAAATCATGTGGTACGGCGCTCAAATCGCTGAAAGCATTCAGAAATATGGAGCTGACTACGGATTTACAAGTAGCGAGCAATCCTTTGATTTTGCAACTCTTCGCAAAAATCGTGAAGCCTATATTGATCGCTCCCGCAATTCTTATACAAATACCTTTGATAAAAATGGTGTCGAAGTGATCCGTGGACGAGCACGTTTTGTCTATCCACACACCGTTGAAGTGGGTGGGGAGCTGATTTCTGCGAAACATATCGTCATTGCCACAGGTGGGCACGCCTTTGTTCCAGCCATTGAAGGAGCTGATTTAGGCTTGGTATCTGACCACGTCTTTGAATGGGAAAATCTTCCCCAATCCGTTGCCATCTTAGGAGCAGGCTATATTGCTGTTGAGTTGGCAGGGGTGCTCCATGCTCTTGGAGTAAAAACAGATTTATTTGTCCGTGGTGACAAGCCACTTCGGAATTTTGATGACTACATCGTAGATGGCTTGGTCGAAGAAATGGCGAAAGTCGGACTCCAACTCCACACCCATAAAGTCCCCAAACGGCTCGAGAAAATGGATGATGGAAAGATTCGTATTCATTTCGAAGATGGAAGTCATGCAAGTGCTGAAAAAGTCGTCTGGGCAACTGGACGCAAACCAAATGTGGCTGACCTCAACTTAACAGCCGTTGGTGTTAGTCTCAACGAGCGTGGCTTTATCGCGGTCGATGAGTATCAAAATACGACAACCAAAGGAATTTACGCTCTTGGAGACGTCACAGGCGAAAAAGAATTGACCCCTGTTGCCATCAAGGCAGGCAGAACACTGGCTGAACGCCTCTTTAACCACCAGCCCCATGCCAAAATGGATTACACCAACATTCCAACGGTAGTCTTTTCTCACCCTGCTATTGGGACCGTAGGACTGACCGAAAAAGAAGCGATTACCCAATACGGCAAGGAAAATATCCGTATCTATACTTCTAGCTTTGCCTCCATGTACTCAGCCGTAACGAGCCATCGCCAACAAGCACGCTTTAAGCTCGTTACCCAAGGACCTGATGAAAAGGTTATCGGACTTCACGGCTTGGGCTACGGAGTGGATGAGATGATTCAAGGTTTTGCTGTGGCTATTAAAATGGGTGCGACGAAGGCGGACTTTGACAATACCGTAGCCATTCACCCGACAGGCTCAGAAGAATTCGTCACCATGCGATAAAAAGAAGAACTAAAATTCTACTAAGAAGCTGAGACTAACGTTTCAGCTTCTTTTAGTATAAAAGAGTTAGGTCTTACTTGCCATAACATTGGCTTTCATTTTACGAGGATTTCTTACATTTTTGTAAGAAACAGGCCTCTTTTTCCGATGAGACAGATAAGACTTGACTTTTTTCCTTTTTGAGATAAAATAGTTACCATAAAAAAGAAAGTTGGTTTACAATTTGAAAAAATATGCCTATCTGACCTTACCAGCACTTGGCGCTGCCTTTATCTCTGTCCTAGCCCAAATCACGCTAGCCATTGGCCCCGTTCCCTTTTCCTTACAAAATATGGCGATTGGCTTGATTGCTACGATTTTTTGGCCTAAAGAAGCCATCCTGTCAGTCCTGCTCTATCTGCTCCTCGGGGCGATCGGTTTGCCTGTATTTGCTGGAGGGCATGGCGGTTTTTCAGCCCTCATCGGACCGAGTGCTGGTTACTTGTGGGGCTATATTGCCTATGTCAGTCTCACCTCCGCTCTCACTCAGCCCAAAAGCTCTATTTTTTCTATTTTCATGGCAAATCTGCTTGGGGATACCCTCGTCTTTCTCGGAGGTATTCTAGGACTTCATTTCCTTGCTAGTATGCCCTTTGAAAAAGCGTGGCTCGTAGGTGTTGTGCCCTTTATCCTACCAGATTTGGCAAAACTCCTCCTGATTAGCTTGATGAGCCGTCCAATCTTTAAAAGCCTTACCCAGCAATCTTATTTCAAGAGTTGAGAAATCTTGAAACATACAGTACAATGAGGAGGAACAAAAAAGGATAGGCGGATTTTATGAAAGAAAGTAAATACAAAACAATCCTTCACTACATCCAGCAAGAAGTCGAAAACGGCAAGCTTAAAACAGGCGATAAATTGCCCTCTATCCGCAAGCTGAGTCAGCTCTTTCAATGTAGCAAGGACACCGCCCAGCGAGCTCTTCTTGAATTGCGGCATCTACACATGATCTATGCCATTCCAAATAGTGGCTATTATGTGCTTGAGCGTGATGAAGAAAAGAATGACCTCCCTCTAAAAGTAACAGAAGACCACAATCAGGCTTATGAAGATTTCAGACTCTGTGTCAATGAAACCTTGATTGGACGAGAACACTATCTATTTAACGACTATCCTCAACAAGAAGGGCTCCTAGAACTCCGAGAGTCTATCCAGCAACTCTTGCTAGATTCTGCCATCTATGGACGCTTAGAGGAATTCGTCATCACCTCTGGCACCCAGCAAGCCCTCTATATCCTGTCCCAAATAGACTTCCCCAATCAGCAAAGCCAAATCCTTGTGGAACAACCGACCTATCATCGGATGAATAGCTTGATTAAATCCCAGCATTTACCCTATCGCACGATTGAGCGGACAACTGCTGGCATTGACCTTGATGAACTAGAAGAGATTTTCAAGTCTGGTCATATCAAGTTTTTCTACACGATTCCTCGCTTTCACTATCCTCTGGGGCATTCTTACAGCCGTAAGGAAAAAGAAGCTATTTTAGCGCTGGCAAAGACCTATCATGTCTATATCGTAGAGGATGATTATTTGGCGGATTTTGATGCAAAAAGAGAACTCACCTTTCATTACCTAGATGAGCAGGAGCAGGTGATTTATATCAAGTCTTTCTCGACCAGTCTGTTTCCTGCCTTGCGGATTACAGCCCTGCTGCTTCCTGCAGCGCTCAAAGAGACTTTCTTAGCCTATAAAAGTGCTGTGGACTATGACAGCAATCTGATCATGCAAAAAGCTTTGGCACTCTACATTGACAATCTCATGTTTGAAAAAAATCGGCTCGCGCTCCTCAACCAGCAGGAAAAAGCACAAGAACAGACCAAGCAATTACTCGCAAATACTCCACTGCCTTGCTTATACACCCAAACTCGGGATGGATTGATTTTAGAGATTACAAACGCTCGCTCAATCAGCGCTCTTAAACACAGCGGACTGGCACTTGATTTCTTTGAAAAAGCCTATTTGCAGGATTGTCCTTATCGCTATGCTAAGATTCGCTATGAAAACTTAAGGCAGGTTTTACCGCATCTACAAGAGTATTTTAAATAGAAAAAACGAGGTTGGATACTAGATTCCAGCCTCGTTTATTGTGTTAAAGAATAGCTTCGCTCTATCAGCTCAAAAATAGCTTGGTCCGAAATGGAATCATTTAAAGGAATACTGAGCCAATATTTTTTATTCATGTGGTAAGCAGGATAATACCCCTCTGTTTTTAGAAGTGTCGCCACCTCATCATGCTTGAGGGTCAAGATTTCAATCTTTCCTTCCTTATTGGCATAGAATTTCTTCCAATCCAGCGTCATCACAATGCCATACCATTTCTTGGTCTTTTGATGACGAAGAGCTCCCGCAGGATAGGCAGTATGTGGACCCAAGCGTTCCCATAGATAGTCGATTTTACCATGATAGCTTGCCGCAATCCTCTCTAAAATCCGCTCTGTCTGTGCATGCAGAAAACGATTCGCCTGAAAGCAGCTTTCACGAATCTCTAGCAAAAGTTCCGCAACTTCCTGCCGTACCTGTCCTACAAATGTCCCTGTGACATTTTCTACCCAAAAAGGGGCATAGATTTCCTGAGTCTCGCTATCCAGCACTTGAAGAGAAATGTCTCTCCCACTAATCCCAATCCTCACTAAAAACTCACCTTCTAAGATAGTTTGTGCGTAGGTATAGCTGTCTTTTTCCTTATGAAAGCCATACAACTCAAGCTGATTTTCATCAACTTCATATCCTTTAAAAATCTCCAACATCTCTACCATACAATCCTCGTTCCATGTAATTGATCAACTCCCAAGGCTGCGGCAATCCTTTCACGATTTTCTGTCGAAATCCCACCACCAGGTAAGATTTCAATCCGACCATCGCTATACATCATTAGCGTTTTTAGCCAATCCAGATTGTCCAAAATATCTGTTCCTGCTGCACCACCATGAGTCAAAATCCGTGTCACTCCTTGCTTTTCTAACCAATCCATAGCTACGAGCTGCTGGTCTTTTGACAGACAATCAAAAGCCATGTGAAAGACGATTTCCATGCCGGCAGAAGCTGCAATCAATTCTGTAAGAGCGGACTTATCAAGCTTATTTTCTTCTGTCAATGCACCGAAAACAACTCCCTGCGCCCCACTTTCCTTAGCCCAGCGAATATCCTCCAGCATCATCGCTAGCTCAGCCTTGGTATAGACAAAATCTCCACCTCTAGGACGAATCATGACCATAACCGCTGCCTCATAGTCTTTCGCTAAGGCAAGCGTTTCTTTCATCACCCCCATGCTCGGTGTTGTACCGCCCACAGCTAAATTATCACATAGTTCTACACGCTGAGCTCCTGCCTGAAAAGCTCGCTCTACCAAGGTCCCATTTTCTGCACAAAATTCAAATATCATTCCTTACTCCCTCCAATATTTCTGATAATTTTTCACAGTGTCCTAACCATTTCACAGCATAGTCTTCTTTTGATAAGATTCGCTCCTCTAAATCACAGATATAACAAATTCTTTGATTTATATAGTTGCTTATTTTTGATTTAGTACGAGGCAACGAGTCGCAGGCATAACTTAGGTTAGATACGACGAGTTAACGATGTCATAAATCAAAACTAAATAACTATACATTCTGCCAAACAAGCGTCGTATAAAACCCAAGGTAGATTATCTTGATCCAGATAAACAGGGATTTTAGTAAAATCTGCTTGATAAACCACAGAAGCTCTCCTATCCCCATCAGTCAAAAGATACTCCTCATCCTTTTTCTGAATAGGCAACGGAGAAAAATTCTCCTTTTTAAACCACTGCTTGACTTGGACGTAGTTATCTAATATCCATCATCAAGGGCAATTCGTAAGAGTAGCCTTTATCCGTCTGACATAGCTGCTGAAATCCTAACGAAGTAAATAGAGCTTTAGAAGCCACATTAAACTCATAAATCTCCTGCACCCGCAAATAGTCAAACCCAAGCTCTCTAGCCCGCTCTATCAAAGTCTTAACCACAGCTCGTCCAATCCCACAGCCACGATAGCTCTTCTCACCAATGACAATCGGCAGATCCTCTTGCCAAAAAGCGACATCACCAATCGCTTTCCAACTCTTAGCTTCATCCACCTCAATGAAATAGACTTCCCCTCGATGACTGAGAAACTCATACATCTGTTGAATCGTCTTGTGAGAATAAGGTTTTCCAACCGCATCTAGCAAATACACCATATCGGTATCTTGGTACCAAGGATAGGCTAGATCCAATTGACCATCATAGGCACGTAAACGAAGTCCATCTGAGACAAAGAGCATCTCTGGCTGAGAAATACTAGGAATTGGCATGAAAAGACCTCCTTTTCCTTTTATTATACCATAAAAAAGAGGACTGGAAATTAAGTTCCAGTCCTCTGTAATCATCGTTTACTCCGCAACACTGAGTTTTGAAGCATTTTCAAGATAGGTTTTGTAAGTGCCTTCTGCTTTCACTTTCTTGACAACCTTATCGACGACCTCTTTTAGCTCATCGCTCCCTTTTGGCATGGCAACAGCATTGGCGTCACCTCCTGTTGTTTTAAGCGCTACCTTAGCCACAGCCAAGTCCTTGTTTTGAGCTGCATAGCTGAGAGCTACTGGCTCATCCAAATTCACCGCTTCCACTTTTCCTGCCTGCAATTCATTGATGGCTTCCCCCATATTGGTGAGAGAAATGAGATTGGCTTTTGGCAACTGCTCCTTCACCATACTCTCAGGAATAGAACCTTTTTGAGCAGCTACACTGACTCCGTCAAAAGCTTCCAAACTTGCATACTTATCCAAATCTGCCTTGCGCACCAAGAGGCTGATTTTTGTATCATAATAAGATTCTGAAAAATCAAAAACGGCTTTACGCTCATCGGTCACAGCCAAACCTGAAATAGCAAGATCTGCTTTTCCAGCTTGCAAACTCGTCAAGACATTGTCAAAACTCATGGTTGAAATCTCTAGTTTCACACCAAGTTCGTCCGCGATGGCCTGTGCCAAATCCATATCTGCCCCTACAACCTTATTTTTTCCATCCACCAAGGTTTGAAATTCAAAAGGTGCATAGTCTGGACTGGTCGCAACGACCAATTTTCCTTTGGATTTTATCGCATCTACACCTGCATTCGTAGAAGACCCACAAGCAGCCATGCTAAAAGCTGTTACAGCCGTCATTGCTGTTAGTAATAATTTTTTAAACTTCATAAATATACTCCTTTGTTTTCTTTACCTGTATAATCATACACTTGTTTTCTGAAAATGTCAAGTTTTGCATTTTCATTTTGACAACTTACGACTAATCTATTGTTATAAAAATTCCTTCCCTTGTTTTTTTATACATAAAATCTTACAATTTTTTTGAAAGATTGTCAAGCTTATTTTGAATAAAAATTTCACTTTTTTATCATTTATACAAGAAAAAAGCTTGATAGCAATATTATCTTGCATAAAAAAAGCTCAGAGAGCTATCACCCTCTGAGAGAAGTATCATTCTTTTATTTTGCAATCAAAGTTTCCAAACCGACTTTCATCATATCTGTAAAGGTTGTTTGACGTTCTTCTGCTGTCGTATCTTCATCTGGGTTGACCAAGCTATCAGAAATCGTCATGATTCCAAGCGCCTCTACACCGTGCTGAGCAGCAAGATAGTAAAGGGCCGCTGCTTCCATTTCAACAGCGTGAACACCCATAGTTCCTAATTTTAGGTTTTGCTCGTAGAAGTTTGAGTAAAAGACATCAGATGACAAGACAGAACCGACATGCGTTGTCATGCCTAAGTCTTTCGCAATGTGATAGGCCTTATCTAACAAGTTAAAGCTTGCGATTTGTGGGAAATCATACATTGGAAAATCGTTGCGGATCATGTTTGAGTTGGTCGCAGCCGCTTGCGCAAGGACCAATTCACGGACATGGACATCTGGATTCAGAGAACCTGCTGTCCCCACACGAATCAAGCGTTTTACACCGTAGTCCACAATTAACTCACGCGCATAAATCGAAATAGACGGCATTCCCATACCTGTTCCCATAACGCTGACACGCTCACCTTTGTAAGTTCCAGTGTAGCCATACATGCCACGGATTTCGTTGAACAAGACCGCATCTTCTAAAAAGTTTTCTGCGATGAATTTTGCCCGCAAGGGATCTCCTGGCAATAAAATCTTGTCAGCAATCTCGCCGACCTTTGCTCCAATATGAATAGACATTTTTTTCTCCTCTTATAATCCTGCTAAGATAGCTTTTACCAAGCCTTTGAAATCTTCTTTAATCCGTGTTGTCACTTCGACCACTTCTTCATGGTTGAGTGAGCTTTGGAAACCAGCTGCATAGTTGGTAATAGCTGAAATTCCTAGCACCTTAATACCTGAATGTACGGCTACAATCACTTCTGGCACAGTTGACATACCGACTGCAGATGCTCCCATGGTTTGGTAGGCACGGATTTCTGCCGGTGTTTCGTAGGTTGGACCAGACACGCCAAGATAGACCCCTTCTTCTACCTTGACACCTATGCTGTCTGCAATTTCTTTGGCTTTGGCACGATAGTCCTTGCTATAAGCATCTGACATATCTGGGAAACGTGGGCCAAATTCGTCCAAGTTTTCACCGATGAGTGGATTGGTGCCAATCATGTTGATATGGTCATTGATCATCATGAGTGTTCCTGGACCAAAGCCAATTCCGCCTGCTGCATTGGTTACGATCATGCTATGGCAACCAAGTGCTTTCATGACGCGAACTGGGAAGGTTACCACGTCCATTGGATTTCCTTCATAAAAGTGGAAACGTCCTTGAAGGGCCAAGACTTTCTTGCCTGCCAAGTCTCCGTAGACCAATTTTCCTGCATGACCTACAACCGTTGATTGACCCCAGTTTGGAATGTCTGCATAGTCGATGACAATGGCATTTTCCACCTCATCGGCTAACTCACCCAAACCTGACCCCAAAATCAACCCAAATTCTGGAGCTGTAAGACCTTTTGCTTCCAAAAAACCTTTTGTTTCTTGGATTTTTTCCATTAGTGACATTTAAATTTTCTCCTTTTAGTGTACAAAGCTACGCTTATATAGCCTATGACTTTCGATATTTGTTTCTGCATCCTTCTCATCCCAAATCTGCAATTCCCACGGATAGTAAAAATTGCTCTGATTTTTAAAATAGATATGAATACCGACATAGCCATCCCTATCTCTGATATACCAATTTTTCAGTCCATAGGTCGCTTTCCAATCATCCAAGCGCTCGAAAATATCAAAAATATCTTCAGACTGAAGAATCACTCGCGCGCCGAAAATATCATTTAAAATGTTATTAACGGGATACTTGGTATCTCTTTTTTTATAGGAATCAATCTTGTACAGAATGCTTTCTGCCGTCTTTACACGGTAGTAATAATGAATATCCTTTACATCGGCACGGTACAAGTAATCATTGATTGATTCATGCAAATTGAGGCGATAAGATAAGATGTGTTCGGTCGGTACCTTAGCAAAAGTATGAGAAAGATTGACTTTTGCTACCTTTCCTGTTTCAAAATAATCCTTTGAGTACAGGTGATGAATGTGATTGATTTCCGCAATCAAGCGTTCTACTTTTTCAATCATACAACCACCCTATTTTTCTTGTTCAAGCGTAAGATATACTTTCTTCCACTTGCGAATCTTCGTTCGAAAGTTGGTAAATGGTGCAACAGTATTGATATGAATCCATTTCCAAACAGGCCACTTACTAGGTGTTGAACTAGCCCATTTGCGACTCTCCGGCTGAAATAGCTCCTCATCCGTGTAGCTAGCCACCTGCTCTAAGACAGAGCTAAGCTCTTTCTCAAACTGCGTAATCAAGTCCTGTAAAGAATTGCTTGCATAGGCTGCATAAAAGGTCTGATAGAGTCCGCTGAGCTGATTCCACTTAAAGTCTCTATGCGGGGTTACGACAGGAAGTCCTGCCTTCTCATCTCTTTCCCAGCTTTGTAGCAACTGCAGCCAGCCTAATTGATAGGCAATCATCTGGGCAGGACTACGATCCACTCCGTCAAGAAGCAAATCTTTGTCCGCTTCAGAAATGGTCGCAAATTCCCCGATAAAGAGTGCTGCTCGCTTTTTTATTTCAACTATGAGGGCTGATTTGGATTCATATTCTTTCATCTTACACCAAGTGTTCTAGGAAGCTTTCCCCAATCTGGCTCTTTTCAACACCAAAGTTATCCGCAATGGTTGCTGAGATGTCCGCAAAGTGTCCAACTGGAATATTACCAGCTGCCTTGAGTGATTTTCCAAAGATGAGCAATGGCACATATTCACGCGTGTGGTCAGTTCCGACATAAGTCGGGTCGTTTCCGTGGTCAGCTGTAATCATGAGCAGGTCATCTTCACGAAGATTTTCGATGATTTCTGGTAAACGTGCATCAAATTCTTCCAAGCAATCGCGGTAGCCTTCTGTATCACGGCGGTGTCCATAGACTGCATCAAAGTCAACGAGGTTCGTAAATGACAAGCCTTCGGTAAAGTCCTCATTTTGCAAGACCTTGATGAAATTGTCAACCCCGTGATTGTTGGACTTGTTGTGTCCCATATCGTGAGAAATGCCTGCACCGTTGAAGATATCGTTGATTTTTCCAACACCATAGGTATCGATTCCTGCTGCTTTCAAGTTATCCAGCACGGTTGGGGCAAATGGAGATACAGCATAGTCATGACGATTGGCAGTCCGCGTGAAGTTGCCCGGTGTTCCGACATAAGGACGCGCAATGATGCGACCCAATAGAGATGGACGCTCAAGGGTAATCGAACGTGCGTATTCACAAATCTTGTAGAGTTCGTCCAATGGGATAATCTCTTCGTGGGCTGCAATTTGCAGAACAGGGTCGGCTGAAGTATAGACAATCAACTCACCTGTTTCCATTTGGCGTGGGCCAAAGTCATCAATGACTGCTGTTCCTGAATAAGGTTTGTTGGCCTCACGAATAATTTTGCGTCCTGAAAATTCTTCGATTTTTTGGAGAAGCTCTTCTGGGAATCCGTCCCAGAATGTATCAAATGGGTCTGTGATGTTGAGTCCCATGATTTCCCAGTGACCAGTCATGGTGTCTTTTCCACGTGATACTTCTTCTAATTTTGTCACATAACCTGTTGGATTTTCTTCAAGAGCAACGGTTTTAAGCGGTGTATCGCGCTCGATATTTCCAAGACCGATTTTCGCCATATTTGGCACAGTCAAGCCCGCTGTTTCTGAGATATGTCCCAAAGTATCAGACGTCGTATCTGGCTCACCTGCATTGAAAAACTGATCTGCATCAGGCGCAGCTCCAATCCCTACTGAATCTAATACAACAACGTGCATGCGTTTAAATTTTGCCATTTTTTCTCCAATCTATTTCTCTAAAATCTCTAAGCCTTTTTGCCCTGCTACAATCACAGTCTGCACCATGCCATTAAAGAGCCCATGCTCCACCACACCAACAGTGCGATCAAGCGTTTCTGCGAAGGCGAGAGGATTGTCAATCTTTTTCAAATCAAGATCAATGATGAAATTTTGCATATCCGTGACAAAACGTTTGCCATCTGTCTCACGGAAACTTGGCTGGTAGCCTGCCTTTTCAAAGCGACGAAAAACTTGCTCTGCACCGTATTGCACCACTTCGACTGGAAGTTTAAAAGCCCCCAAGTGCTCTACTAACTTGCTTTCATCTACCACCCAAATATAATGCTTGGTAGGCACTGCAACGACCTTTTCCATCAAAAGGGCACCACCCCCACCTTTAATGCCGTTAAAGTCTTTATCAACCTCATCTGCACCATCTACTGTCACATCGACCGTATCGACCTGGTCAATAGACTTCAGAGGAATGCCCAGTTTTTCTGCCTGCTGGGTCGTGACACTAGACGTTGTTACAGCCGTGATTGACAAGCCCTCCTCACGCACACGACGCCCAATTTCCTCTACAAAATAATAAGCAGTCGAACCTGTGCCCAGACCAACCACCATGCCATCTGTCACATATTCAGCAGCTTTCACGCCTGCCATCTGCTTTAAATTTTCCATATTGGCTCCTTTCAGTGATGATTGTGCGTCTTGATAGAACGTTTTCACAATCCGTCACTACTATTATGACACATATTTGAAAAAACTTCAATGTTAGACTAACGTTAGATTGAAAAATCGACTAAACAGCCGATTTTCTATCTATAACTCTGCCTATGACACCGACCTTCAAGCTTTTCCATCCCATTCTTGGTAAAACTGCTCCAAATACATTTCCATAAACTCATGACGACTTTGCGCCAGCTCTTTTGCTACTTTTGTATTCATACGATCTTTTAATAGCAGAAGCTTTTCATAGAAATGCATAATGGCGCTAGATTGACCATTTCGGTATTCTTCCACAGTCATAGAATCGCGCGGTAGGAGATAAGGATCATGAATTGGACGCTCGCTATAAGCGGAATAACACATCACACGTGCAATTCCAATCGCTCCAATAGCATCTAATCGATCAGCATCCTGAACAATTTTTCCCTCTAAACTGACAGGAATAACACCTTTTCCACCTTTAAAGGACATGGTTGCAACAATCTCTAGAATATGCAAACGATCACTGTCAGTCACTCCCTGCCCCATCATCCACTGAGAAATTTTCTCCAGCCCCATCTCTTGAGAGGGGTTGAATTTTTCATCCGCCACATCATGAAGAAGGGCTGCTAATTCGCAAATAAAGGAATCTGCCCCTTCCAACTCCGCTAGTTTTTTCGCAGTATTTCTGACACGCATGGCATGCCAATCATCATGACCACTCCTATCCTGTCCCATTTCTAGTTGGACATAGCTTTCTGCAGCCTTTAAAATCTCATCTTTTCTCATCTCAGATATCCGTTAGTGGTGTCGCCGTATCTGGCGAGGTATCATAGACCTGAAAGTCCACGCCAACGCCCAAGTCCGCCTGTGCTAGCTGATTGACCATGGTCATGTGGGCAAGTTCCTTGATGTTATTTTCCTTACTGAGATGCCCGAGGTAGATTTTCTTGGTGCGGTGACCAAGCGTTCGAATCATGGTCTCGGCACCGTCTTCATTGGACAAGTGCCCCTTGTCAGACAGGATTCGCTGCTTCAAACTCCATGGATAGGCACCACTGCGCAAAATCTCGATATCGTGGTTGGACTCTATCAGGTATCCATCTGCATTTTCGATAATCCCTGCCATGCGGTCACTCACATAGCCCGTATCCGTCAGCATGACAAAGCTCTTGTCATCCTTCATAAAGCGATAAAACTGGGGCGCCACTGCATCATGGCTGACCCCAAAACTTTCAATATCCAAATCCCCAAAGGTCTTGGTCACACCCATCTCAAAGATATGCTTTTGACTGACATCGATCTTGCCTAGAGCTGTGTCCATAGCTTTCCAGGTCTCTTCATTGGCGTAGATGTCAAGATTGTACTTGCGAGCTAAGACTCCTACTCCGTGGATATGATCCTTATGCTCATGGGTCACCAAGATCGCATCCAGTTCTTCTGGCTTACGACCAATCTCTCCCAAGAGACTGGTGATTTTCTTCCCTGAAAGCCCTGCATCGACTAAAATCTTTTTCTGATCCGTCTCTAAGTAAAAGCAATTTCCACTAGAGCCAGACGCTAAAATACTATACTTAAATCCCTTACTACTCATCTATTCGTCTATCTCTTCCTCATCCCAAACATCTTCTTTCACAGCATCCTTGTCATACGGCAAAACAATGGTAAAGGTCGAACCTTCCCCATACTGGCTCTTGGCCCAGATAAAGCCATTGTGTTGCTTGATGATTTCCTTTGCAATGGCAAGTCCAAGACCAGTCCCGCCTTGCTCACGGCTTCTCGCCTTATCCACTCGATAAAAACGGTCAAAAATCTTAGGCAAATCAGCCTTTGGAATCCCTAGACCCTCATCCGAAATCGACACAATCATCTGGGTTTCTGTTGTTTTCATGCTGACGGTGATTTTCCCACCGTCTGGCGAGTACTTGATGGCGTTGTTTAAGAGATTGTCAATCACCTGCGTCATCTTGTCCGTATCAATCTCGACCCAGACAGAATTGATGGGATAATTGCGGACCAATTCATACTTTTTATGCTCCTCTTGTCCCTTCATCTTGTCAAAACGATTGAGGATAAAGGTGATAAAGGCGGTAAAGTTGGTCAACTCGATATCAAGCTGGGTCTTCGCATTGTCAATCCGAGAGAGATTGAGCAAATCTGAGATCATCCGCATCATGCGATTGGTCTCATCAAGCGATACTCTGATAAAATCAGGCGCTATGGGCTCCATCAAAGCTCCTTCGTCTAAGGCCTCCAGATAGGACTTAACACTGGTCAAGGGAGTTCTAAGCTCATGGCTGACGTTAGAAACAAAGAGCCGTCTCTCGCGCTCTTCTTTCTCTTGCTCTGTGGTATCATGCAAGACCGCGACTAACCCTGAGATAAAGCCAGACTCCCTGCGAATCAAAGCAAAACGGACACGCAGGCTAAGGTATTCCCCATTTTCATCCTGCGAGTCAATGGTAACATCTGGAACCTTGGAAACCAAGTCTCTGAGCTCATACTCCTCAGCAATGCCCAAAAGCTCTAAAATATCAAGACTTTCAGCATCTTCCCTTTTAACACCGAGCTGACGAGTCGCCATGTCGTTGATCATGATGACCTTGCCACGACGATTGGTCGCAAGCACTCCGTCTGTCATGTAGGCCAAGATACTATGGAGACGCTTGGTTTCCTGCTCGAGATTTTCCTGCGTCAAACGAATGACCTCAGAGAGGTCATTTAAGCTATTTGTGATATCGGTAATCTCAGGACCGCCCTGCATGTCAAGCACCTCGGAATAATCACCCGCTATCAAATCCTTGACCTTTTGGTTGAGTTCGCGAATGCGTAGGTTATCCCTACGGTTTTCCAAGGACAATAGTGCAATCACCAAGATAAAGCCAATAATCAGAAGGACAAAGATAAAGTCCTTGGATACGATAAAACTTCTAATCGTCTCAATCATTGTTTCTCATGTAATAGCCCACACCACGACGCGTCAAAATGTATTCTGGTCGGCTTGGGACATCCTCAATCTTTTCTCGTAAGCGACGGATGGTCACATCCACCGTCCGCACATCGCCAAAGTAATCATACCCCCACACTGTTTCAAGCAAGTGCTCTCGTGTCATAACTTGTCCCACGTGGGTTGCTAAGTGAAGCAAGAGTTCAAACTCCCGATGGGTCAATTCTAATTCCTTGCCTAGCTTTTTCGCCACAAAGGCATCCTTTAAAATCTGGAGCTTGCCGATGTTAATCTCTGTCTGCTCCGCTTGGGTTTCTTGATTTTCTGGTGCTAGTTCTGCACGGCGCAAAATCGCCTTGACACGAGCCTGCAATTCACGATTGGAAAAGGGCTTGGTCACATAATCATCTGCCCCAATCTCAAGACCGATGACCTTGTCAAACTCGCTATCTTTGGCAGATAAGACGATAATCGGGACATTGCTGGTCTTGCGAATAGTCTTTGCTACTTCTAAACCATCAATCTCTGGCAACATCAAGTCCAAAATCAAAATATCAGGACGCTCTGCCTCAAAGAGCTCCAAAGCCTCACGACCATTAAAAGCCGTAATGACCTCATAGCCTTCCTTGACCATGTTGAACTTGATAATATCTGAGATTGGCTTTTCATCATCTACTACTAATATTTTTTTCATTTTTTCACCTTCTTTTCTTCCCTATTATACCAAAAAATCTGAAAAAATCGCTAATCAAGCCCTATCGTCATCAATTTTTAAAAAAAGATTGACAGATGTCAGAAAATCTGATATATTTATGTTATATTTTATAACATAAAAGGAGCGGTGCTATGAGCTTAATTGAATTCAACCATGTCGAGAAATACTATGGAGACTACCATGCACTCCGCAATATCAATCTCAGCTTTGAAAGCGGTGAAGTCGTTGTTTTACTAGGACCTTCTGGCTCTGGAAAATCAACACTGATTCGGACTATCAATGGCTTAGAAGGGATTGACAAAGGCAGTCTAATCGTCAATGGAGCTGATCTTGCCAAGGCTTCTGGTAAAGATTTGGTAGAACTTCGAAAGAAAGTTGGGATGGTTTTCCAGCATTTCAACCTCTATCCCCACAAAACCGTGTTAGAAAATGTTACTTTAGCTCCTACAAAAGTTCTCGGTATTTCTCCAGAGGAAGCCAAGGCTACTGCCAAAAAATATCTGGAATTCGTTAATATGTGGGATAAGAAAGACTCCTACCCTAGCATGCTTTCTGGGGGGCAAAAACAACGGATTGCCATTGCTCGTGGACTTGCCATGCATCCTGATCTTCTGCTCTTTGATGAGCCGACCTCAGCGCTTGACCCTGAAACCATCGGAGATGTCTTAGCTGTTATGCAAAAGCTGGCTAAGGACGGTATGAACATGATTGTCGTCACCCATGAAATGGGCTTTGCCCAAGAAGTAGCTGACCGTATCATCTTCATGGCTGATGGCGAGGTCTTAGAGGACACACGCGATGTAGCTGGTTTCTTTGCCAATCCTAAGGATGAGCGTGCCAAGCAATTCCTCAGCAAGATTATCCATCACAAAAGTGATCACATCAAAGGATAGGAGAATGCTATGAAAAAAATTACTTTAGTATGTCTCGCTATCTTGCTTACGCTCATATCCCTTCTCACTCCCACAGCTGGTGCAGAAGAACTTGGCAAACACGTAAAGGAAATCCAAAAACGTGGGGTTCTAAATGTCGGTGTCAAGCAAGATGTGCCAAACTTTGGTTTTTTGGATCCTGAGACCAAGACCTATACTGGCCTGGAAGTGGATTTAGCGAGAAAAATCGCTGACGATCTCAAGGTCAAGGTAAACTTTGTCCCCGTTTCTGCCCAAACACGCGGTCCTCTCCTTGATAATGAACAAGTTGATTTGGTGCTTGCCACCTTTACCATTACAGACGAACGCAAGAAACTCTTTAACTTTACCACCCCTTACTACACGGATGCTTCTGGCTTTTTGGTCAACAAAGATAGTCAAATCGCATCTATCCACGATTTGAATGGAAAGACCATCGGGGTCGCCCAAGGCGCTATTCAAGGAAAGGTATTGACAGAGATTGCTAAAAAGCACGGCTGGAATTTCCGCTTTGTCGAATTGGGGAGCTATCCTGAGTTATCACTTGCTCTGCGTGCCCACCGAATTGATGCTTTTTCAGTCGATAAATCCATCCTCTCTGGCTATCTCAATCGGAGCAATACCCTCTTGCAAGACGGATTTAAAAGTGCCGATTACGGAGTCGTGAGTAAAAAATCAAAAGAAGATTTAAACCACTATGTCGATAGTCTTATCAAAAAATGGAGCAAGGACGGAACTCTCAAAAAGATATACAAGACCTACCATCTCGAGCCATCAAAGGCAACGAAAGATTAGAAAGGAGCTGCTATGTTTGATACCGCAAACTGGCTACAATACTGGAAGGAATTTCCACTATTTTTCAACGGATTTCTATTTACACTCTTGATTTCGATTGGCGCCTTTCTCCTTGCCATGCTAGTTGGCATCCTCTTTGCCACTTGGAGCACGAGTAAACATAAAGCGTTGAAGATTTTAGCACGAGTCTATGTGGAGTATTACCAAAATACACCACTTTTAGTACAATTTGTCATTATCTTTTACGGCTTTCCACTCATCAGCCATTACACACTCATGCCAAATACCTACTGGACAGCTGTGATCTGTGTTGGCTTGTATCACGGAGCTTACATTGCAGAAGTGATTCGCGCAGGGATTGAGTCCATTCCGACTGGTCAGAGCGAGGCAGCTCTCTCGCAGGGATTTACCAGACTAGAAACCATGTACTACATCATCCTCCCCCAAGCCTTTCGGATTATCTTGCCACCATTGACCAATCAGGTGGTGAATCTGATTAAAAACACTTCGACCATTGCGATTATCTCAGGAGCAGATTTGATGTTTACAACCAAGTCTTGGTCAGCTTTAAATGGCAATTATATTCCTGCCTTTATAGGTGCTGCTATTCTCTACTTTGCTCTTTGCTTTCCTGTTGCGAGCTTTGGTCGTTACATGGAAGAGAAAAACAAGGCAACGTACAGCTTATAAGGAGGCTTTATGGATACGATTTTATCAATTTTTACCCCCAATAATCTCCTATTTATCTTAGGAGGGCTTAAACTGACCTTGTTCATCTCCTTGATTGCCATTCTTTTATCGACCATGTTTGGAACTATTCTTGCAGTCATGCGAAATAGCAAGTTTCCCCTTCTAACATGGTTAGCAACCATCTACATCGAATTCGTCAGAAATGTGCCGAATCTTCTCTGGATTTTCACGATTTTTCTAGTCTTTCAAGTCAAATCAACGCCTGCAGGTATCATCAGCTTTACAGTGTTTACCAGTGCTGCCTTGGCAGAGATTATCCGTGGCGGCTTAAATGCTGTGCCTTACGGACAGACAGAAGCTGGCTTGTCTCAAGGATTTACCTCTTTTCAAATCCTCATCTACATCATCCTTCCCCAAGCTATCAAGAAAATGCTACCTGCAATCATTTCCCAATTTGTGACAGTGATTAAAGATACGAGCTTGCTGTACTCAGTCATCGCTCTTCAAGAGCTGTTTGGCTCTGGTCAGATTCTCATGGGGCGCTATTATGAGACCGAGCAAGTTTTTGCTCTCTACTTTCTCATTGCAGGGCTTTATTTCTTGATTAACTTTGCTATTTCTAGCTATGCTAGGTACTTGTCAAAAAATTGGCAAGGAGAGTAGTGACAAGCTCTTTTAAGTATGACTCTTTTTAAAAATTTTAAAATCCGAGGACTATAACCCTCGGATTTTGTGTTATTCTGATTTTTCCATGTCTTCCTTGACTTCATTGACATTAAATTTTGCAAAGAGATACTTGCGATCTTGGACAGGAAAGCGTTGATCCAGCTGATCCACTGCTCCCAGCTCCACAATCCCTTCTTCGATGATATAGTTCATGACATGACCGCCAAAGGTCAAATCATCAGAGATAAAGTGCAAATGATAACCTGCTAAGCTCACCCCATGAAAGATTTCCGGTGTCCAAATGCCTACAATGGTTCCCACAATATCCTCTACTTGATATTCTGGCTGATGAATAGCAACTTCGGCAAATTTGCGTTCCGTAGTTGATTTAGGAATCATCCGAACGTGCATGTGCTTAAATGTTCCATGAATCTTAATCGAGCGAAATAGATTTTCACCATCATAGTAGGATTCGATACGCTCTTGCAATTCCTGACTGGTCATCTCAAATCGTTGACGGAAAATCACTTCTGCCTGATGAGGGACCACAGCTGCATACGGCACCATCACATCATCCCCTAGCTCAATCACTTCTGGCGTATTGCCAGAACCCTTGGCTTGATAGGCTTTACCATCTAGGACAATCAATTCACCATCAATAGAGTCCAAAGTTCCCAAGCCCAAATCACCATGCTGCAACAATTCGCCAATGGTCAAAGTTCCTCCATACAACCCTGCCATTAGAGCTCCTAATGTATTGTACTGAAATAATTTTACTGGCTCCACCATATCCCCACTCTTTTCTATCTAATCTTTCTTTAGTATATCATATTTTTAGTTGATATAGTTGTTTAGTTTTGATTTTATACGAGGCAACGAGTCGCAAGCATAACTGGGGGAACTGAGAATTATGGCATAATCCCTATTTCCAACCTCCAACAGTCTCCCAGACTGTTGGAGCAAGACGAGGTAACGACGTAATAAATAAAAACTAAACAACTATAAAAAAACTCCGATAATCCTCGGAGTTCAGACTGAAGACAAACTTCAAATTCAGAAAAAATATTACATGTATGTTTAATTTCCTGTGGTTTCAAGGTTAGAAAATTTGCGAGCCTAGCGAGCACAATACCCCACCGCCGTGCTAAAAGTGGGAGTGAGACAGAAGTCGTCATTGCGAAGAAATCGATTATCCTCGCTCCTTTGTTTTTAGCCCAACGGAGAAGTCGCTGATGTCCGAAAACTCATAAAAAGGGTGGCATTAAAAAGACTTTTTCTGCAAACTGCTCCGAGAATCCTCGAAGTATTCTAATCTTCTAAGGAATGATACAAATCTGCCATTGCTGAATCATCTGGCACCAATGTAAGATAGCGATGCGCCTGCTCCTTGGCTTCTGCTAGATAGCCTAACTCTCTGAGCAGATATGCATAGCTTTCTAAAAACTCAGGATTTTCTTGCAAATCTGGGGCAATCTCTCGGTAAAGTTCAAGCGCCTTTTCCTCTTTTTCTAAAGCTTTATAGGCACGGGCAAGATTCCACTTGGTAAAAAGACTATCTACTTCTTCTCCCTCAAAGGCTAGGACATCCTCAAACCGCTCTTGTTCCAGATAAAGATTGGTCAGTCTCAAGATCAAATCTTCTTGATCTAGCGCATCCTCCAATGCCTCTAGCAAATACTTCTCTGCCCCTGCTTGGTCGTGCAATTCGTAGGCATACTGAGAAGCAAGGAGAGCCAAGCGGGTTTCAAATGGATTTTTTGACAAGCCTTGTTTAGCAATGGCAAGCGCCTCTTTCGTTTGATGCTCAGCATGAAGAGCCAATGCGTAGCCGTACTCATAGCCTTCATAGTCATGAGAAAGAGCGTCTAATTGCTTAAAGTACATTAAGGCTCGCTGACTTTCTCCTTGATCCAGCAAAATCATTGCCAATTCCAAGGTTGTCTGATCATCGTATTCCAGCTCCAACGCCTTTTCTAAAAATTCAATCGCTACTTCTAGCTTTCCTAACTGGGCATAACAAAAGCCAATCCGTTGATAGGTTGAAATCCCTGTTTGCTCATAGATGGCGCGGTTATCCAAGCTCGCATATTCCTTGATAGCTTTCGTAAACTCTCCTAACTCCATATCCACTTCAGCAAGACCAAATAAGACCAAGGGATCTTCGCTTAACTGGTAGGCTTCTTCTAACTTTTCACGTGCGACATCTGGCAAGCCTTCCATTTGATAAAGATCAGCTTTCATTACTAGGCTAGTAGGATACCAATTGCTCTCTGGCAGAATTTCCTCTAAATAGGCAAAGGCTTCTTCGATTTGACCATCTTCACTGGCAATGTTCGAAAGCCCAAGAAAAGCTTGGGGAAATTCATCCACAACCTTTTCATAGGCACGTTTTGCCTGAGGGAAAAAGCCAATGCTTTCTAAATACTGGGCGAGGTCAAATAAGACATCTACATCATCTGACACCAAAGCTTTTTCAAAATATTTCCTCGCATGCTCCATATCCTGCTGGTGGAGCGAAGCAAGCATTTTTTCACTATTATTCATGGACTTCTCCTTGCTCCTCTTCATAAAGCCCGCTGACTTCCTTATACCAATGGAACAGAGCTGCAATCACAACCTTGGCACAGGCATACGTCGGAATTCCCAAAAGCACTCCCCAAATCCCAAACATAGAACCCGCTGTTAAAAGGACAAAAAGGATGTTAATCGGATGGATATTGAGCTGGCTTCCTAGGACAAGTGGTGAGACGAACCGTCCTTCAATCGTCTGCTCAACAATAAAGACAACAATGACCTTAATCAACATGACAGGTCCTGCAATCAAGCCCAAAACAAGAGCTGGAAGCATGGCAAGAAAACTTCCTAAATAGGGCACGAGATTTAACACCCCAGCTGTCACGCCTAAGGTCACAGCATAACGCAGACCGATGATTTTAAAGAACAGGATAAACATAGCTGCAACGATAATCGCGACAGTCACTTGCCCGCGGACGTAGTTGGATAGCTGGGTATTGACCTCAGAGAGGACTTGCCCTACTGGCTCACGAAACTTAGTCGGCAAAAACTGAGTCACATAGCCTTTCAATCCCTTACCATCACGCAAGAGATAAAAGAGCAAGAAGGGCATAATGATGAGAGCTACGATGATTTGAGAAGCTGCACTGATAAAGCTACTTGCCCAGTTAACAGCCTTAGCAGAAAAATTACTAGCCCAGCTGGTCACTTGTGAGGAGAGATTGTAAGTCAACTCTTCTAGCTGCGGTTTTAAATCATCTGAGATGCGATTTGCCAACAAATCATTCACCATGGTATCAATCTGTTTGACATAAGTGGGAACATTTTTAGAAAAGCTCACCACCTGCTGCTGAAGACTCGGAATCGCAACAGCCAAACCCCAAACCAAGAGCAAAGCAATCATAATAAAGACCAAGGTAATTGCATATAGACGCTTGATTTTATGCGATTCTAGCCAATCGACAATCGGATTTAACAAATAATACAAAAGCCCTGATAGAATAACGGGTAACATAATCACACCCAAAAATTCCAACACTGGCACAAAAATGAAACTAATCTTACTGAGGAGATAGATATTCAATCCCAACAAGAGGGTTACAAGAAAAATAGTAATGGCTTTATTGTCTAAAAACCACCGAAAAAACCAGGATAAACTAAAATCTTTTTTCTGCTGTTCCATAGCATATTCCTTTCTGTTCATTCTTTTTATTGTATCATATTTTAGGAAAAATTGCTCTAAAAAACGGAAGTGGAATAACATCGTGATTTAGAAAAAATCCGATTTTATCGTCTTCAATTTCAGATTTTTAAGCCTAGGTATGAACAGCTACTCACTTATAGTTATTTAGTTTTGATTTCGTACGAAGAAACGAGTCGCAGACAGAACTTAGGTTAGCTGAAGATTATGACGTAATCCCTATTGCCAACCTCCAATAGTCTCCTAGACTGTTTGAAGTAAGACGAGCTAACGACGTAATAAATAAAAACTAAATGACTATAAAACTAAAAAAGAGGTCAGAGACTCTCGTCCCAACCTCATTCAAAGGGGCTTATAGAAAAATTCGAAAACTCATCCACTTCTCGTCCTTGGCGTTAAAATGATAGGTCAGCTGGTGCTTATCAAAGATTTGTTGCACGATAAACAGACCAAGTCCTGTACCACCGTCTTTCCGATTACGACTATAATCTGGTCGATAGAAAGGTTGGAAAATCTTTGATAACTGCTCCTTGGTTAAAACCCTTTCGGCTTCATTTTCAATGCAACATTCTTTTTTGGTCAAAATGAGGCGAATCTCTCCATTTTCCCTAGTGTAATGAAAGGCATTATCCAGCAAGTTTTTCATAGCTTTTAAGAAATACATAGGATTTCCTTTCAATCTCACTTCTTCTAAATGGACAGTCAGCTTATATCCTTTCAGATCAGCCATCGTTTGGTAAAAAGGAATTTGCTCTTCCAGCAAGTCTTTTAAAGAAAAGATCTGATTCATATCGTCCAAAGTTTCCATATCAAGTTTAGAAATGGCTAGAATAGACTGGACAAGCTGAGATTGTTCTTCTAAAATTTCACGGCATTTCTTTAGGTATTTTTCCCTATCCTTATAATCTCCCACTCCGTAAATCATGCCATCAACCATACCCATCATACCTGCGATGGGTGTTTTTAGTTCGTGGGAGGTCATACGGAGAAATTCAACCTTATTGCGCTCACTTTCTGCCACCTTTTCATTCTCTAAGCGCAAAGCCTCCATATTGGTCAAAAGGCTCTCGTAGAGAATATTGACATCCTGTGCTAAATCAGCAATCTCATCATTTCCCTTAACCTCGCACACCACATCTGGAGAGAGGCTGACCATTTTCCGTGTGGTTTTCGATATTTGCTTGATCCGCTTAGTAGAGATAAGGCTATAAATATAAGACAAGAGCATACCTAAAAGAAGCGATAAGAACACCATATAAGGGTACAAATCTAGCAAGACCTCACTAGCGTCAGAGACAGGTTGTAGGGAGTATTCTCCCTCAAGCGTATAGGCATTTCCATCCTTATCTCGTACCGTGTTTTTGAGATGCTCTTTTTCAGCGGTTCCATTATCAATAAAGGTGCTCACTTCTACTGACACTTGATCACTTGAAGGTGTTAGTAGTGGATAATGAAGCTGACCGATATTATCTGTCAAACTAAACCACATGCGGCTGTTCTTTTGGTCATAGGACTGGAGGAGCTTTTTCATCTCTGAAAGAGTCTTGCCCTCGATGTGCTTTTCCACATGATTAAACTCCCGTCTGACCTCATCTTTTTTCACCGATTGGTAATACAAAGGCATGGTGAAGTAGAGAGTGGATAGCACAGCAGTCACGACTAGAAAGACCAGACCACTGGTCAGAAGGAAATGCTTTCTTACGATTTTCAACCTTGATCGCCCCCAAGTTGGTATCCCATTCCTGTAATGGTGATTAAAGGAATTCCTGGGATTTTTTTGCGGATATTCTTGATATGATTATCCAAAACTCGTGTATCTAGCTCGCTATATCCCCAAATGACATTCATGAGCTGATCTCTCGTCACCAGATGCCCTTTTCGCTTAGCAAGAGCCTGAATAATTTCATACTCTTTCTTGGTTGGGCTCATCTTCTCACCACGCCAGTAAACAGTACAATCATCCACTGACACTCGCAACTCACCAATGACAATCTCTGAATAAGTGACCGTTCTACGGAGAATATTTTCAATCCGCTTCATCAAGATAAGAGGAGAAAAGGGTTTTGTCACATAATCACTAATCAAATGATTAAAACTAATCAGCTGCGTATATTCGTCGTCTAAGGCTGTTAGCATCATGACAGGTACTTGAGACGTCTTTCGAATCTCTTTTAAAACCTCTAAACCACTCACAGACGGCAACATGATATCCAAGATAATCAAATCAAAGACTTCTTTTTGGAAGGATTTCAGCGCATCAGATCCGTCTAATACGGACACAACATCATAGTTTTGTTCTTTTAAAAATTCGCAAATCACTTGGTTAATGGTAGCATCATCTTCTACCACTAAAATCTTATACATAACTCACTCCTATTCAAAACGTAGTGCCTCAATCGGATTTAGTTTTGAGGCCTTAACGGCTGGTAACAACCCAAATACTATCCCTATTATACAACAAAATACCAGACTAATACAAACAGATAACAGAGATAAGATATAAGGATACTCTAAAGATTGGGTAATAACGTAGCCCGCGACAATACCTACGATGACACCAATCAATCCACCCAAGAGGGTCAAAATCACGGATTCCATTAAAAATTGTTTCAAAATCAATCGGCGTCTCGCACCTAGCGCCTTTTTGACCCCAATTTCTCGAGTCCGCTCGGTAACAGACACAAGCATGATGTTCATCACACCGATTCCTCCCACCAAAAGCGAAATACTGGCAATCCCTGCTAAGAGGACAAAATTAGACCGATTGAGATCATCTAGCTGCCGTTCAAATTCTCGGAGATTGAGAACGCCAAACATATAATCAGATGCAGGTACTTGCTCATTTAAAAAGTCTGCCACACGATTCGCCACGGTCTTTAGTGCATCTGCCTTTTCAGTCTGAACTAAAATTTCTGGCTCAGCATTGATGGTTTCTGATAAGCGATGCCATTGTCCCAAAGGGAGATAGGCAATCTTTTCTGCCCCTTCATTTAAACTTTTGCGATCTCTTGCTTCAAAGACCCCCGCAACCCGAAACGGATAGCCTTTGATTTCTACATACTCTCCTAAACCATCTCCTTTTGGAAATAGGCTCTCATAAAGACTTTTCTCTAAAAAAGCAATCTGTTCCCCCTCTTTAAAAGCTTCTTTTGCGTCACTTTCTTGATGAATCAGTTTTAACTGCTTTAGCTGCAAAACATTTTCTGATACTGCAGCAATCTTAGTGGTTGAAGACTGTTTGAGATGGTAGAGTTTATCCTCAGTCTGATAAGACACCATGGCGTCCTTCACGCCCTTGATACCTTGAATCTCTTTTAATACATCCTCACCCAAAAAAGGCAGGTAACTAGCTTTCTGTGCCTTACTTTTAGCAGGAAGGTCGGGATTGATGACATTCTTTTTATTGTAGACAACCGTCATGGTGTTGTTACTGCCACCAATCAGCTGACGTTTGGTATTTTCTGTATTGCCCTCAATAATGGAAAAAATGGCAATAATCGCACTAATGCCGATAATAATGCCCAGCATGGTCAAGATTGAACGCATTTTATGCGCCAAAATAGACTGAAGGGCGACAATCATATCTTCCATCTTCCCTCCTTATCCTTTAAAACAGCCATCACGCAAGACCAAGGTCTGTTGGCACATCGCAGCTACCTCAGGTTCATGGGTAATGATGACAATCGTCTTACCTTCTTGATTAAAACGCTGAAATAGCTCCATAATCTGAATACTGGTCTTGGTATCTAGCGCCCCTGTCGGCTCATCTCCTAAGATAAAGCTAGGATTGGTGACCAAAGCCCTAGCAATAGCCACCCGTTGCTTTTGTCCACCAGACAATTCTGCTGGTTTAAATTCACTTCGCTCTTCTAAGCCTACCAAAGCGAGCATTTCGAGAGCTCGCTTACGTCGTTCTTTCTTAGTCACCCCTAGATAGGTCAAGGGTAATTCAACATTTTGGCAGGCAGTTAACTTAGGCAAAAGATTAAAGTTTTGAAACACAAAACCAATCTTTTGATTGCGCAAATCAGATAATTCATCATCAGATAAGTCACCGACCTCTACACCTTCAATTTCATAGCGACCACTTGTCGCCAAATCAAGGCAGCCAATGATATTCATCAAAGTGGATTTTCCAGAACCTGACGGTCCCATGATGGCTAAAAAATCCCCTTCTTTTACATGAAGGTCAATGCCTTTTAGGATGGGAACTTCCTGCTGTCCTTGCTGATAAGATTTACGAATGTCTTTAAGGTGTAACACGCGCTCCCACCTCCATTCCATCTTTCATGCCATCTTTTGGAATAGCAAGGCTGTCATCAAGAACTAGACCAGATACTACTTCATAGAGATTTTTAGAGATTTCCTTAACTCCTACTTCTTGCTGCTTAATCTTTTTATCTTCTACTTTCCAAACGTAAGTTTTACCATCTTTTTTAAATAAGTAGTTCGATTTCAGCGTTAATTTCCCAGGCTCTTGTCCAGCACCTAGGATATGAAGATAAGCATGGCTGCCGATAAGGGGAGGCTCGTTATTAGCATCTAATTCGACTTGATAAGGGAACTTTCCTTGATTCGGATTTTCTTCTTGCTTGCCATTGGTTGCCTCTTGCGCCAAATTCCCAATTTGCGTAATGGTGCCTGTCCAACGTTTCTTACTGTCTTTTCGATCAACCACTTCAACTTTTTGACCTACTTGAACCTTATCTCGATCAAACTCGCTCACACTTCCCTTGACCAAAATCTTAGATTGGTCAATGATTTCAAAGAAAGTTTCTTCATCTTTTTTTGCCTTAGATTGATTAGGCAAGTCTTCTTTCATCGATTGAATAACCCCAGCTGTATCTGCTGTGACGGTATCGTACTTGGTACGCTCCTCTTCAGCCTGAGCGAGATTTTCTGCCTTTTCTGCCTCGATTTGTGCAAGACGTACTTCATTTTCCGCTGTTCTGGCATCGGTAAGGGCTTGACCTACCTCATCTTCAGCAGACTTAATTTGATCTGCCAAACCTTCAGCTTCCTCTCCTGACTTTGCACGAAGCTCATTTAAACGTGCCAGCTTACGGTTATAGCTTTCCCATTTCAGAGCTAGTGTATTTTCAGCTGCAGAAACACTCGCCTGTTTGGAAGCTACATCATACTGGGCAGATTGAGCTGTAATAGCTTGAGACGTCGCATAGGAAAAGAGAGCCTGACCTACTTCCACAGTATCGCCATTTTTGACAAATACTTCTTTGACTTCACCTTTTGAGGTGTCAATTTTGACCTTGCTGCTATTATTTGCAGCTACTTCTCCTGATAGGGTCAAAAGACTTTTACGACTTTTGTCAATCGCATCTTTGACCGATAAAGTCTGGATTCTATTTTCTATAATTTCCGTATCTGGGCTAGGCAACCATAGATAAGCTGCCCCACCCCCTGCCAAAATAACAGCAGTTCCTGCTAGCAAAATTCTGCGCATCAATCGCTTATTTCTTACCATGCTCGCAACCTCGCTCTAGTTTCCCTCATCATTGCTCGATTCGATATCTTGGTCACCATCCACCTGAACCACTGCTCCGTTTGACAAGGTGTATTCCGTTACTTCCTTGCCATCTACTTCCTTGACTTTTTTGTCGATAGCTTCCTCTTTCAGATTAAGCTCCTTATTTTCTAAGTCTGTTTTTTTATTGGAATTTTGCTTACTCCCGCATCCTGCTAAGAGGCAAACTGCCAAAGCTGAGATTGTTACAACGTGTAATGATTGTTTGATGTTCATGTGCATATACTCCTTTGGTATGATATTCTATGTTTATTGTACCAAAGCCATCTACATACCCCCTATCTCTCATCTGTGTTTTTTGTATTTTTTAAATCAAAATCATCAGCCTATTTTATGGTATAATGAAAGTAATTAATTTTTGAGGTGAATGAACATGCAAACTATTTATTTCGGAACCTACACTCGCCGCTCGTCAGATGGTATTTACCAAGCTGATTTTGATCCCAAAACAGGAAACTTATCCAATCTAAAGCTCTTTGCCCAAGAGCCAAGTCCAACTTATCTCGCCTTTGATAAAGATGGTCACTTATATAGTGTCGGAGCAAAAGATGGAGAAGGTGGCATTGCAGCCTTTGATCAAACAGGACAGCTCATCAATCATGTCGTCTCAGAAGGCGCTCCTCTTTGCTATGTAGCAGTGGATGAAAAACGCAATCTCGTCTATGGAGCGAATTACCACAAAGGACAAGCACTGGTTTATCGTCGCACAGAGGATGGCTCTCTTAGCTTAGCAGACTCTGTAACTCACACAGGCTCAGGTCCTCATGAAAATCAAGCAAGCCCTCATGTTCACTTTACCGACCTCACTCCGGATCAATACCTTGTCACTTGTGATTTGGGTTGCGACCAAGTCATCACCTACGATGTCAGCGAAAATGGGAAACTGACAGAATTAGCCCGCTATACCTCCCAAAGTGGGGCAGGACCACGACATCTCGTCTTTCATCCTCACTATAAAGTAGCCTACTTGATCTGTGAATTGAATTCAACCATTGAGGTCTTGGCTTACGATGGCTTGGGAGAATTTGAGCACATACAAACCATCTCTACTCTTCCAAGTGACTACACAGACTTTAACGGCACCGCAGCCATTCGTCTGTCCAACGACGGAAAATTCCTCTACGGCTCCAACCGCGGTCATGACTCCATTGCTGTTTATGAGATTTTAGCAGATGGCAGTCTTTCCTTACTTGAAATCGTTCCAACCAATGGAAAAAATCCTCGTGATTTCAACCTTAGCCCAGACCAAAACCACCTCATCGCTGTCCATCAAGATTCGGACAATGCGACTGTCTTTTCTCGCAATCAAGAAACAGGGCGCCTCACAGAACTCTCTCATGACTTTACCGTCCCAGAGGGTGTGTGTGTGACATTTAGATAAGAAAATAGCTTAGAACTATGGCTCTATAATTTCTGTAGTGGGTAACTTCCACTGAAGAGATTATAGAGCTTTTTCAGTGTAGAAAAAAAGTCCCATATAATCTATAATGAAAAGCGACCAAACTACTCATTAGAAAGAATCATATGGAACGACTTAATAATACCACAAATCTTATCGGAATAAAAGATAAAAATATCACCATCACTTCTGCTTACAAAGTTAAATCCCATGAATAGGTTACACTAAACTAGACAGAAATTATAAAGTGTTCTATACTAAAGAAAACCAGGAGGAAAATATGTCTAGAAAAACACGTCGCTACTTCACAGATGAATTCAAACAACAAATCGTTAATCTTCACAAGGCAGGTATGAAACGAAGCGAGCTTATCAAAGAGTATGAGCTAACTCCCTCAACCTTCGATAAATGGGTTAAACAGGCAAGAACAACCGGTTCCTTCAAAACTGTTGATAACCTAACTGATGAGCAACGTGAGCTGATTGAACTCAGAAAACGAAATAAAGAGCTTGAAATGCAGGTCGATATCTTAAAGCAAGCGGCAGTGATTATGGCACGAAAAGGCAAATAATCACTGCGAACAAGAAGAATTACAGCATTTCAGCAATGTGTCGGTGCTTGAACATTCCGCGTTCTAGCTATTACTACAAAGCTGTGGAGTCTATATCCGAGCTGGTCTCGAAGAAAAAATCAAACGCATTTTTCTCGAAAGCAAGTCCAGATATGGTGCTAGGAAAATCAAGAAATGTCTAGAAGTACAAGGTATCAACTTGTCTCGTCGTCGGATTTCTCGCATCATGAAGAGACTGAATTTGGTTTCTGTTTACCAGAAGGCTGCCTATAAACCACATGCTAAAGGGAAAAATGAGGCATCCATTCCAAACCTCCTAGCCAGACAGTTTCACCAAGAGAAGCCCCTGGAAGCTCTTGTGACGGACTTAACTTATGTCCGTGTTGGTAAGCGTTGGGCTTATATCTGCTTGGTCATTGACCTCTTTAATCGCGAAATCATCGGACTGTCAGCTGGTTGGAACAAGACTGCAGAGCTGGTCAAAGAGGCTATTCAAAGTATCCCTTATGCGCTGACTAAGGTCAAGCTCTTCCATTCTGATCGAGGGAAGGAGTTTGATAATCAGCTGATTGATGAGATATTAGAAGCCTTTGGTATCACACGTTCACTCAGTCAAGCCGGTTGTCCCTATGACAATGCCGTAGCCGAGAGTACCTATCATTCTTTCAAACTTGAGTTTATTAACCAAGAAACCTTCCATTCCTTGGAAGAATTAACTCTAAAAACCAAAGACTACGTTCACTGGTGGAACCACCACCGCATTCATGGCAGTCTCAACTACCAAACGCCTATGACTAAGCGAGTCATCGATTAAGCAAAAAAACACTTCATAAAATTTGTACAGAAAACTGTTGCCTTTTCACAGTTCTCGCAATTACCTAAAATCCTCTCTTGGGATGAATTCTCACGAAATAAGGGAAAGCTTGCCTTTATCGCTCAGGATTTTCAAACCAAAAAGATTATCACTATTCTTGAGAATAATCGTCAAACAACCATTAAAAACTACTTCTTCAAATACACGAGAGAGGTCAGAGAAAACGTCAAAGTCGTAACTGTAGATATGTCTGGAAACTACATTCCTATCATTAACCTCTTATTCCCTAAAGCAAAGATTGTCCTGGATCGTTTCCATATTATGCAGCACCTGAGCCGAGCTATGATGTCCACTCGGATTGCCATTATGAAGAACTATGACAAGGGCTCCCTTCCTTATCGAGCTATGAAACATCATTGGAGAATCCTCCAAAAAGACAGCCGAAAACTCTCTGACAAACTCTTTTATTCTCGAACCTTTAGACAAACAGTAACCCCTAGAGAAGTAGTTCGAAAGACCTTAGACTTATCAGAGGAACTAAGATACTATTATGACCTGTATCAGCTCTTGTTGTTCCATTTCCAAGAGAAGAACAGCGAGGCTTTCTTCGGACTGATAGAAGATTCTTTACCTACTGTGAATCCTACTTTCAAAACAGTCTTTACAACATTTCTCAAATACAGACAATACATTACCAATGCACTTGAATTACCTTATTCAAACGCTAAGCTAGAAGCTACTAACAAACTTATCAAAGACATCAAACGACAAGCTTTTGGTTTTAAAAACTTTAAAAACTTCAAAGCTAAAATTCTCATCGCTTTAAACATACAAAAAGAGAGAACCAACCTGATTCTCTCTCGTATGGGGTAATACTTCACCCACTACAGTTGACAAAGTGCCAGAACTATCGAGGTTCTAAGCTGTTTTTATAATGATTAGGCTGATTGGAGGCTCGCATCAAATAAAGACTCTGAAATTTTTACAGCTTCCAAGACATCAGAATTAGAAATTTGTGCACGATTCTGCATCATTTCGTGTAGCCTCTCTTCTATAAATTGACGAGCATATTCTCGGCTATTTTCTTTTCTACTAAACATAGTTTTCAAAAGAGATTCCAAATCTTTATTAAAAATCTTTTCTTGTAGTTTTGAAAATTCGTCAGAAGATAAACCAACAATCATAACCAATTCGATATATTCTTCTTTTAACTGTGCAAACATCTCAATACGATCATCTATGATAAACTGATCTAAAATACCTTTTGCTAGAGCACTTCCACCAATGCCTCCAATAACAGCCCCTGCAATACTTCCCACAGGGCCAAGTATGGTTCCGACGGCCGCTCCTGCTGCCGCACTTGCCGCTACGCCAGCACCTGCTACTGCTACATTTTTCAACAATTGCTGACTAGAAATTCGCCCACTAACTGCATCAAATAAATCTGGCCCAATCATGACCCCCAATGAAATCACAGGGGCAACCTTTCCTGCTACCGTTGTCGCATTAAGAGTCTGTGAGCCCAGCTGCGTTCGTAAACGCGCTGTCATAATCTTAGCTATTTGTTGAGAAGAGGCATAAGCAATGGTTGAAATAGCTAATGTTTTAAAACCGGCTTCAAACGCCGCTCCTACCGCTTCTTCTGTACTAGCACCAGCCCATTTAGCCTGTGCCAGAACAATCACAAAACTAATTCCAGCACCGGGCAATGACTGAATGCTACCATCTAATACATCATAAGATATAGAAGTAAGATTTCCTCCTCTAGCAATCAAGTGAGCTTGCTTATAAGTAACACTCCCTTTTCTGATGATTTTTTTCGCATCATTCGGATTGGTAATTCCCTCTACTTTTCCTTGACTAATTCTTCTCCGCATGATTGAAATTGCTTCATGATACTAATCTCGAGGAACTTCTAGCTGCATCCCCTTATAGCGGTACATTCCACCTTTACTTGCAGGTTCAAAAGCAGAATTGACTGTACTAGAAGCTGTATTGTGATACTTGGTCTGGATTAATTGATTCCCAACTATCCGGTCTGCTCCATTTTTAGCATTATTTTGCCCCACCAGCTCTACCTTTTTAAAGGGATGACACATTTTATCTTTTACATGATTAGCATATTCAGCTGCATGTCCATGTCCCATACTTCCCGTAGCCATTTGATTTATTTGTATATACTTAACATGTTGCTCTACATTAGAAATATTGACAGTTGTTGTACCATAAATTAATCCTTTAATAAAGTTATTTTTTGCTATGTACATTTCAAATTTTTTATCTGAAATAGTCGCCAAATCTTCAACCTCAAGATTCTGTGTAAATCCTGTCGAGATTAAATCATTCAGATATGAAATCAATTGTCTACTTTTCCACTCTTCTTTATCTTTCAAACCCATAAAAGTAGAGATGCGACCATTGGGGTAAAAGAATTTTATAGTTTTATCTTCTTTATAAGCTACTTTCCAAAGACCATTAAAGGAATGATAGACAGAATATACTTTTGCTTTCCCTTTTGCATCTTTTAAATTCTTATCCTGATATTTCTCATATATCCCATATTGACTGAGAAGACAACCATATTCTACAAATTCCTCCTCTTCTATAATTAACCATAATATTCTAAATCGGTCTCATCAATAAAATTAGCATATTTTTCATTAGATAGAAGAAACCACTTCATTCGTCCATAAGGCAGTTGAGAACCACTTCTATCAAAAACATCATTTCCCATTTTCTTCAAAATAGTGGCAACTGTCTCACCTGTATAATTCTTCGAAATTGGATGTTTTTTCATCCAAAAATAATATTGAAATAAGGAAAGAAAATTTTCAAATCTAAAAGTAATTAAATAAAAGAATGCTAAAAAACTGATATTCGATAAAGAAGAAAAAGAAAATCTTCGTTTATATTTTGAATCATCGTTTTCATCCACATCTTTTTCTAACGTTATCAAGTCTATTGGCCAATCCGATTTATCAACTTCTAAAATATCAACATTTTGACCTTCTAATTCTTCTTGAATTTCTTTTTCCTTGCTACATTGATCTTTATCCGATATAGCAGGTTGCGATCCACCTAAAAGATCCCCTGTCATTCTACCAATCTGATTTCCAGTATCCTCTACTATTTTAGTAGCTGCATCAACCGTTTCACCTACTACTTTTCCTGCTTCAGATACAACATCTCCTACTACTTTTCCTGCTTGTTGGGTCATGTCTGATAGAGCTTTTCCTGAATTATCTATGACTTTACCTGCTTCTTTAGTCACATTGTTTGCAATGTCTCCAATACCTTTCCCTAAATCCCCAATGCCTTTTCCTAAATCATCAAAAAAATTTCCCATAATCCTACCACACGCTTTTTTCATTTATTATACCATATTGATCTTTTTCTATGCTAGTAGTTTCTGAATGTTCTGATAAATTTTTACATGAAATAGTTACATAGCCCCTCCTTCTTTCCTATCAAAAAAGAGCGCTACAAACGCTCTTATTTTTTCAATTCCTTTGCAAGATACGCAATATCTCGTGGTCTGGTTCGGCAGCAACCGCCAAGGATTTTAGCACCTAAATTCTGCCAAATTTTGGCATTTTCTGCAAGTGTTCGTGAGTGATCTGGTGCTTGGTGCCAGGTTTGAGTCACTCCATCATAAACCTCACCCGAGTTTGGATAGGCAATCAACGGTTTGTTCGTTGTAGTTGCTAGCTTCTCTAATAAGCTAGGAAAAAGCTCTGGGGCACTACAATTAATCCCCACAGCTACAACTTGTGGGCACGCTTGGCACAAACTTCCTACTTCTTCAATCGGTGTCCCGTCTGCCAAATGACTGTCATCTGTTGCCACAAAGGAAATATAACTTTCCACGTCTGGAAACTCTGTCGCCAACAAATCCAACAAGGCCTTGGTTTCACCCATATTCGGAATGGTTTCAATCCCCAAGAAATCACTCCCAGCTTCCACCAATTGTTGAATTCTCGGGCGGTGAAAATTCTTGTATTCTTCAACTGTTAGATGATAATCCCCTGTATATTCTGAGCCGTCTGCCAAATAAGCTGCGTAAGGTCCAACATCGCCACTAATCAAGGGATAAAGACGATTCTCTTGTTCCTCCTTACTTAATCCTCTCCAAAAATTCTCCCGGCTTTCTCGTGCCAATTCTACCGTAGATGCAATAGTAGCTAGTGCTTCTTGTTCACTAAGTCCCACTTCTACTAACCCAGGTACCGTTGCTTGATAGCTCGAGGTCGTCAGAATATCCGCTCCTGCTTTCAGATAAGTATCGTGCAAATCCTTAATGACCTGCGGATTCTTTAGCAAATACTTGGCAGACCAAAGCTTGCCTGTCACATCATAGCCCCGACTTTCCAACTCCGTACCTAAAGCTCCATCTAAAATCAGATAATCACGCGCCTCAAGGGCAGTTTTCAATTTTCCCATAACGTCCTCCTACCATTTTTTAAAGCGAAGATAGTGATAGCCGTAGCAAACTAAAATAAAGGGAATTCCAAAGTAGAGACCCGGTCGCTGAGATTCATCCCAAGCAATTCCAATAATGGAAATGACAAGCAAGACAATCGTCACCCAAGGTAGGACAGGCGTCCAAGGGGTACGGTAGGATAGCTCCTCTACCGTATGCTCTTTAAGCCATACTTTACGGAAATTGATTTGGGCAAGAGGAATGGAGAGCCAGACAACTACCACAGCAAAACCTGCGATAGAAACAAGAGCGAGATAGACCGTATCTGCTGCATAAATGCTTGAAAATAGCGACAAAACTGCTCCTAACATAGACAAAAGCAAAGCCCGCATTGGTACACCATGTTCGTTAATTTTAACCACTTTTTTAGATAGCATGCCTTCATTTGCCAAGGACCAAAGCATTCGACTAGAGGCATAGAGACCTGAATTTCCAGCAGATAATATGGCCGTTAAGATGACAAAATTCATGATGTCTGCTGCAAAAGGCACACCCATTTTATCAAAAACATCGACAAAAGGCGCAGTCGATACTCCCGCTTCCTCCATAGGAAGAAGTGAAGCCAAGACGACAATGGTCAAGACGAAAAAGACGACCAAACGCCCAATCGTTGTTTTAATAGCTTGCGGTACGGCTTCCTTGGGATTGTCCGTCTCTCCTGCTGCAATCCCAATCAATTCTGTCCCTGAAAAGGCATAATTGACCGCGAGCATCACTGAAAGGAGGGCTGATATGCCCTTTGGAAAAGCACCATTACTAAATAAATGTCGAAAGAAAATCGCCTCGTGCTTCCCTTCAAAAGAAACCAAGCCAAACATTGCACCAAATCCAAGCAGAATAAAAATAATAATGGCAATCACCTTGATACTTGAGAAAAAGGACTCAGCCTCAGCAAAGGAACGCACACTCAAGGCATTGATTCCAAAAATAATCACCGCAAAAATCGTCGAAAAGACCCAAGTCGGCACATCTGGAAACCATCGCCCCATTAACAATCCAGCCCCTAAAAACTCCGACCCCAAGGCCACAGCCCAGCAAATCCAATAGAGCCAAGCCACGGTAAAACCTGTTCCAGGGCTGATAAACTTGGTTGCGTAAGTATGAAAAGAACCCGTCACTGGCATGGCTACTGCCAGCTCTCCCAGAGACAGCATGACTAGATAGACGACCACTGCCCCTATCAAATAAGAAATAACTGCCCCCAAAGGACCTGCCTGCGCAATCGTATAACCCGAACTCAAAAAGAGTCCCGTCCCAATCACGCCACCCAAAGAAAGCATAAACAGGTGCCGACTGGTCATTTTCCGCTGAAATTGACCTTCTTCTTCAAAATGATGATTTTCCATAAAATCTCCTCTTTCAATACTCTTTAGCCGTCCGATTGGATAAACAGCAATATCTTTATCATATCATAAATGAAGAGGCTTGGGTAATAGGCTTTTTCTATCTCGCACTTAGTTTAAAACTATAAGAAAAGGATTCTTTCATTCTCATGCTTGGTGCTCGCCTGTGACAAACATGGTGAAGGTCGCTTTGACAATTTCTTCCTGATTTTGGTTGGTCACCGTCACATCAACCACCTTGGTAGTCCTGCCGTCATGGACACATCTTCCATCAATGACAAGGGTATCCCCCAGCTTACCTGACTTGAGATAATTGATACTGGACTGAAGGGTCACGGCGTCAGCCCCTGTCGAAATCGCAACTAAACCACTGATTTGGTCACAGAGGGTAAAGAGGTAACCACCGTGGGCAAAGCCGTAGTAATTCAAGGACTTTTCTACCACTTCGGTCGTCACTACTACATGGCCTTTTTCAGATGAGACCATTTCAAAATTTTCAAAGACGCGAATTTCATGTAGGGATTTATCTTCCATATTTTCTCTCCTAGAATTCTTTTTTCTGCAATAAATCGAGCAAGTCTTGGTAATTCTCTATTTCATAAGTTGGCAGGGCATCGGTGTGATTTTCAAGTAAAGATGGATTGTACCAGACGGTATCAATTCCTGCATTGTTGCCCCCTTTTACATCCGCCGTCAAACTGTCCCCAATCATCAACGCTCTTTCCTTGGTAAAGCCTGGAATCTGCTCTGCTATTTTTTCATAAAAGAGAGCTTCGGGCTTTTGAGTTTCCATTTGCTCAGAGACGAAAATTTCCTTGAAAAAGTGCTGAATAGGGGAATGCGCAAGCCGATTTTCCTGGATGTAGGTGACACCATTGGTCGCACCGTAGAGCTCATAGCCTAGATTCACTAATTGCTGCAAGAGCTCAACAGCCCCATCAAATGCCTGCCCCTGCTGGCTGATGTGCTCTTGGTAAAGCAGCGCCATTTCACTCCCGTCCACCTCGCGACCAAAATGGGCAAAAGCACGCGCAAAACGCGTATTGATGAGGTCAAGCTTACTGATTTTCCCCTGCTCCAAGTCCTTCCACATGGTCTGATTCATGGGCTTGTAATAGTCCTTAAAGGCTGCCTTGTCCTCAACCCCCATGGCCTCCAAAAGCTGTGTCAGAGCCACTTCTTCTCCCGCCGCAAAATCCAGCAAAGTATGGTCAAGGTCGAATAATAGAAATTTGTAATACAATGTATGATTTTTCCTTTCTAGGGGGCAAGAGTTCCAAAGAATGTGCACAATATAATGATTACTCGTGGTGCTAGTTAATTTCAAACTACAATAAAAAGCCCAAAAGGACTATACTGTAAGTGCCGAAACAAACAGGAGGTAGTCCAAATGAGCCACTTACAGTATACCGCTAAATCTCATCACTTACAATGGAATTTGAAGCAATTATCAAAAATTTGCCATCAACTGTATAGGGATTATTGTCCTAAATCTTTCAAACATCGTCATAATGTCAGTCTATCTAAGGTTTCAGATCAATCTCTATTAGTCTTACTTCTCTTGCAAGCTGAACTAGGGATTAAGTCACAACGTCATTTCTACCGTCTCTGTTACTTATTTCCTTGTGGTCATCTTCTTGAACGAAGCCGTTTTAATAGACGAGCAAGACAGTTGATTTGGTTAGTTCAAGTCATTAGACAAGCAATGAATACTCAAATCTCACCTGGTTCCATTGTTATTATAGATAGCTTTCCCTTGCCACTTTGCCAACCTATCCGTAACTATAGAACACGTATTTTTAACGACTTAGCAGATATTGGCTACAATGCTTCCAAACATCTGTGGTTCTATGGATTCAAAGTACACATGCTGGTAACTTTATCAGGCTATATTCTGAATTATGTTGTGACACCTGCATCAGTCCATGATATTAGGGCAGTTGATGACTTACTAGAAAATTGCCGACAACCTTATATTTTGGCAGATTTAGGCTATCTTAGTAAGGAACTTAAAGATCATTTGACCCAAAAAGGCTATCATCTATGGACTCCCTTACGCCAAAATATGGCAGGAGCTAAACAACATAATCATTGGAAATTGATGGCTATGAGACGAACCATTGAGACTCGCTTCTCAGAGCTTTGCGGTCTTTTTGATATAGAACACACACTGACTAGAAGTTTAGCAGGTCTGCAGTTAAGGCTGGAGCAAATTATACTGGCTTACAATCTGAGATACTTCGAGATTAACTAGCACCACGAGTAATGATTTAATTTACCTATCATTATACCACATTAACCAAAGAAAACACACAACTGTTTAACTGGCTTATTGACTCTAAGTATAGATAAATTATCCATTTTCTATCTTACATTTCTTCAAAGTAGTAAATGCTGTTTTAGTAGCTGTTTGAACTACAGAAGCAGTTTTTATATCTGTTTCAGACTTTGCAAGATGATTTGCAAAACCAAATCAATCTGAAAATACCCTATTAGCTGCTTTTTCAATTACAGACAAGTTTTGACTGATACTTAAAATAAAAAATATTTGAAAGAATAATGCTAGTATAAAAGTGAGGTATCAACAAATGAAAAAACACTCTAATATTATTTTTTCTATTTAAAATGACACCAATTACTATTGTATCAATATAAGCGTGATCACTACTTTTTATTTGAAGTGAAAATGGTTAAGATCACGCACAGCTACAAATACATCGGACACCAATATACACTAAAATCTTAGTCATATTTTTTGACTGAGCTGTTACTTATTTTTGATATGTAAATTCATTTATGGTATTATGAGATTAATAACAAGTTTCAAAAATGCTAACAATAATTACTCAAACGTTGAGGAACTTTTATGAAATTATTTGTTAAAACTAGCATAGTCACTATTATAGCCGCCCTATCGCTGCCGTTACTAAATTGGCTATGGGATATTTCAACATCTGAAACAGAACCTTTTAGTGTATTCTACTTTTTTCAGTATTTCATAAATCTGATTAGTCTTTTCGGTTACTATATTGTCATTAAATATGAACCACTAAAAAATCGAAATATCATATACCTGACTGTGACAAATATACTATTATTTAGTCTAATCTTATTGCCAATCATGAAGGAAGTATCATTAAGTATCCTTCCTTCTATCATGAGTTCATTTATCCTATGGATTATATTGGTATTAAAAATTAATGATTTACTTTCTCTAGTAGCTATGGTAGGAGTTTTTATACCGCTTCATTTCGTTAACTTACTGGTATCGGTCTATTTTATATTTCAATCCAACGCAGAACTCCTATTATTAGTTATTTCCCCTCTCCTTTATCTATTCCATTATTTAACCATTTTGTTATTATCTAAAACTATAAAAATAGCATTTAAATAGCATCAAAAGAAAACAAAAAAAGAACAATGACAGGATTTTAAAACTTAACTACCTATCATTATTCTTTTTTTGTTAGTAATCTTAATGATTACAGATTTTCAGTAAGAAATTTGAAGTGAAAATACTCTTCTTACTCTCATTTTGGAAGATACATTTATCTTGTCGTCTGATAAATATAATTAGCTAATGCTTTTTGAGTTACCTTTTTTACTCCTGAATCAACATCTTGACCTGATTCTAGTTTTGTTAAATTGTATAACTTAACAGGAAATGACTTAAATACTTTGTCAATAGCATTTTCGATTGCAGTCAAGTTTCGGCTAACACCTAAATCTGATAGATAATTGTTGTAACGACTATTACTTTGTCCATTATAATACTTAGACATAGTCGTAGACAAGCGGCTATTTCCAGCTTTTTCTTTCTTCATCATGATGGCCAATCCAATCGCATCAGCATCACTACACATATCTGCATATCCAAACGGATTCCCAATACCATTTGGAATTGTAACTCCCTTGAGGACATCACTAGTCGGTAATGAACCTCCAACAAATGCCCTTGCAATTGCATCTAAGTTACTATTTTTATTCACATTATACACTTTTTGAACTGACCCCATCGAACTCGCTAAATCACCTGCCCAACCATTCCATGAACCTAGGTTAATCGTGAAATTATAGTAACTCAATGTAGTTACCGCTAAATGGGGGAGGTCAATGATACCTCCATCTTGATCAGTAATTTCTGATCCAGCCATATAAGGAGATACTTTCTTAACCCACTCTTTATAATGAGTATGCAAATAATTCCCAAAACTTAAGTCAAATCCTGAATTAGTGACTAATACATCCCAATCGTTGCTTCCAACCACTATTTACATAATATCGCTTAGATAAATATGACAGCACTGCTACTTCTGTTGCTTTAATCGCATTATTAAGAAGACTACTCAAGGCATATTTACGATAAGCTTCTTCTAATTCTTTGATTACAGAAATAAAGGATTGAATATTTCCAAAACCATTTCCATTTTGTGGTTGGCAAAGTATAATGATATCCACTGTTATGGGAAAAATTATAGGAAGTTTTGTGCCTATAGAAAACAACTAACTTTTCCATTACTACCGACTTTATGGTATAATTTATATGGGTTACTTACTTGAATACTATCAATACATAATGGGGTAACAATGCAACATAAAAATTTATATCTTAAACTATTTTTAGGGAATTTTATATTAAACACTTTAATACTTATTTTTCTTCAGTGGATACCAACATCAATTTTATTACCATTTGGGCTAGCTTATGCCTTACAATTACACAGTTTAATCTTTTATACCATCATTATTCCTAAGAAATCTAAATTAGTTTTACCTGTCACTCTACTCATAAATATAGTATCACTTACTTATCAAATCAAATGTATAATGATTGGATTACCTTCTCTTCCCTGAATGATAGTATTTTCTATTTTAGAAATCTTATTTATTGGTTAGTTTTATCTCATATATACTTCTTTAGTGTATATTTATTAAAAAAGTGACACTACAGTCTATAAACATTTTTAGAAACTGAGCTATTTCAGCACCTTCTGAAACTCAAATTTTCTGTATACACTACTATAAATGACAACTTATTGAATCACTTCCCCCTCTTCAATATCCTATCAACTATACTTAAGGCTTTTTATACGTTAAATTTTATCACTTAACTTCTACTTATTTCGAATAATAGAAATTTGTAGTTCACTCGATAATCTTCTTAAATAAGTACTAGGCTTATTATAGCATATTGGAGGAAAAGAGAAGATACAAAAAAACAGCCGTACTTCTTTAGTACGACTGACTTTTTCTTATAGGGTAATCATCTGTGGCTCAATATTTATATCGTGATTGGCAAGGGAGATTAGGCAGTTTGGGTCAAGACTTTGCTCACGGATCCACTCGAGAGAGTGAATCAAAGCTGTCTTATCATCAACGACCCCTGGCAAAATCATCTCCTGCCAAGACTTGCTAGCATAACCTCCGTCTGCATATAAGAGGACGAATTTTCCTTCTGCATTCCTAACCTTTACGGCAAACATGCCTTCTGCATGTCCTAGAATGTTGACACAAACCAAACTTCCGTCTCCAAATACATCATAGGATTTACCGACAGGACCTTCACTTCCATTCCAATTAAAGAAAGTCACTGGCACATCTTTCCACCATTTCTCTTGGTAGCGAATATGGTTCATTAGTCCTTTTTTCGTGAACTCTAGCTCCGTCTTTGACGCGAGAATCTTCTTGGCATCGGCTACTTGGGATAAGCCATTAGCATGGTCACAATCCAAATGAGTCAACAACACATAGTCTAAATCAGATGGTTTAATTCCCATTCTAGCTAACTGCTCATCTACTGCTTGTCCATGAGGAAGAACTCCTTGGTTAATACGATACAATAGTGAGGAGCCTAAAGATTTCACCTGTGCTGCCTTATCAAATACACCATTTGGACTCATCTCTCGGTGCCAGCCTGTATCTACCAAGACCAATCCCTTTGGATGTTCAATCAAATAAGTTGATACGGGCAACCATAAGCGATCTTCTTTTTTTGTAAATAGACCAGAAGCCTTAAGAATATTGGTCTCACTACCTCCAAATGGTAGATCTGGAGCGACACTGACTTGACCTGTGTGCATGACATGGATAGTTATTGTTGACATCTGTTTCACCTCATCAATTTGATGAAACTAGTATAGAAAAAAATCAGAAACATACCCACTACAATTTTTCAAAAAGTGTCGGCTCTTAGAGAAAATCATCAAGCAATGATACCGCTTGTACCATACTCGCACGTAACTCTATATGATTGACAACACATTTTTGTTCTAAAAAATACTGATAGCCACCCAAAATCGCACTAGCTACCATTTCTAGTCGAAGCTCCCTGTTATCATCTTTCTTTCCTTGTGGAAATTCCATATCTAAATGGACTTTCAAGGCCGTTTTCCATTTAGCAAGAAAGCGACTATCTGGCTCTGCAATCATCAAAGCAGTAAAGGCACTTTCATGCTCTTTCATATAATCTAAAACCGCATCAAATAGGTCAGAAAAAGGTTCATCAACTTCTCGTCTTACTACTCCTAACGCTAAAATACTAGCTATTAACTCGTTTTCAATCTCCTCTAAGACTTGGTCCAAATGCTCGTAATAATCATAGAAAGTTGTCCGTGCAATCGGTACTTGCTGACAGAGCTTAGTAATGCTCATGCGGGCGTAGCCTTCTTGATAGAGCTTGATAAAGGCAGCCTGAATCCGCTTTTTCGTCTCTATAATCATCCCAACCGCTCCTTCAACTTTTCGACAAAGAGATAGGCGGCAGGGCAGGTGAGGGTATTTTTGATGGTTAGGTGGTTGATTTGGTAAATCTTCTTGCGGTCGGTGTGGGGAAATTCACGACAGGCTTTGGGGCGGACATCGTAAATACTGCAAAGATTATCCTCTCCTAGAAAGGGACAGGGCATGGCTTGAAAGACCTTATCGCCGTCCTCATCGACCTTGAGATAGAGGTCTTCAAAAACAGGCAATTTCATCCGAAAATGCTTGGCGATGCGGGTAATATCTGCCTCGGTAAATAGAGGTCCCAGAGTCTTGCAGCAATTAGCGCAGGCGGTACAGTCAATCTCTTCAAAGACTTCTTGATGCACCTGCTGAACAATCTTGTCCAAGTCCTTCGGAGCTTTTTTCTTAAGTGTTGCTAAAAATTTTCGGTGTTCTCCCTGCTTTTGCTGGGCTAGTTGTTTGTAGTGTTCAATGTCAATCTGTGCTTGGGGCATAGCCTTACCTTCTGATTTGTTTTTTCACCCTATTATACCGAACTTTTCCGATTTTTCACAGTTTTTTCGGGCGGAACATTCGTCTCTCTTCCTTTGTTCTCTCTTCTTTCTTCGTTAGAAGTGAAAATTGTAATCTCTCCATGCTCTGCTCCAAGCCCCACTGAAATCGCGACATCAAGCGCTCGTCTGCATCTAGCTCCTTTGCGGCATACTGGCTTGTCAAAATCATTTGTTTCTCTTTGTTATATAAATAATGAACAAGATGAAGCAAATCTACCGAAGATTTCTCATCTTGCAACGCTTCCTCCACATCATCTAGTAACAGGACGTCAATAGATTCTCTTAGTGCTTCCCATTCACTTAATTGCGATTTCTTGACAAATTCTTGCCCATCTACTAAGTAGACATGAAGATGAGGATACAACTCCTCCATCTTAGCTTTTATCGCATAAAGCAAATGCGTTTTCCTACTTCCTGCCTCTCCATGAATGTAGAGCGGATTATAAGGACTACCACTACCTAGATTTTCTACAACAGCAATAGCTGCGGCATGGGCCTAGATATTTTCAGCTCCAACTACAAACGTATCAAACGTATATGACATATAAGTACCTCTTTTCTTTTTGATAAGATTAGTATAGCAAAAAGCATGGACAATATTTGTCCACGCTAGTCTTTTTGGTAACATTTTTTCATCTCATCTAAGGATTCTTTAATGTCTTCCACCAAACGATGAGGTGAAAGAACCCTCAAAGCCGATCCCCAGCTCAATAACCAGCGCTTCAAGCCTGGTGTATCTTGACTGGTAAAGGAGAGCTTGGCTTTGCCATTTTCCATCGAAAGAAGCTTTGCTGTCGGAAATTGGTCTAAAACAATCGCAGGATCATAGGAGAACAGGATTTCAATCTTCATGGGATCTCCCAAAAAGGCGTCCACACGCTGATTGCGTACGTCTCCATCTCGAAACTTCTTACCATAAGACAGGGAAGGCTTTTTAGCAGTTGACACCTGCCAAGTCTTGATCCGATCCAGCTTAAAGGTCACATAATTTTCGTGCTTGAGGTGAAAGGCTACCATATAAAAATAGTGAGAATCATAGTAGAGTGAGAGTGGAAAAATCGTATGCAACTTATCCTCCGTGCGATTAGGTGCTCGGTAGGTAATCTCAAGCATTTGCTCCGTGCGAATCATTTCTGACAATTCCCAGACCTTATCAATCCTGTCTTGTTGATCTGTCAAGGGTGCATAGTTCAGCCACTCACTGCCGATAATCACAGAAATTTCCGACTTCTCCTCTCGCGGAAGCATATCGAGCAATCGCTGTAATAATTCCTTATTTTCAGCTGTATTCAAGGCTCGATTTTCAAGTAAAATCTTTGAAATGATTAAAATATCTTTTTTATTAAAGCGAGAGTGCCCTTTTAAATATCGTGTGTGATCCTTGGGATTATAGACTAGCTCTGCGGCTACGAGAGCTTGGGTTTGTAAAAACTCACTGAGAAAGGAAAAATCCCGCTGAATCGTCTTTTCACTAACGCCAAATTCCGCTGCCACTTGCTTTTTTGACAAAGCAGCGCCTGACTGTAATTTCAAAAATAGCTGTAAAATCCGTTCCTGATCACTCATCACACGACCTCCTTTTTACAAAATCTTCTCCATAATCGTGTCTTGGGGCTTTAAACCGAGATGCTCATAAAAACGAAGGGCGCTAGCATTATCATTCCAAACACTTAGGGTTACATTGTAGCAATTTTCCTTGCGTGCAAATCTTTCTGCAAATTGATAAAGTTGTTGCCCAATTTTTTGTCCACGCGCAGCTTCAGACACACATAAGTCATCAATGAAAAGTGTTTTAATCGGCACTAAAACAGGCGATTCCACTCTTTTTAATTGGCAAAATAAATGCCCTAAAACCTGACCATTTTCATCTTCATAGACAAAAATCGGACGCACTTCATCTTCTAACATCTCTTGTAAATCCTGCTCATTAAACTTACGCCCAGAATCTTGAAATAAATCTGGTCGCACCGCATGATGAACCTGTAAAACTTGCTCCAGCAAATCCAAAATCGCTGGAATATCACTTTCTTTTGCTTGTCGAATCATGACTTTTCTCCATATAGTTCTTGATGTAGTTTGCTATTTTTTCACTTTCTGACCAATGAAGATAATGAAAATCCCCACCAGCTACAATGGTCACGTCTGAATCAGGATGAACATACTCAGAACGCTCATACTCAGCCACACGAAATTCTTGACAAAAAAGAATAACTGCAATATCTGATGGCATTTGTGTAGAAATCTCTTTCTCTTCAATAGAAATAAAGGCTTGAATAGGAGCTTGATCTGCTAAAGCAAGCTTGTCCTGTGCCTCATGATAGGTTTGCCAGAGTTGGTGAGCATCCTGTGGCGAGAAGTAGAGCTCTGAAAGCTCCCTTAAATAATCTTCAAACGTTTTTTCAGAAGCACTCAACTGCTCCTCTAAAGCTTGAAATTCTGGATAAGGATTTTTGGATAAGTTCCCATATAAAATCTCTCTTGTTGTTGGCTCAATCCCCACAAAAAATCGACAAGAAGAATCGTTTTCAAATAATTTTAAGGCCAAAATTCCACTGATACTATGGGCACAAATCCCATAATTTTCAATCGAATAGTCTTTTATGAGTTGAGAGAGGCTAGTCATCACATCTTTTATCGAGTCATTTGCTTGATTTCGCACCTTACTTTTTCCAGTATTCGGTAAATCAATCGTGAGAATTCCTATCTCTTCTGGTAATTTCTCTATGACTAGCCGAAAATTGTCCGCTGTCGAAAAAAAGCCCATACCGCTCAAAAAAAGAATTGTTGGATTTCCTTGTCGAAAAGTTGTATAGACTTCTCCAATCTTTGTTCTTATAAATCGCTCTTCCATGATTGACCTTTTACTACTATCACAAACTTCAGATTGTTGCGTGCCTTTCTTTGGCGCTTATAGCCCTCTTTTAAAGATAAGATGTGAAATCCACAAGCGCAAATAGAGGTCTTGCCAGACGTTAATCGCAACTAGACCTCTTTTTCGCACTTCTTTCTCTTCAAACTCTATTTCAGAACTGATCCCAAATCCGAAAGGATTGTTGTCCAAATCAAAGCCAAGTTCAATAAAAATCGTTGGACAATCAGCTCTCTGCCTTCTTCTAGGCTCAGACTTTAAATCCACTTAAATCTATCTTCCCACTCTTATTTCTTGGTTCAGAGATAAAATAGTCCATTATCTGAACACCCGGCGCTAGCGCTTGGGGATAAAATAGCACACCATTTGGACACCCTGCGCTGGCGCTTGGGGATAGAACAGTCCACTAGACTTACCTCGCTATCTTGTTTTCAAGCTCGGGATAAAATAGCACACCGCTCAAAACCCGGCGCTGACGCTTGGGGATAGAACAGGCCCCCGGACTGTTCTATTCCTCGTCCATGCTCAAGACGCTAAGGAAAGCTTCTTGTGGGACTTCGACGCTTCCGATTGCTTTCATGCGTTTTTTACCAGCTTTTTGTTTTTCAAGGAGTTTGCGTTTCCGTGAGACGTCTCCTCCGTAACATTTGGCTAGAACGTTTTTACGAAGGGCTTTGATGTCTGTCCGCGCCACAATCTTATGCCCAATTGCTGCTTGAATCGGCACTTCAAATTGCTGACGAGGGATAATTTTCTTCAGTTTATCGACAATCAATTTTCCACGTTCATAGGCGAATTCCTTATGAACGATAAAGCTGAGAGCATCAACCTTGTCGCCATTCAAGAGAATATCCATCTTAACAAGATTTGACTTGCGGTATTCAGAAATTTCATAGTCAAAGCTAGCATAGCCACGAGTAGAGGATTTGAGCTTATCAAAGAAATCAAAGACAATTTCGGCAAGCGGAATTTGATAAATGACATTGACGCGATTGTCATCAATATAATCCATGGTCACAAAATCCCCACGCTTGCGTTGCGCCAATTCCATCACGGCTCCAACAAACTCCTGCGGCACCATTATTTGCGCCTTAACATAAGGCTCTTCAATCGAATCAATCTTGGTTGGGTCGGGGAATTCAGATGGGTTAGACACATCAAGGACATCACCGTCTGTCATATTGACCTGATAGATAACGCTAGGCGCTGTCATGATCAGATCAATGTTAAACTCTCGCTCCAAACGCTCTTGGATAACATCCATGTGTAAGAGTCCCAAAAATCCACAACGGAAACCAAAACCGAGTGCCTGAGAGGTTTCTGGCTCAAATTGAAGACTGGCATCATTGAGCTGGAGTTTTTCAAGAGCTTCACGCAGGTCGTTGTACTTATTTGACTCGATTGGATAAAGACCTGCAAAGACCATCGGATTCATTTGTTTATAGCCAGATAGAGGTGCATCTGCTGGGTTATTCGCAAGGGTTACAGTATCTCCGACACGGGTATCTTGGACGGTCTTGATAGAGGCTGCAATGTAGCCAACGTCACCTGTTGCTAGGTAGTCACGACCAACAGCTTTCGGAGTGAAAATTCCCACTTCTGTTACGTCAAATGTCTTACCATTACTCATCATCTGAATCGTATCGCCAGGTCTCACAATACCATCCATGACACGCACCTGCAAGATAACCCCTCGATAGGAATCATAGACCGAATCAAAAATCAAGGCCTTGAGCGGCGCTGTCACATCTCCTGCTGGGGCAGGAACTTTTTCAACGATTTGCTCTAAAATCTCTTCAATCCCGATTCCAGCCTTAGCAGAAGTTGGCACCGCTTCACTAGCATCCAGTCCAATCACATCTTCGATTTCTTGACGCACCCGCTCTGGATCTGCTGCTGGCAGGTCAATCTTATTGATAATCGGCAGGATTTCCAAATCATTATCGAGGGCAAGGTAGACATTGGCAAGGGTCTGCGCTTCGATTCCCTGCGCAGCATCTACAACCAAAATCGCCCCTTCACAGGCTGCAAGCGACCGTGATACCTCATAGGTAAAATCGACGTGCCCCGGCGTGTCAATCAGGTGGAAAATATAGGTTTCTCCATCTTTTGCCGTATAGTTCAATTCAATAGCGTTGAGCTTAATGGTAATCCCACGCTCGCGCTCCAAGTCCATGCTGTCTAGCAACTGAGCCTGCATTTCACGACTTGACACCGTCTCTGTCTTTTCCAAAATCCGGTCTGCCAAGGTGGACTTCCCGTGGTCAATATGGGCAATAATCGAGAAGTTGCGAATCTTCTCCTGACGCTGTTTTAATTCTTCTACGTTCATCTTTCTCATCCTTTTAGGGTATTCTATTTATTATATCATAACTAGCACTGATTGTGCTAGGTTGAAAAAAGCATTTTCGTCCTCTAGTTATGACGTTAGGATTTTTCCCTATTTTAGCCCAATTTATGCTATAATGAGGGCAGAATTGCTTTTTAGAAAAGAGGTCGCTATGATTCAACTGATTGCCTTAGATATGGATGGGACTTTGCTCAACGAAGCTAAGGAAATTCCCCAAGAAAATATCGACGCTATCCACCAAGCCCTAGCCAAAGGTGTCAAGCTGGTTCTCTGCACCGGTCGCCCCTTGATTGGGGTCAAGCCTTATTTTGAGAAACTAGGACTTGATGCGAAGCATGAATACGTCATTGTCAACAACGGCTGCTCGACTCATGAGACGAGTGATTGGAGGCTCGTGGATTACCAAGCTCTCAATGAAGATGACATTCGCTATCTAGCTGGTATTGCTAAAGATAGCCCTGTCCAGTTTACCTTATTTGATGAAGAGCATTACTTTGTTGTGGATGAGCCTGCAAGCGACATTGTCACCCACGACGCTAGTCTTGTCTTTACGATACCAACAGAGATCAGCCTTGATGAGGCTATATCTCACCAACACACCATGTTTCAAGGGATGTTTTTAGCAGAAAAAGACATCCTTGATCAGTTTGAAGAAAACTACGCAGAAGAGCTCTGCCAGCGTTTCAATGGCGTGCGTTCGCAGCCAGTCATCTATGAAACCCTGCCAAAAGGTACAAGTAAAGCATCGGCTCTTGCTCGACTCGCTGCTACATTAGGCATTGATCCTGCAAATATCATGGCTATTGGTGATGCCAATAATGACATCGAAATGCTCGAATTTGCAGGTCTCGGCGTTGCTATGGGAAATGCCAGCGATACGATTAAATCCATCGCTGACGCTGTGACTGACAGCAACGAAGAAAATGGTGTTGCAACTGCTATTAAACAATATATTTTAAAGGAGAACGCATGAAATATCCCAACCTACTCGAGCGTTTTTTGACTTATGTAAAAGTCAATACTCGCTCTGATGAAACCTCTACTACCACTCCAAGTACGCAAAGTCAAGTGGATTTTGCCCAAAACGTCCTCATCCCTGAGATGAAACGAGTGGGGCTTGAAAATGTCTATTACCTCCCCAACGGCTTTGCGATTGGGACACTCCCTGCCAATGATCCAAGCTTGACCCGAAAAATCGGCTTCATCTCCCATATGGACACTGCTGATTTTAATGCAGAAGGCGTTCATCCACAAATCATCGAAAACTATGATGGAAAAGACATTCCTCTTGGTGAATCTGGTTATCACTTGAGTCCAAAAGACTTTCCAAATCTCTCAAACTACAAAGGTCAAACCCTCATCACAACGGATGGTACGACCCTGCTCGGTGCAGATGATAAGTCAGGAATCGCTGAAATTATGACAGCTATCGAGTACCTCCATACCCATCCAGAAATCAAGCACTGCGAGATTCGTGTAGGCTTTGGTCCAGACGAAGAGATTGGGGTCGGAGCAGATAAGTTTAACGCCGAAGATTTTGCTGTGGATTTCGCCTATACCGTGGACGGAGGTCCTCTTGGTGAGCTTCAATACGAAACCTTTAGTGCTGCTAGTGCTGAGATTACCTTTAAAGGACGTAATGTTCACCCAGGAACCGCTAAAAATCAAATGATTAACGCCTTGCAGCTAGCCATGGATTTCCATGCTCAACTGCCAAGAGAAGACCGTCCAGAAAAAACAGACGGCTATCAAGGCTTTTACCATCTCATGAAAGTAGATGGCTCTGTGGAGGAAGCCCATGCTAGCTACATCATCCGTGACTTTGAAACAGAAGCCTTTGAAAACCGCAAATCGCTTATGGAGAAAATCGCACGAGATATGAACCAGACATTCGACACCGAGCGCGTAATTCTGACACTTGCTGACCAATACTACAACATGAAACAGGTCATTGAAAAAGACATGACTCCTGTTACTATTGCTAAAGAAGTCATGGAGAATCTTGACATTCAAGCAATTATCGAGCCGATCCGTGGTGGGACAGATGGTTCTAAGATTTCCTTTATGGGAATTCCAACTCCGAATATCTTTGCTGGAGGAGAAAATATGCACGGACGTTTTGAGTATGTCAGCCTAGAAACCATGGAAAAAGCAGTCGATGTGATTATCGGAATCACGTCTTATAAATCATCAATCTAACACAAAAACTACCTAGACCTGCAAGTCTAGGTAGTTTTCTTATCTAGGCATTATCCTTATAAACGGATGTCATAAACTCTTGTGTATCTGCAAAATATGCTCTATAAATCGCATCTTTCAACTTGTTGACAGAGGATTGCCAAGAATTATAGAAATTGTAGTTTTGAAGATCATCCTGCATGGCTTGATCCATCATCCGCTGCAAACGAGCAACATCCACATCTTTATAGAATTTACCATCATATCTAAAGCTGATCGACTTCAAGTTGCCTAATTGATCAATCCGTTGTTGATACATCGCTTTCTTGAAATCTGTGATTGTAGGGTATTGCCCATCTGGATAAATCTTGTTGATGATAAATTGGTCTGTCAAGACCTTGTGACCTGCTGCTTCAGATGCTGCTTTTAGCTGATTGGTCACATACGGCAAGAAGCCTTCTCGGTAGCCTTTTTCAGCTAAAAGGTTGAATGCCATTTCTCTAAAGAGCACTGGATTTGGAGCACCGGCAAAATTTTCAGATGCTGCATAAATCGGCTTAAAGAGCGGTAAGACAAAGTATCCATTTCTGCTCAACTGCTTGTTAATCAGATTGACATCATAACTATCCTCAAAACGATTGGAAAGCAGATTATGATCAATCAAATCTGTAAATGTCTTTAAGTGAATCTTCTGCCACTCTTCATCGGAAATTGCTCCTGCATAGATACGTCCATAGCGATCATCACTTTGGTCCGTCGTTAGCTGATGAAGAATCATCTTCTGCTGATCTTTTCTCAATTTCAAGACAGATTGACCCTCCAGATAGTTCAAGGTATAAACCACATCGAGCTGGCGATGGAGATAGTCTTGCAAATCTTTATCAGACTTAAAGCGGTCTGATTCGGTATTGTGAAGACCGTAGTCCAGATGACCCATGTTGTTAAAACCAATCACCGCATCTGCCGAATGGTGAACAGACTGTAAGAGTCCTAAGGCATAGGCTTCTGCTGCTAAATGCTCTCTACGACCATAGCCTAAGAAATAGCTATTTCTATCCAGAGCATGGGTCATCTCATGAGTATAGGTAGCTGCACCATCAACGCTTAGCATACGAGCTTGAACATTGTAAATCGTTGGCACACTACCAATCGTATAGGCTCCTGCATTGTCAATTTCTCCTGAACCAGACTTCCAATAGCCAAGTAAGCCAAAGAAGTTTCGAATAGCGTCAGTCGAATTCGGACCATAGCTCGCATACCATTCATTAGTCGATGTCTTTCCACGCTTCATATATTGGTCCCAGACAAAGATGTCTTTGCGAACACGCTCTTTGTCCGCACCTAGCATACGGCTCCAGAAGTCAGAATAAGAACGATGGCGCACAGCTGTCGCTTGAATGTCTCGCTCCACTCGCTCTATCTCTGTTTTAAACATCTCTGGATTCGTCTTTTCAAGCCCCATATCCATGTAACGATCATACATTCCAAGAGCAATAGAAGACAATGTGGAGATGACAAAGACTCCCTTATTCGGCAAGGTCAAAAGCCCTAAAATGAGCTTGCCTTGATTGCCTAATTTATCCAACCGATCAAACAAATCAACTGACGCATCTGGTTGTGCGAGTGATTTTTCTTCAACAATATAGGCTTTTGAAGTTTGTCTGAGCCAATCGTTATTACTCAAACTTGGTGCAAGAATCTGGCGATAGGCTTTGAGATAAGAGACAATATCCTTAGGTTCTTCTTTTTCTGCCAACACTTTCTGATATGTCTCTTCCACTTGGAATCCCATCAGATAGCCAATCTTGTCTGTCACCGCAAGTACCTTATCCAAGCTACTAATCGTAGCACCACTAAGGAAATCACGGTGGAAGACCATCAAATCTTTCGCATTTGTCTGATCGATCTGGATATGATACCAACGATTCAAATAAGCCAATCCAAGGACAATTCTCTCCTTGTTTTCTAACAAATAATTGGCAATATGCTGGTGAATCAATTCTTGAGTGCCTCCTACATGGAGACTCGTTGCTAAGAGTTTCTTGAGCTCAGGTTCAATCGTCTCAACAACTTTTTGAATCGTCTCATTTAAGCCCAGAGTATCAAAGGTTGAAATCTCATACAAGTCTTTCACACTTGATACGCTCACCTTCTTAAATTCTGGAAGAACCTTCTCTAAAATCGCTTGCACATCCATCTTATAAGAGCGTGGGGTGTAGGCGAGATTTGTTCCTTCTACTTGATACTCAAAAATATTGCCATTCGACACAGTCTTTTGGAAGGTCACATTGCGGTATTCACTCGTCTTGTCCTTATAAATCAGCAAGATTTTTATGACATCACTTGGTTGAGAGAGATTTTCCGTTAGAAACTCATTTACTTTGAAAGGCGTCACACTGAGTAATTCTGTTGTTGCTAGCTTATCCTTTTCATCTACTAGATTTCCATAGCGAACAATCTCTTCTTTATTGTAGAATGGAAGCAATTTTTCAAGATTTTCATAAGCTATCTTATGGTCTTTTCGTGCATGTGGTAGGACAGAGAAATTCGTCACTGCTTCAATTGTTTGCTTTTCAGCTGGTACCTCTAAGCCAAAATCAGATAATTTCTTTTCTAAATCTGCCTCGGCAAGAAGTGTTCCTGTTTGCTCTTTTTCACGATCGGCTGCAATACTGGTTTGTCCTTCAACGAGATAGATATTGGTCATCGTCGCTTCATTGTAATACTGCGCTCCATGGACAGGATTTCCCCGATCAACCTTAACAGCGCTAATCGCATCACTCAAGCTACCGTCCAAATATCCAACAATGCCTCCAGCTATGAAAGGATTATTGGTCAAAGGATTTAACTCAAGCAAACTACCTTTGGCATAAAGATGTTTGAGAGAAACAGCATTTTCAGTCTTACCAACAACTAAGCCATTATTATTCAGCGTTGGAAAGGCTGAGTGGACTGTCATATCCGCATGCACAACAGCTCTATCAATCTGACCCCCTGTCATTTGACCAACAATCCCTCCGCTATGAGATTGTCGAATACTGTCTTTTCCTGTGATACCACCCACAAAAGAAACATGGGTAAAGTTTGTCTGACTAGCCTTTGATACTAAGCCACCGACGTTTTCCTTGGCTTCAAGATTTCCTTTTACAGCCACATGCTGAACCCTTGCATTCACTGCCTCTTTTGCTAGCGCGCCAATATCTGCACTTGAGCGAATCGCTACATCTTTGAGTGCTACATGGTCAATCGTCGCCCCTTTTAATGTTTCAAATAAAGGTGCTTTTAAGTCATAGATCGTATAGGTATGACCATCTTTTCCTTGCAAGGTTCCTGAAAATTCACCAGTAAAATAGCTAGAAGCGCCATTTTCTAAAGCAATCTCATCAGCTGTCATATCAGCT